>DASVTS010000181.1:0-41464 GCA_036387455.1 Pyrinomonadaceae bacterium | reverse complement strand
CGCCTGCACCTTCGTCGGGTGGTAGTAGAACATCAGGAGGATGCCGGTGAAGGTCAGCACCAGGAAGAGGTAGAAGGTGATGCCGCCCATGCCCCACGTGAACGAGTAGCGCGTGGCGTCGCGGTTGACCTTCGCCGGGTGGAGGTGCAGGAAGACGTTCGAGAGGATGGCTAAGGAGCGGTTGCGCGGGTCGGAGCGGTCGTGCGAGACGCGGAAGATGGACTTCCAGAGCTGCGTCTGCTGCGGGTCCTTGTACCCCTTGGCCTCGGCCTCGGCGCGCTCCTTGAGCGCGAGGCCCTGCGCGCGCGCGCGCGCCACCACCCCGGCCGCGCCCCCGCGCCTCAAGCCCTGCGGCTCGCCGCCGTCGCCGTCCCCCTCGGGTCGTTCAGGCTCCATACGTTCCTCCCAAAGCCCCAAACGTTTTCGAGAAACCAGACCCCGGCTTGTTCTTTAAAGCGTACCGCCCCGACCGTCAGACTCGGATGTAGGAGTTGTCGTCGTTGAAGTGGTTCGTGCCGCCCTTCGGCCAGTCGTAGAGCTTGCCGGTGTTGACGACGATCTGCCCCTCGGCGTCCACCCTCACCTCGGCGCGGTCCATCGGGCGCGGCGCGGGGCCCTCGAAGTTGACGCCCTCGCTGTCGTACCCCGACCCGTGGCACGGGCACTTGAACTTGTTCTCGCTCGCCTTCCAGTCGGGCGTGCACCCCAAGTGCGTGCAGCGCGCGTAGATGACGAACAGGCGCTCGGAGTTCCTGACGACCCAGATGCGGTACTGCTGCTGCCACTTGGTGTCCACGCCGAGCGCGTAGTCGCCGGGGAAGCCGATGCGGAAGATGCTCGACGGCTCGAAGATGGCGCGGGGCAGGAAGAAGCGCAGGATGCTCAGGCCGAGGACGCCGGTGAAGGAGGCGACGACGCCCCAGACGATGCGCCGCCGGAACTTGTTGACCGGCGGGTCTTCGAAGCTCTGCACGATGGGGCCGGCCGGCGGGCGGGCGGCGACGGCCTTCGACACGCCCGCGTTGACCGAGGGCGTCGGCGTGGAGGTGGTCTTCGAGGCGCCGGTGGCGGGCGCGACGCGCGCGGCCTGCGGGGTCGCCGCCGGGAAAGACTTCCCCGGCGCGTCGCCCGCGGGCGCCGAGTCGGCGACCGTCCCCGAAGAGGCGCGGCGCGCGGGCGGCGTGACGACGGTCTTCGGCGGGGCGGCGTCGCCCCTCGCGGCGGCTAAAAGCTCCGCGACCGACGGGCGCGCGCCCGCGTCCTTCTCGTCTGCCTGCTTATCCCCTTGTTCGTCGCTGCGGGTGCCGGATGCACCCTCGGCGGGCGGAGTCGGATTGTCTTTCTGATCCACGCCGCGACCTCCCTTCACTAAACAGCTTTGACTTCGGAACCTGTCAACAGCCGGGGTTTCGGGTGCGGGCCATGCGCGAGACGGTAGAGTTCACCGCAGAGGAGCTTGAGGCTCGACTTCGGAGCCTTCGGGCTCGACTTTCGCGCGTGGATTCAAATGCTAGTGCGTGACATGAAGTGCGCCGCGCCAAAATAACCGAATTAAATGGCTTGGCTTCGACCGTCTTTATAACCCGTCCGCCCCCCGCGTGGCAAGATTTATTTTCTACTACGAAGCGGGGCCGGCGGGCGGCAAAACGTGCTAGACTCCGCCGCCGGGCGTCCGGCCGAAGCCGCCCGGCGGGGGTCTCGAATGGGCGAAAAACCGCACGTCGTCTTCTACACCAAGCCCGGCTGCCACCTCTGCGAGGAGGCGCGCGCCGAGATGGAAAACTCCGGCTGCGCAGGGCTCTACACCTTCGAGGAGGTGGACATTCTTTCGGACGCCGAACTGACCCGCCGCTACGGCTGGGACATCCCCGTCGTCCTCATCGACGGCACGCACGCCTTCAAGCACCGCCTCACCGCCGCCGAGTTCCGCCGCGCCGTGCTGGGCCGCCGCCGCGGCCCTACCTGAACCGCTGCCGGTACTCGTCCGACGCGAGGAACGCCTTGACCATCTCGGCCGCGTGATAGTTGCCGCCGAACTGGTCGAGCTTCGAGAGCCAGAAGTTGTAGCCCGAGTAGTCGGCGTCGGGCGCGGCGTCCGGGTCGCGGCGCAGGTAGCCGAAGTACTGCATCAGCACGAAGGCGCGGTTGAACTCGGCGCGCTTGAAGTCTTCGTCCTCCGCGACGCGGCCGAGCGCGCCGGCGCGCGTCTCGCGGCCGTCGGCGAGGCGCGCGGCGAGGTCAGCCTCCTCCGCGGGCGTAAACGCCGCGGCCGCGTTCTGGTTGAGCGCGGCGGCGAACTGCGCCGGCGTCTGCCCCGTCTGGTAGCGCGCGACGAAGTCCGCGCGCTCCACGAACGCGTTGACGAAAGCCCGCTTGTTCGCTTCGAGCTGCGCCCGCCAGTCGCCCTGCCCGACGACGACCCCGCGCCCTATCTCCTGCGTTTCGCGCAGGAAGTCCGCGAACCTCAAAGGTACGGGCGTCCCCGCCGCGTTGCCGAAGGCGGCCTTGTGCAGCCGGTAGACGAAGTAGCCCGTCTCCTGAAACTCTATCGAGAGGAAGAAGGCGACGCTCGTGTCAATCCGCTTGACCTCGCGGCACGCGGCGTTCGCGCCGCACGACTCGATGCCGCCCGTCCAGAAGGCGAGGCCGTCGGCGTCGGCCTCGCGCGAGAGGAAGTCGAGGTAGTGCTGGCGGACGAAGAAGTCGGAGCGGTCGAGCGGGTTGGCGGCGCCCGTCGCCGCGTCGTCGTCCGTGATGGTGACCGTCCGGCCGGGGCTCGTCTCAAGCGTCGCGTTCCCGGCGAGGTTCGAGAGCGTCACGCCGAAGGTCTCGTTCCCCTCCCGCGTGTCGTCGTTCGAGACGAGCACGGTGAAGGTCTTTAAGGTCTCGCCCGGCGCGAAGCGCAGCGTGCCGCGCGCCGCCGTGTAGTCGCCGCGCGAGGTAGCCGTGCCGTCCGTGGTCGCGTAGTCCACGGTCACCTCGCCCCTCGTGTCGCCCGTCCGCGTGACGCCGACGGTGACGGAACCCGCCTGCTCGCCCACCGCGAAGCCGGCGGAGTTGAACCTGACGTCGGTCGGCGTCGGCGTCGCCACGGGCACGGGCGTCTGCCCGGCGTCCACCAGCTCGTGGATTTGGCCGGCGCCGTAGCTGACGACGTAGAGGTTCCCCGGCTCGTCCTCGCCGAAGGCGGAGATTTGAATCGAGGTGTCGAGCAGCAGCGAGTTCTGCCAGACGCCCGACTCGCGCCGCAGCGCCCAGATGCGGCCCGTGCAGAAGTCGCCGTAGAAGTAGAGCCCCTGCATCCGCGGGTACGGGAACCCGCGGTAGACGTAGCCGCCCGTCACCGAGCAGTCGCCCGCCCCGTGGCCGTACTCGACGATGGGCGGCGTCAGGCCGGCCGGGTTGCAGGGGTTCGGGTTGAAGCAGTGCGTGCCCTCCATGATGCGCCAGCCGTAGTTCTCGCCGCCCGCGCTCGCCGCCGGCTGGAAGTTGACCTCCTCCCAACTGCCCTGCCCCACGTCGGCGACGTAGAGGTCTGCGGTCAGGCGGTCGAACGAGAAGCGCCACGGGTTGCGCACGCCGAGCGCCCAGATTTCGGGGCGGAAGCCGGCGGCCGTCACGAAGGGGTTCGTCGGCGGCGAGGTGTAGGTGTAGGGGCGGCCCGTCTCGGTGTCGATGCGCAGAATCTTGCCGAGCAGGTCGGCGGGATTCTGCGCGCGGTTGCCGGGGTCGCCGCCCGAGCCGCCGTCGCCCATGCCGACGTAGAGCATCCGGTCGCGCTGGCTGAAGGCGAGCTGCCCGCCGTTGTGGTTGGCGAAGGGCTGCCCGATGGTGAGTAGAATCTGTTCGCTCGCGGGGTCGGCCACGTCCGGGTCGGCGGCGCTCCGCTGGAAGCGCGAGATGATGGTGTCGCCCGCCGGGTTCGTGTAGTTGACGTAGAAGTAGCCCTTGCGCGCGTACTCGCGCGGGAAGGCCAGCCCGAGCAGCCCGCGCTCGCCGCCCGAGCTGATGCGGGCCGAGATGTTGAGAAAGGGCGTCGGCAGCAGCGCGCCGTTTTTGACGACGCGTATCCGGCCGCCCTGCTCGACGACGAAGAGGCGGTTGCTGCCGTCGGCCGCGTTCGTGACGCCGACCGGCGCGGTGAAGCCGCCGAGCGGAGGGCGGAGTTCGAGCGCCGGCAGTTGTGAGCCCTGCGCCGCGGCCTTCGGCGAGGCGGGGCCGTTTGACAGAGCGGTGAGGTAACAGGCGACGGCCGCGAAGAGCGTCGCGGCGAAGACGAAACGGCGGGCCATACTCCCCTCCCCCTTTTCGACGAACCGGTTAAAGCCTTCCCTACTCCGCCGCGAAGTGAAGCGTTTCGGCCTTCTCCTCGATGGCTTCGTAGAGCCGTTCGCGCTCCCGCGCGTCCGCCGACTGGCGGTAGGCGAGGAGCAGTTCCTTCAGCGAGGCCAGCTCTCTGTAGAGCCCCGCGTCCTCTACCGGGGGAGTCAGGTATGAGACGAGCCCGGCGTACGAGCGCCGCCGGGCGATGGAGCCTTCGGAAGGATTGTTGACGCTGTAAATATAGACGTGCGGCAGCTCGCCTATCAAACGGTCGGGCCAGCACTCGCCCGAGAGCCCGACCTGCTTGCCCGGCATGAACTCCAGCGCGCCGTGCGTCCCGACGTGGACGACGGCGTCGGCCTTGAAAACTTTTTCGAGGTAGGTGTAGAGCGCGGCGAAGCCGTGGTGCGGCGCGCCGCCGCGCGACATCAGCAGGCGCATCGGGTCGCCCTCGTAGCCGAACGTCGGCTGCACCGCGACGAAGGCGTTGCCGAGGCGCACGCCCTGAATCAGCAGCTCGCGCCCGAAGGTGTTCACGCGCCCCGGCGCCGCGCCCCACTCTTTCTCGACGTCCCCGGCGTAAGGGCACAGGCGCAGGTACTCGTCCACGCCCATCCGGTAGGCCACGTTCGCCACCGCGCCGAAGCTCTCGGAGTTGCCGCCGAGCAGCATCCCCCTCAGGGCGTCGGCGTCCGCCGGCACCTCGACGTCGTAGCCGTCGGCGCGCAGCCGCGTGAGGATTTCGTGCAGGCTCGGGAAGACGTCGAGGTCGGCGGCCGTGCCGATGTTGCCCTTGTTGGGCGGGAAGCAGAAGAGGACGAGCGCCAGCTTCACTTCGGAGCGCGGAGCCGACTGGAGCCGGTTCCAGCGCCGGAGCCTGCGCGCGAGCCGCAGGCAGCGGTCTTCGAGCGCCAACGGCTCGGCGCCGCCCGCCGGCATGCCGCCGTAGACGAACGGCTCGGTCGCGCCGTCTATCTCGGGAATCGCCACCTGCATCCCCGCCTGCACCGGGTTGAGGCCCGTCCGCGACTCGCGCCACGACTCTATCGTCTGCACGTCGAGGCTGACGGCCGAGCGCAGCGGCACGTTCAGCCCCTTCAAAAACTTCACGGCCGCCTCGCTGTCGTTCATCGCCGGCCCGCCGACGAAGCTGAAGCCCGTCAGCGACACGAGCTGACTCACGCGCGGCCCCCGGCCGTCTTCGTCGAAGTAGCGGGCGCAGGCGTCGCGGTTGTCCATGAAGGTCGAGATGACGGGGAGCGCCGCCAGCCCCTCGCGCTCGACGGCGCGGACGAGCGCGTCGTAGTGGCGCCGCGTCCCGCTGACGACGTTCGTGCGCATCAGCAGCAGCCCGACGGTCTTCGAAGGCTCCAGCGTCTGCGTCCCCGCGCGCCGCGCCCGCGCGTCGTGCCAGCGGCGGTACTCCTCGAAGCTCTCGAAGATGGAGCCGGCGTCGGGGTGGTAGACGCCGACCGCCGGCACGCTCTCGGGCGGCGCCACCTCCGCGCCCCCCAGACGCGCGTCGCCGCCGTAGTGCTTCAGCGCGTAGAGCAGCATCGAGGTGACGTTGGCGGGCGTCGGCTGGAGGAAGTAGCAGAAGAGGTAGAGGTAATGTTTGACGTCGCCGAGCCGCCCCGCGCCCGGCACGAAGCGCAGGAGCGCCGGCATCCGCTCCACGAAGCGGAGGTACTGCGTGTGCTTCGCCCCGCCGCCGCCACGCCCGCGTCGTGCGCGCGCCTGCTCGCCCATCCACGCGCCCACGCTCCCCAGCAGGCGCCGCGCGCGCCCCGCGCCGCGCCTTTGAACCTCGCCGCCGCCCGCGTCTTCGGCGCCCGACGCGCCGCCGAAGCTCAGCCGCCCCATGCGCGTCTGACGCATCAGCTCGGGCATGCAGTTGATGACGACGACCGCGCGCCGCCCGGCGCCGTGGCGCCCGAGGAGCTGTATCAGCCGCTCGGCGTTCTCGCCGTCGGTGACGTGGATGACGAAGACGATTTCCGACTCGCCGAGGTCGCGCTCGACCGCGTCCCACTCGTCCTCCGCGAGCGGCGCGCCGAGGTTGTGCGCGGCGACGCGCAGCCCCGCCGCGTGCCGGCGGTTAATCTCGCCCTCCGCCTCCCGCAGCGGGCCGAGCAGACTTGAGCCGACGATGAGTGCGGTTATCTTCACGGGACTCAAAGACTGATTCGTCGGTTCATCCGGCCGTCTCCTCGTCGAGTCGATGAGCCGACGAATCAATCCCCCGATTCACGCGACGCCCTCGATGCGGTCTTCGAGGCCGTCGAAGGCGTCGCGGAGCTTTTCGACCACGCCGGCCTCGGCCTCCCAGAAGCCGCGCCCCTCGGCTTCGAGCAGGCGCGCGACGAGCGAGCGCGCCGAGTGCGGGTTGAGGCTCGACAGCCGCCCGAGCATCTCCGCGTCGAGGACGTAGGTGCGCGCCACCTCCTCGTAGACCCAGCCGTCCACGGCGTCGGCCGTGGCGCTCCACCCGAAGGTGTTCGTGACGTGGCTCTCTATCTCCGCCACGCCGCGGAAGCCGTGGCCGAGCATGCCCTCGTACCACTTCGGGTTGAGCGTCTTGGCGCGCGTCTCAAGGCGCACCATCTCGGGGAGCGTGCGCACGCGCGCCTCGCGCGAGAGCGAGTCGGAGAGGTAGATGGCCGGGCGCTCGCGCGCGTGCCGCTCGACGGCGCGCGAGACGCCGCCGAGGTACTCAAAATAATGGTCTACGTCGGTGATGCCTATCTCGAACGAGTCCACGTTCTGGTAGGTCGCCTCGACGCGCGAGAGGGCGCGGGCGAGCGCGCCGGGCGCCTCCCGCCCTTCGAGCGAGCGCCCGCCGGGGCCGCGGCCGTAGGCGAAGCACTTGCGCGTGACGAAGAGGTCGCCCAGCGCCTCGGGGCTCTCCCACTGCGACTCCATCACCATGAAGTTGACGTTCGTGCCGTAGCTGCCGGGCGCGTTCGAGAAGACGCGGAGCTGCGCCTCGTCCGGCGTGCAGCCCTCCTCGCGGACGCGCTCCGCGACGTTGGCGCGCACCGGGTTCAGCTCCCCCGGCTCGTCGAGCGCGGCCACGCACCGGACGGCCTTGTCGAGCAGCATCATCGTCGCGCCGAACAAATCGCGGAAGATACCCGAGACGGTCATCACCACGTCCACGCGCGGGCGGCCGAGGCGTTCGAGCGGGACGGGCTCGACCTCCGTCGCGCGGTTGAGCGAGTCGCGGACGGGGCGCACGCCGAGGAGCCACAGCGCCTGCGCCACGCCCTCGCCCTGCGTCTTGATGTTGTCCAAGCCCCAGAGCACGAGCGCCATCGTGCGCGGCACGCGCCCGTGCTCGGCGCGGTGGCGTTCGAGCAGGAGGTTGACCACGCGCTCGGCGCGCGCGAACGCGGCGTGCGAGGGGACAGCGTAGGGGTTGACCGCGTGCGTGTTCCTCCCCGTCGGGAGGACGGAAGGGTTCTGCACCACGTCGGCGCCCGGGCCGGGCTCGACGTACTCGCCGCGGAGCGAGCGCGCCAGCCCGTCCAGCTCGCCGCTCGTGCCCAGCTGCGCGCGCACGTCCGCGAGCAGCCCGAAGACCTTGCGAGATTCGGCGGGCTCGACCCGCGCCTGCTCGCGGAGCCGGCGGCAGGCGGCCCCGACGCCTTCGCGCAGAAAGACCTCAACCCCTTCGCGCACGACCTCGTCCACGCGCGTGCGCAGGCGCCAGCCTTCTTCGGACTTGTCGGCGAGGAGCTTTTCGTAAGCGCCGAGGCCGAGCCCTTCCGCGGCGAGGTCTGTGAGGGCGCGTGCGCCGCGCTCGGGGCGGTCGTAGGAGGCGACGGCGCGCAGCAGGTCGGCGCACTCGCGCTCGGCGCCCGCGCGCCCGAAGACGTGCAGCCCCGTCGGAATCAGGCGCTGCTCGACCTCCAGGAGCCGCTCCCAGAGTTCGAGCACGCGCCGGTCTCTCTCCTCGTCTCCCTCTTTCATCTGAGCATCTGCGGCAGGCGGACGTACTCGCCGCCGAGGGCGTCGGCCAGCAAGCGCCCCTCGCCCCCGGCGGTGAAACGGCCCTGCGTGTCCACGACGAGCGAGGCGACGCCCGCCTTCAAGAGCGACGCGCCGAGTGACCTAATCTCGACGCGGATGCGCTCCCTCCGCGCGGGGGCTTCGGCGCCGGCTTCCCCGGACAGGGGGACGTTCGCGCGCCCGTCGGTGAAGACGACGAGGCGGACGCTGCGCGCCCCTTCGGTGGCCGCGCGTCGCGCGACGTCGAGGGCGCGCATGAGGCCCGCGGCGAGCGGCGTGGCGCCGCCGACCGGCAGCGCGTCGAGCAGCGCGCGTGCGCGCGAGGCGGAGGCCGAGGGCGGGAGCAGCAGCTCCGAGCCGACGTCGCGGAAGGCGACCAGCGCGACGCGGTCGCGGTTGACGTAGGAGCGCCGCAGGAGTTGCGCGAGCGCGCCCTTCGCCTGCTCGATGCGGTTGAGCGCCATGCTGCCCGACGTGTCAACGAGGAAGACGAAGAGCGTGCCCGCACGGCTCCTGTACCGCTTGAAGCGCAGCGCCTCCGGCTCAACCCTGAAGTCGAGTTCGATACGAGCCTCGCCGACCGGAGGACGCGGGCCGCGCGCCGCGCGCCCGACCGCAGCGGCGCGCAACGTGGCGTCGAGCGCGACGCTCCCACGCCCCGCCTTCGCCGCCGACGCGCCCGCATAACGTCCCCGCGCCGAGAAGGTCGTCCTGCGCTGGCCCGCGCGACGGCGAGACGGCGCCGTCGCCTGTTGACCGGACTGAGTCCCCGCGCCCGCCTGCCGCGGCAGCGCGTCCGGCCTGAGCCTGACCTCGGCTGGCGGCACCACGGACTCCTTTGTCTGAACATCCGGACGGCCACGCCCCTCCGCGTCCGGCGTGACGGAACGCGAGTCGCCGCCGGCGTCGCCGGCTCTCGCGGCGGCCGACCCTTCAAGAGGAGCAGCAGCTTCTTCGTCAACGTCGGCCGGAGACCTTCGACCGCGGCCGCCGTCGTTCAACGCCTCCGGCTCGTCGCCTTCGCCGCCGAACAACTCCTCGGCCGCCCTCTCGACGCGCGGGCCGCCGCCGCCCTGTTCGAGCGGGTCGCGGCGCAGCCTGTGCCGCAGCGCCAGCGGCGCCACGCGCTTCACGTCCGACGCCGTGACTGTCGCCCGCCCCTCGAACGCGGCGAGGGCGCGCGCCGCCCGCGCGACCGTTATCTCACCGCGGTGCCCGTCCACGCCGAGCCGCAGGCAGAGTTCGGCTATCCGGAGGAGGATGTCGCGCGGGACTTTCACGCCCGAGAACTTCGACGCAGCGCGCACCACGCGGCGGCGGAGTCGCGCTTGCTCGCCCTCGCGCCCGGCGTTGAAGGCGGCCGGGTCTTCGTCGAAAGCCTCGCGGCGCTCGACGATGAGGACGCGGCTTTCGAGGTCGCGCTCGGTCTCCACCTCCACGCAGAGGCCGAAGCGGTCGAGGAGCTGCGGCCTCAGCTCGCCCTCCTCCGGGTTCCCCGAGCCGACGAGGACGAAACGCGCCGGGTGCTCGGCCGAGACGCCTTCGCGCTCGACGCGGTTGCGCCCCGTGGCGGCGACGTCGAGCAGGAGGTCTACGAGGTGGTCTTCGAGCAGGTTCACCTCGTCGATGTAGAGGAAGCCGCGGTTGGCGCGCGCGAGCAGTCCCGGCTCGAAGGTCTTGACGCCCTCCCTGAGCGCGCGCCCGAGGTCTATGGTGCCGCACACGCGGTCTTCGGTCGCGCCCAGCGGCAGCTCGACGACGGGGACGGCCCGGCGCTCGCGCCCGAGCCTCGCGCCCGAGGCGAGCCGCGCCGCGCACCCTTCGCACAGCGCGCCCCCGTCCGCGGGGTCGCAGTTGTAGGCGCAGCCGCGCGCGGCCGTGAGCGGCGGCAGGAGGTCTGCGAGCGCGCGCACGGCCGTGGACTTCCCCGTCCCGCGGTGCCCCGTCACGAGCACGCCGCCGACCGACGGCGCGACGACGTTTAAGAGCAGCGCCAGCTTCATCTCCCCCTGGCCGACGATGGCCGTGAAGGGGAAGACCGGGCGCGCGGCCGCACTCTTCGCGCTTCGCTTGTGGGCGGGACGAACTGTCATGTGGTCTGGGACGAGAAAAGGAACCGAGGAGCGGGAGGATTATAAACGCTTCCGTTCGGAACGGAAGAAAGAATTTGAAATTTCAAATCTCAAACCTGAGATTTCAGACTCAGGGCTCGATGGACATGCGGACGACGCTGGCGAGCGGGCGCCGCGTGACCTTGCCGTCCCTGCCGACGATGACGACCTGGTTGTTCTCGACCGTCACGCGGCGGACGCCGCTCATGTCGCGCTCCAGCGTCTCGCCCTCCTTCGTGACGATGACGAGGCGCTGCGCCGTGACGACGGGCGGCGCCGGCGCGGCCGGTTCGGGCTGTCCGCCTTCCGCCGGTTGGGCGGCCGTCTCGGAACGCCTCGCGGCGCCGCGCCTCGGCGTGCGGCGTCGCGTGGGAATCGGGCTCGGCGCGGGCGTCGCCTCGGTCGTCGGGGGCGTCGGGGCGGAAGACGCTTCGGCCGGAGTCGTCCCGGCGGTCTCGGGCCGGGCGGTGTCGGGCCTGGCTGGGGTCGTGCCGGCGCGCGACCTCGCGGACGGGTTGCGCGTCCCCCGCCCTCGTCTGGAAGTGGTCGGGCTCCTGCGCTCGGCGGACCTCTCGGGAGCGGGCGTCGCGGCCGGGCGCGCGTCCTCCCGCGCCTCTTCGACGACGGGCGTGGGCTCCGGCTTCGGCTCCTCGATGCGCGCGCCCGTGGAGGTCACGCGGCGTGTGCCGCCCCTGCGCGGCTCGGCGGGCGAAAGCGTCGGCGCGGCGCGCTCGGGCGCGTCCGCAAGTTCGGCGGGCGCCGGCGCGAACGAGCCGCCGAAGCGGACGGTGTACGTCCCCTCGACGTCGCCGACGGCGCGCGCCTCGACGCGCAGGACGAGCGTCTCGTCCCTCCGCAGGTAGAAACTTTTGGAGAGCCGCGCCGGGTCGCCGAAGAGCGTGAACTTGAGGAGCGGGCGCAGCGTCGTCGCCGTGAAGACGTCCACCGCGCCGGAGAGTTGCGAGGTTTCGAGGCTGACGACGAGGTCGCCCTCCGTGCCGCGGAAGGTGTAGAAGTGGCGCGTGCGGCGCGGGTCGCCCACGTCGCGCGGCGCGATGCGGCCGCTGACCTCGCCCGAGAAGACGGGCGTCGGGTAGGTCACGTCGCCCGACTGCGCGCGCGCCGGCACGCCCGCCGCCGTCAGCAGCACGAGCGCCGCCGCCATCAGGAGTGAGCTAAAGATTTGAAGAGAAGATTTCAGCATCGAACCGTGCCCCGCGGGAGTGCCGAGTTTACCAGCCGAGACCGTGAACGGTAAACCGTGAACCGTGACAAGAAAAAGGCCGTGAGCCGTAAACGGTAAACCGTGACGAGATAAGAGCAGTCTCAATCTCGTCACGGTTTACGGTTTACCGTTCACGGCCTTACGGCCTTTGGCGATGCGGAAGGGGGGACTCGAACCCCCACGAGTTGCCTCACACGCCCCTCAAACGTGCGCGTCTACCAGTTCCGCCACTTCCGCTCGGGGTTTGCAAAAACAGACTAACAAATAACCGCCGCGCCGTTCAAGTCGGCCTCCCGGCGGGGGCCGAAAGGCGGGCTTTTCAGCTACCTCGCGGGGCTCGCCGCCGGCGTCGCCGAGGCGGCCGGGGCCGCCGGGCTGGCCGCCGCAGCGGCCGGGCTGGCGGCGGGCGCGCCGCCCTCGGTCTGCGCGGGGGCTGCCGGGGTCGCCTCGCCCTGCGCGGGCGCCGCGGGGCTCGCCGCCGGGGCGGGCGTCGCCTGCGGCTTGACGCCGCCCTCCATCAGCGAGCGCTGGCCGCCGACGCCGAGGCCGAGCAGCAGCGCCACGACGAAGAAGGTCGCCGCCGCGGCGATGGTGATCTTGGCGAGGATGGTCTGCGTCCCGCGCGGGCCGAAGGCCGTGCTGGAGATGGAGCTGGTGAAGAGCGAGCCGGCGTCGGCCTTGCCCGGCTGCAAAAGCACCGAGACGATGAGCACGAGGCAGGCCAGGATGAAGAGTCCGTAGAGAACGTAGTAGAGCAAGACTTTGATGACCTCGGTTCCGACTTACCTGTCGTAGTTGACTATCCGCGCGAACGTCTCGGCCTCCAGGCTCGCGCCCCCGACGAGCGCGCCGTCCACGTCCGGCTGCTTCATGAGCCCGGCGATGTTGTCGGGTTTGACCGAGCCGCCGTAGAGGATGCGAAGCCCGGCGGCCGCCTCCTGTGAGAACCTACCCGCGAAAACGCGCCGGACAAACGCGTGCATTTCCTGCGCTTGCGCCGGCGTCGCCGTGCGCCCGGTCCCGATGGCCCAGACGGGTTCGTAGGCGATAATGATACGGTCGAGGTCGGAGGCTGTCAAATCGCGCAGGCCGCCCTCGACCTGCCCCTTGACCACCCTGTCGGCCACCCCGCCGTCGCGCTGCTCCAGCGTCTCGCCGACGCACATGATGACCGAAAGCCCCGCGGCGAGGCCCGCCAGCGCCTTCCGGTTCACGAAGTCGTCCGACTCGTGGTAGTGCTGGCGCCGCTCCGAGTGGCCGACGATGACGTGTGAGGCGCCCGCGTCTCGCAGCATGTCGGCCGCGACCTCGCCCGTGTGCGCCCCGTGCTTCGTCTCGGTCGAGCAGTCCTGCCCGGCCACGCGCACGTTCGAGCCTTCGAGCCGGTCGGCGACCGTCTTGATGGCGGTGAAGACCGGCGCGATGACGACCTCGCAGTGGTTCGCGTTCGCCACCAGCGGCTTCAACTCGACCGCCGTCTGCACCGACTCGGCGATGAGCTTGTACATCTTCCAGTTCCCGGCGATGACAGGCTTTCTCATCTTATTTGTCGTTCAGCGCGGCGACGCCGGGCAGCTCGTCGCCGGCGAGGAATTCGAGGGTGGCGCCGCCGCCCGTCGAGATGTGCGTGATTTTGTCGGCGAGGCCCGTCTGCTGGACGGCGGAGACCGAGTCGCCGCCGCCGACGATGACGGTCGCGCCGCGCTCGGCCGCCGCCGCGACGGCGCGCGCCACCCCCACGGTGCCCTCCTCGAACCCCTTCTCCTCGAAGACGCCCATCGGGCCGTTCCAGATGACGGTCTTCGCGTCCTCAATCTCTTTCGAGAAGAGCGCGACGGTCTCGCGGCCGATGTCCAGGCCGACGAGCCCCTGGTTGGTGAACTCGACGGGGATGGTCTTGCGGCTGTTGAGCGGGTCGTAGCTGTCCACGACCTGGTGGTCGGTCGGGAGCACGAGCCGGACGCCCTCGGCCGCGGCGCGCGCTCTGATTTCGCGCGCCGTCTCCACCATGTCGTCCTCGACGAGCGACTTCCCCGTGTTGAAGCCCTCGGCCTTGAAGAAGGTGTAGGCCATCGCGCCGCCGACGAGAATCTTGTCCACGCGGCGGCTGATGAGCGAGTTGATGACGGGAATCTTGTCCGAGACCTTCGCGCCGCCGAGGATGGCGACGAACGGGCGCTCCGGCGATTCGAGCGCGCGGCCCAGATACTCCAGCTCCTTCTCCATTAGGAGGCCGGCCGCCGACTTCTCGACGTGCTTAGTTATCCCCGCGGTCGAGGCGTGCGCGCGGTGCGCCGTGCCGAAGGCGTCGTTAACGTAGAGGTCGCACAGGCCGGCGAGCCGGCCGGCGAACGCCTCGTCATTCTCCTCCTCCTCCTTGTGGAAGCGCAGGTTTTCGAGCAGCAGCACGTCGCCGTCCTGCAACTTCCCGACGGCCGCCTCGGCCTTCTCGCCGACGCAGTCCTCGGCGAAGGCGACGGGCCTGCCCAGCAGCTCCGACAGGTGCGCGGCCACGGGGCGCAAGGAGTACTTGCCGACGCGCTCGCCCTTCGGCCGGCCGAGGTGCGACGCGAGGATGACGCGCGCGCCCCGCTCCGTGGCGTATTGGATGGTCGGCAGCGCCGCGCGCACGCGCGTGTCGTCGCCCACCTTCCCCTCCTTCACCGGCACGTTGAAGTCCACGCGCACGAACACGCGCCGGCCCTTCAGGTCGAGGTCTTTGATGGAAAGCTTGTTCATGAGTGCAGAGTGCGGAGTGCGGAGTGCAGAGTGCAGAATGAGGCGCCGCCTTCAATTCCGTACTCTGCACTCAGACTTCCGCACTTCCCTTACAGTCCCTTCCCGGCGATGAACTTGACGAGGTCGCGGACGCGGCAGGAGTAGCCCCACTCGTTGTCGTACCAGGAGAGAATCTTGACGAGGTGGCCGTTGATGACCTTGGTGTACTCGGCGTCCACGATGGAGGAGTTGTCGTTCTTGCGGAAGTCCACCGAGACGAGCGGCTCCTCCGAGAAGGCGAGGATGCCGCGCAGCTCCTCGTTGGCCGCGTTCTTCAGGGCCGTGTTCACCTCCTCGGCCGTCACCTCGCGCTCGACCTCTATCACCACGTCCACGAGCGAGACGTTCGGGGTGGGGACGCGCACCGAGATGCCGTCGAACTTGCCCTTCAGCTCGGGGAGCACGAGGGCCACGGCTTTGGCCGCGCCCGTCGAGGTCGGGATCATCGAGAGGCCGGCGGCGCGCGCGCGGCGCAAGTCCTTGTGCGGCAGGTCGAGGAGCTGCTGGTCGTTCGTGTAGGAGTGGATGGTCGTCATCTGCGCCGAGCGGATGCCGAAGTTCTGGTGGACGACCTTCGCCACGGGCGCGAGGCAGTTCGTCGTGCAGGAGGCGTTCGAGATGACGTGGTGCGCCGCCGGGTCGTAGGCGTCGTCGTTGACGCCGAGCACGATGGTGATGTCCTCGTCCTTCGCCGGCGCGCTGATGATGACCTTCCTGACCGTCCCGCGCAGGTGCTTGGCGGCGTCCTCCTTCTTAGTGAAGCGACCCGTGGACTCGATGACCACCTCGGCGCCGACCTCCTCCCACGGAATCAGCGCCGGGTCCTTCTCGGAGAAGACGCGGAACTCGTCGGCGCCGACGCGGATGCCGTTCTCGGTCGCCGAAATCTCCTCTTCGAGGTTGCCGAGCACGGAGTCGTACTTCAGGAGGTGCGCCAGCGTCTTCGTGTCGGTGATGTCGTTGACCGCCACGAAGTCGATGTCCGCGTCGCCGAGGCAGGTGCGCAGGACGTTGCGGCCGATGCGCCCGAAGCCGTTGATTCCAACTTTGATAGCCATTGCGTGCTTTAAGCCTCCTCGCGGTGCTGTTGATTCTCGCCGCGCACGCCCGCGCCGGCCGGAACACTCCGGCCCGGCGCCTCCCGCGTGCTCGGCGCGAACACTGTCGGTTGTCAGGGCTGACCCATAAAGAATGAAAGACTAAGCCCCTGCACGCGCCCTGTCAAGCCAACCATCCGGCGGGCTCGCCCGTCTCACCCCCTCGCGAGTCGGCCGTCGCCGCGGGCGCCGCCCGGGGCGGGCGCGGCGTCCACGCGAGCGCACCTAAATGTATGTTTTTGAAACCCCGTGCGCGCGGGGGACGTAGTAGGCACCGAGTCGGCCGCGGTCAAAGAAGGGTTCTCAAAGAGGGTCGCGGCGCACGGTTTGCAACCCGTCTCGGGCGTTACACGCTTTGATTCTTATATGTCCCGCGCGCCGCTTCGCGCGCAGCCCTTCAGGAACAGTTTTAAGGTAGAGAACATGGTCAAACTGAGTCGGTCCCTAGACGCCGGGCGGAGGTCTTCCGCCGTCCTCCCCTCAATCTGCCTCTCCGCGCTTCTCGTTTTCGGGAACGCGGTGTCCGCTTTTGGGAATGCGCCGGCCGGCGCGAAGCGCCGCGCCAAGTCCGCCGCCGCCTCGACGGCCAAAGGCCGCCGCGCCGAGACTAAGCCGGAAGCTCCGAAAGAGGCCGCCGACGCGCAGCCCGCCAGCCCGGCCAAGCCCGTCTTCACGCGCGTCGGCGACCCCTTCGTCGTCGAGACGGCCGCCGCCGAGCCGCAGTCCACGCCGCGGACGCCGGCGCAGACCGACGCGACCCGCCCGCCGGGGACGCAGCAGCAGCAGACCGTCCCCCCGACGGCGAGGCCGAACCCGCAGGACCCGCGCACGCCCCCGGGCGTCGAGCGCCCCGCGCCGCAGACCCCGCCCGGCGTCCAGCAGCCGCCCGCGTCCACGCAGCGGCCCCCGACGGCCGCGCCCGCCCCCGCGCCGACGTCCGTGACTCCCGCGCCGACCTCGGGGACGTCGGCGCCCGACGCGGGCGAGCAGGAGCCGAACTTCCCGGCCGTCCAGCCGCGCCCCGTGCCGCCCCTGCCCTCGCTCACGCGCGTCGGCGTGCTCGGCGCCGACGCCGTCACGCTCACGCTCAACGAGGCCATCCGGCGCGCGCTCGAAAACAACAACGAAATCGAGATCGCGCGCGGCGACGTGCGGCTGGCCGAGCAGCAGCTCATCTCGCTGCGCGGCGTCTTCGACCCGGTCTTCACCTATACGCCCGAGATCAACAACGCCATCCGCCCCGTCACGAACGTCTTCGGCGGCGCCGACACCTCGGGCACCGTCAAGACGACCGACATCAACAACGACGTCTCCGTCAACAAGCAGTTCGAGAAGGGCGGCGGCAACTTCACCTACTTCTTCAACAACACGCGCGAGAACACGACGGCGCTCAACACGAACATCAACCCCGTCTACTCCTCGGCGCAGGGGCTCCAGTTCACGCAGCCGCTCTGGCGCAACCGCTCCATCGACCGCAACCGCCAGCAGATACGCATCCAGCGCAAGCGCCTTGAGCAGACGGACGCCGACTTCCGCCTGCGCACCATCGCCATCATCTCGCAGGTGCAGCGCGCCTACTGGGACCTCTCCTTCGCGCTCCAGAACGAGAAGAACCAGATCGCCAACGTCAACCTCGCGCGCGAGAACTTCCGCCGCACCGAGGCGAGCGTCGCCGCCGGCGCCTCGGCCCCGCTCCAGCGCGCCGAGATCGAGACCGAGCTTTCGACGCGCGAGTCCTCGCTGCTGCTCGCCAACCAGCAGGTGACCTTCGCCGAGAACACGCTCAAGAACCTGCTCATCAAAGACCCGCTCTCGCCCGACTGGTCGAAGGCCCTCGTGCCGACCGACCAGCCCCTGTTCGACGAGACGCCCGTCAACCTTGAGACTTCCCTGAAGGAGGCGCGCGAGAACCGCCCCGAGATGCGCCGCCTGCGGCTCGAAGGGGAGGTCAACGACATCAACCTCCAGTTCTACCGCAACCAGACGAAGCCGCTCGTCAACCTGACCGGCACCGTCCAGACCAACGGCCTCGCGGGCACGCCGAGCGGGACGACGTCGTTCCGCGACCCGAACAACCCGAACAACACCATCACCCAGCCGGTCGCCAAGTGTACGGGGTCCGAGGCGCCGGGCCAGAGCTGCGTCCGCGAGAACTTCGTCGGCGGCTACGGCCAGACACTCGGCAACGTCCTGCGCGGCAGCACGCGCCAGGTCGTCGTCGGCGTGACCATCCAGATACCCTGGAAGAACCGCACGGCCCAGGCCAACCTCGCCTACGCCCAGATTCAGCGCGAGCAGCTCGCGGCGACCACGCGCTCGCAGGAGCAGGCCATCGAGGTCGAGGTGCGCAACTCGGCGCAGGCGGTCGAGACGGCCCGCCGCCGCGTGCTGGCCGCGCGCGCCGCGCGGCGCAGCGCCGAGGAGCAGTTGGCGGGCGAGCGCCGCCTCTACCAGGTCGGCCGCTCCACCACGTTCCTCCTCTTCCAGCGCGAGAACGCGCTCGTCAACGCGCAGAACCAGGAGCTACAGGCGCAGACCGACTACAACAAGGCGCTCGCGGACCTCCAGCAGGCCACCTCCACGACGCTGCGCTCGAACAACGTCCTGATTGACTCGCCGGTGGCGCCCGAGAAGTTCGGGCGGTAGCCGCGACCGACTCAGACGGAAAAAGCGACCGGGAGACTAACAAGCTCCCGGTCGCTTTTTCCGTCGCCGTTTTCGTCTAGCCCCTTCCGCTTTGAACTTGCGCCCGCGTTTGCGTATCCTCGCACGCGAGCCCCGCGGGCACGCCGCCGAAACGCCTTGAAGATTTCCGCCACCATCATCGCCTTCAACGAGGCCGAGAACATCCGCGCGGCGTGCGAGTCGGTCGCGTGGGCGGACGAGATTCTGTTGGTGGACTCGCGCTCGACCGACGGCACGCGCGAGGTGGCGGCCGCGTGCGGCGCCCGCGTCGTCGAGCGCGACTGGCCGGGCTTCGCCGCGCAGAAGCAGTTCGCCGCCGAGTCGGCCGCGCACGACTGGGTCTTCAGCCTCGACGCCGACGAGCGCGTCTCCGGCGAGCTGCGCGCGAGCGTCGCGGCGCTGCGCGGCGCCGACGAATCAAGCCTCGCCGGCGGCTACCGCGTCGCCCGCCGCTCCTTCTACATGGGCCGCTGGATTAAGGGCGGGGGATGGTACCCGGACTATCAACTGCGCCTCTACGACCGCAGGCGCGGCCGCTGGGAGGGCGCGCACGTCCACGAGTCGGTGAAGATGCAGGCGGGCGCGCGCGTCGGGACGCTGGGCGGCGACCTCCTGCACTTCAGCGTGCGCGACGCCGCCCACCACCACCGGATGATAGGCGAGCGCTACGCGCCGCTGGCCGCGCGCCAGATGTTCGAGGCCGGGCGGCGCACGACGCCCCTGCGCATCGCCACGGCCGGCCCCGCCGCCTTCACGCGCAGCCTCCTCCTCAAGGGCGGCCTCCGCGACGGCCTCGCCGGCCTCGCCATCGCGCGCTTCGCCGCGCACCACGCCTTCCTCAAACACCTCATGCTCTGGGAAATGCAGAATGACGTGAACCGTAAACCGTGACAAGACGTGAACCGTGAACCGTAAACCGTGACGAGAAAAAGATTGCTTTTATCTCGTCACGGTTTACGGTTCACGGTTCACGGTTCTTTACTCTAAAACTTCGAGGTCGCTGCTCTCCAACTGGTGGCGGGGCTTCTCGGGTTTGGGGATGGGGGCGGGGGTGTCCTGGCTGAGCGTGATTTCGGAGAGGAGCTGGTCGGTGGCCTGGCGCGCGGCGGCGACCTCGGAGCCCTGGTTGAGGACGACGAAGTAGACCTTGCCGTACTTCTGCGTGTAGATGACGCCGCCGAGGCTCGCCATCCCGCCGTCGTCGTGGACGAGCGTGCCCGTCTTGGCGACGACCGCGCCTTCGAGCGGCGTGCCGACCATCCGGCGGCGCAGCGTCCCGTAGTCGTCGCTCGCCTTCGCCATGATGTCCACCAGCTCCAAGCCCTGCCGCCGCGCCTCCCCGTCGAGCGCGCGGATGACCGAGACGAGCCCCCGCGCCGTCATCCGGTTGACCTCCAGCCCGGAGGCGGTCGAGAGCGTCACCTGCTCGGGCGGCAGCCGCAGTTCCGTGACGATGAACTGGCGGATGGCCTCCGGCCCGCCGACCAGCGCGCCCAGCCGCTCGGCGACGAAGTTGCTCGAATGCGCGTTCATGTAGAGCAGGATGTCGCGCAGCGGGTAGGAGAGGACGGTGAAGGCCGGCTCGCCCGCGGGCGCGTCCGCCAGCGCCCACGTCTTCGGGTTGAGCTTGAGCACTTTGGCGAGCCGCTCGGCCGCCTCGTCCGGCTTGTCCGTGAAGTTGAAGACGAAGTCGGGCGTCACGGCCAGCTCGCCCTCGAACTTCTTGATGCCGCGCTCGGCCAGCTTCTTCCCGACGAGCGTGGCGTGGAAGTCTCCGAACGTCGGGTCGTGGCCCGAGATGAGCAAACGCCCTTTGAGCACGCCCGCCTTGTCCACCTCGCCTTCGATGAAGACCCGCGTGTCGAAGCGGAAATCCTTCCCCAGCTTCCTGAGCGCGACGAGCGAGGTCGTCAGCTTGACGAGCGAGGCCGGGTTGTAGGGCGCGTCGGCGTTGTGCTCGGCGAGGGTCGCGCGGCCGTCGGCCGACTGCGCCAGAAGCGCGTGACGCGCCGGGTCGTCCTCGCGCGCCGCGTACCAGCCCGCCACGTCGAAGGACGGCGCGGGCGCGGGCGTCGGCCCCGGCACGGCCGCCCCGGGCGCCGGCGCGGCCGGCGCGGTGTTTAACGGGACGTGCAGGTAGGTCGCGGCGGCCCTGCGCGCGTTCGAGACGAGCGCGTAGGGCGCGGCCGTCAGCGCGAGGACGACGGCCGCGCCTATCGTCATTAAAGCGTATATCGGTTTACGAGGGTTCAAATTGCTGCTCCCCCTGTCAACGGGTTTATGAACGGACTGTATTATTTCGACCTTTCAGAAAGCCCGACAAAGCTTTAATATGCAAATAGGGCGCCACCCGTCAAGCGGCGCCCCGTTCTGACCCATTCTTATCCTTTCATCCACACCGAATGGACATTCTCCAAAGATTCGTGACACAAGAGCCGCTGACGGGGCTGCCGAACTACCTCCTCGTCGCCGCCGTGGCCGCGCTGGGCGCCATCATCGGCAGCTTCCTCAACGTCGTCATCCACCGCGTCCCGCGCGAAGAGTCCGTCGCCTTCCCGGCCTCGCACTGCCCCTCGTGCGGGACTGCGATACGCCCCTACGACAACATCCCCGTCGTGAGCTGGGCCGTCCTGCGCGGGCGCTGCCGCTCGTGCCGCGCCCCGATTTCGGCGCGCTACCCGGCGGTCGAGCTGCTGACGGCGGCGCTCTTCGCGCTCGTCTACCTGCTGCGCCCGGGGCTCACGCTGGCGCTCCCGTTCGACCTCGCCTTCGCCGCGGCCGTCGTCGCGCTCGTCTTCATCGACGCCGAGCACATGATTCTGCCGAACGTCATCACCTACCCGGGCTTCGCGCTGGCGCTCGCGGCGCGCGCCGTCGTCCCGAACCTTTACGGCGTCGCCTCCTTCGGGGACGGGCAGGCGCCGGCGTGGCTCCTGTCGCTCGGGGGGGCGCTGCTCGGGGCGCTGGTCGGCGGGGGGTTCCTGTGGCTGGTCGGGTGGCTGTGGGAGCGCCTGCGCGGCGTCGAGGCGATGGGGCTCGGCGACGTGAAGATGATGCTGATGGTGGGCGCCTACCTCGGCTGGCCGCTGACGCTCCTGACGGTCTTCGTCGGCGTGCTGACCGGCTCCCTGGCCGGCGTCGCGGCGATGGCGCGGCGCGGCGAGCGCGACATGCAGATGCTCCTCCCCTTCGGCATCTTCCTCGGCCTCGGCTCGCTCGTCAGCCTCCTCTTCGGCGCCCAGCTCGTCGACTGGTACGTGGCGAAGTTTTGAAAGGCCGTGAACCGTGAACCGTCAACCGTGACGGGATAAAAGCAGCCTTCTTCCTGTCACGATTTACGGTTCACGGTTCACATCTTGTCACGGTTTACGGTTTACGGTTCACGCCTCTTATGCCGAGATACGAAAACCGTGTGCAGTTGGCGCTGGCGCTGTTGGTGGGGGTGCTGCTCCTCGCCAATTTGTTCACGCTGACGCTGGTGGCGCTGACGCCCGCGACGCGCGCGGAGCGCGCGCCCGTCCTCTACACGGTCTTCGTGCTCACGCTCGTCATCAGCGTCCCGAGCATCCTGCTGCTGCCGCGCTGGCTGCTCCGGCCCTACCGCCAGCTCGTGGACGAGGCCGAGCGCGCGCCCGTCGCGTCGTCGGCGCGCGGGCGCGGGCGCGACGAGTCGGAGTTCGTCCTTGAGACGTTTCAGGACGTCGTCGCGCAGTTGCGCGCCAAGCAGCGGGAGCTAGAGCGCCTGAGCGCGCGGGCGGCCGAGCGCGCCGCGACGGCCGAGCAGTTCAGCGAGCGCGTCGTGGCGAGTTTGCCCTCGGGGCTCGTCGCCTTCAACTCCGAAGGGCGCGCGACGGTCGTCAACGCGCCCGCGCGGGCGCTGCTCGGCGCGGGCGGGGGCGGCGAAGACTACCGGGTCGTGCTGGCGAGCGCGCCCGAGCTGGCCGGGCTGGTCGGGCGCTGCCTGAAGACGGGCGAGCTGTACCGGCGCGAGGAGGTGACGGCGAAGTCCGGCTCGGGGCGCGCGCGCAGGCTAGGCGTCACGGTCGCGCCCGTCGAGCCGGCGCCGACGGGCGAGTCGCGCGGCGTCCTCTGCATGCTGACCGACATCACGGAGATTGCCGAGCTGCGCGAGGCGCTGGCCCGCCGCCGCAACCTCGAAAGCCTCGGCGAGATGTCCGCCGGGCTCGCGCACGAGTTCAAGAACGCGCTGGCGACGCTGCACGGCTACGCGCAGCTCCTCCAGAACCCGAAGTACGAGGGCGGGGCGCGCGCCTCGGCCACCGCGGCGCTGCTCGCGGAGGTGCGCGGGCTCTCCGAGATGGTCACCTCCTTCCTCAACTTCGCGCGCCCGAACCCGCCCGACTTCGGGGACGTCCCGCTCCGCGACCTGCTCGGCGCCTGCGCCGCAGACCTCCGCCCGCTCTTCGAGGAGCGCCGCGCCTCCCTCGCCTTCGAGGGCGACTTCCCCGAAGTCCGCGCCGACGAGGCGATGCTCCGCCGCGCCCTCCTCAACCTCGTCCGCAACGCCGCCGAGGCAATACCCGACGACGCGCCCGACCGCCGCGTCAACGTCCGCGGCTCGCTGGAGACCGACGACTCGGGGCACAGGTGGGTCAGGCTCGAGGTCGAAGACACCGGCGCCGGCATCGCCGAAGAAGACTTGCAGCGCATCTTCATCCCCTTCTTCACCACCAAGTCCAAAGGCCACGGCGTCGGCCTCGCCCTCGCCCACCGCGTCGCCACCGACCACGGCGGCACGCTCTCCGCCTCCAACTCCCCCGCCACCGGCGGCGCCGTCTTCACCCTGCGGCTGCCGGCCTGAGCCCGTCAGGGCTCGACGTGAACGCGCTTGAAGCCGAAGGCGATGAGGCGGGCCGGGAGGTCGCGGAGGAGGGGGACGCGGAGCAGGAGGCGGAGGGCGGGCGGGACGCGGAAGGTGCCGGAGGGGTCGAGCGCGGCGGCGATGACGCGGCGCTGGATGCGAGTCTGGAGCGCCTGGATGAGGCGCGTGGGCCACTCGCGGCGGCGCTGCACCTCGCGGAGGTGGCCGGGTGTGAGCTTCCCTTCTTTGAGCGGCGCGGCCAGGACGTTGGCGGCCTCGGCGGCGTCCATGATGGCGTAGTTGATGCCGACGCCGCCGACCGGCGACATGACGTGCGCGGCGTCGCCGACGAGCAGGAGCCCCGGCTTGAACCAGCGCCGGACGCGGCTCGACTCGACCGAGAGCGTCGAGACCTGCTTCCAGTCGCGCAGCTCCTCGAAGCGTTCGGCGTACAGGGGCACGAGCCCGGCGAGGGCGCGGCGGAGCGCTTCGAGACCCGCGGCGCGCACCTGCTTGGACGTGCCCTTGAGGATGACGTTGGCGCACTGCCACTGGTCGCCGCGGTTGAGCATGACGAGCATGTGGCCGCCGCCGAAGTAGGCGAGCCCGCCGTCGGGGTCTTCCGGCCCGCGGGGGACGCGGAACCAGAGAATGTCCATCGGCGGCGAGGTCTTCACCTGCTCGAACCCGCCGAGGTGGCGCAGGCGCGAGCCGCGCCCGTCCGCCCCGATTGTCAGCTCCGCGCGAAGTTCCGCCGGCCCTTCGGGGCCTTCGTAACGCACGCCGCGCACGACGCCGCCCTCCTCTATCAACTCCTCGACGCGCGCCCCCATCAGCAGCTTAAAGTCCGGGTAGCGCCCCGCCTCGCCCGCGACGAAGGCGAGGAAGTCCTTCTGCGGGAGCATCATGATATAGGGGAAGCGCGTCCTGAGGCGGCGGAAGTCGGCGAGCACGACGGGGCCTCGCGGCGTCATCAGCGTCCCGGTCTGAATCTTCGCGTGCGGGAGCCGGTGCAGCGGGTCGGCCAGCCCCACCTCGTCGAGCAGTTCGAGGACGGACGGGTGAATCGTGTCGCCGCGGAAGTCGCGGTCGAAGTCGTCGTGGGCTTCGAGGAGCGTGACGGGCACGCCCTTGCGCGCGAGCAGCAGCGAGAGAATCACGCCCGCCGGCCCGCCGCCGACCACGCAACAGGTCGTCCGCTCGCTGGAAGCCTCAGCCGCCATCACCCCCGAGCCCCCGCGGGAAATATTCGCGCCAGCGGCGCGTGACGAGTTCGGCGACGTCGGGGCGGACGATCAGCTCGTCGGGGTAGCCGGGCTTCATCCGCGCGTCTATGACGAGCGGCGCGGCGTAGGAGACGTGGTGGCCCCGGAGCGTCGTCGCGGCGGCGTGGAGGTGCGCGCCGGGCTCGAAGCGCGTCCAGGTGGCCCAGAGGAAGTCGGGGGCGCTGGCCGCGACGCCCGCGTCGTCGTGGAGGACGACGAGCGGCCAGTCGCGCAGCGTGTCCTCGCGGGCGAGGCGCGCGGCCTGCCCGGGCTCCGCCTCGAACTTCTGACCCTGGAGGACGAGGCAGCCGCCGCAGAAGACTTCGGCGCGCGCGACGCCCGGCGGCAGCTCCCCGCGGAACTCGCGCGGCAGCTCGCGCACGGCGTCCCCGAGCCCGAGCATGACGGCCTTGCTCCCGCGGTTGACCGTGCCCGAGGTGTAGTCGAGCGTGTCCATCGAGAGGTTGGAGAAGACGAAGAGGTCGCTCTCGGGGCGGAAGCGCGCGAGCAGGTGTTCGAGCAGGCGCGGGAAGTCGCGCAGGTCCTGCGGCGTGTCCGTGAGCAGCAGGAACTTGGTCAGCGAGAGCTGCCCCTCGCCGAGGATGCGGAAGGCGGAGACGAGCGCCTCGCGCGCGTAGCGCTCGCGCACGACCGCCGCGGCGAGCGAGTGGAAGCCCGTCTCGCCGTAAGACCAGAGGTCGCGCACGCTCGGCATCACGAGGGGAAAGAGCGGCGAGAGCAGGGACTGCAAGTAGTCGCCGATGAAGAAGTCCTCCTGCCGCGGCTTGCCGACGACCGTGGCGGGGTAGACGGCGTCGCGGCGGTGGAAGACGGCCTCGACGTCGAAGACCGGGTAGTCGTGTCGCAGCGAGTAGTAACCGTAGTGGTCGCCGAAGGGGCCTTCCGCGCGGCGCTCGCGCGGCGGCACGCGGCCGACGAGCGCGAACTCGGCCTCCGCGACGAGCCGGTGCGGGTGGCCTTCGAGCGGCGAGTCCGCGACGCGTATCTTCTCGCCCGCCAGCACGGAGGCCAGCACCAGCTCGGGCACGTCCTCGGGGAGCGGCGCGATGGCGGCGAGGATGAGCGCGGGCGGGCCGCCGAGGAACATCGTGACGGGGAGCGACTGCCCGGCGGCCTCGGCCTCGTGGTAGTGAAAGCCGCCGCCCTTGTGTATCTGCCAGTGCATCCCCGTCGTGCGCGCGTCGAAGCGCTGCATGCGGTACATGCCGAGGTTGTGCTTGCGCGTCCCGGGGTGCTCCGTGTAGACGAGGGGCAGCGTGAAGAAGGGGCCGCCGTCCTCCTGCCACGTCGTCAGGACGGGCAGCTCGTCGAGCCGCGCCGGGCGGTCACAGACTTCGGCGACGGGCGCGCGGCCCACCTTTTTCGTCCCGAGCCTGAGGGCTTCGAGCGCGAGCGCGCGCTGGCGCCAGAGCGCGGCGGGCCGGGGCGGGAGGAGCGATTCGGCGACGTGGACGGCCTGGCGGACGAGCGCCTCGGGCTTAGGGCCGAAAGCCTGGCCGATGCGGCGCTCGGTGCCGAAGAGGTTGGTGACGACGGGGTAGCGGCTCCCCTTTACCTGCTTAAAAAGAAGCGCGGGGCCGCCGCGCCCGATGACGCGGCGGTGTATCTCGGCCAGTTCGAGGTCGGGGTCAACTTCGGCGGCGACTTCGACGAGGTCGCCTTCGCGCCGGAGCAGTTCGAGAAACGAGCGGAGGTTTCGGTGCATCCCGCCGCCAGTAAATCAAGAGGGGCGGCGGATGTCAAAACGGCAGGCTCCGGGGCGGCGCGTCAGGAGGGCGGCTGCGTCTCGTCGCCGCCGCCGACCTTACGCTGGCGTTTGGGCTCGGCGGCGGGCGTCTCTTCGAGGCGGATGGTTATCTCGCGCTCGGCGAACTTGGCGGCGTCGGCGATGCCGGGGTCGAGCGACTGCGTGAAGGGCCGGATGCGTTCGAGCGTGTTGCGGTCGCCGACCGCGGCGAGCACTTCGAGGAGGCGTATCCGCGTGTTGCCGTTGACGCGGCTGAGGAAGACGTAGAGCGGGTCGGGGCCTTCGAGCTGCTTGAGGTAGCCGACGACCTGCTCGGCCCGGCTTTTCTCTTCGAGCGCGCGGACGAGCGGGAAGAGGCTCTCGTTCTTCCCCATCCGGTAGAGCGCCCAGTCGAGCGCGAGCTTGACCCGCGAATCCTTCTCCTGCGCGCGGTAACCCTCGGCGAGCCGCCGGTGCTCGACAGACGCGAGCCGCGCCAACTCCTCCGCCGCGGCCCGGCGCTCGAAGGGAGCGCGGCTCGAAAGCCTGCGCGCGACCGCCGCCGAGTCGAACGACGCGAGCCGCGTGGGCTCGTCCTGCGCCGACGCAGGCGCGGCGAGGAGCGCGAGCAGGGCGAGAATCAGAAGGCGTTTTCGATTCATGGCTAAAACCTCCGCCGGCTTTTCATTCCAAACCCGAATCCGGGGAGAAGTTTTTCACCCCGGCGGCGCGGCGCGAAGAACTTGAAATTTCAGATTTCAGATTTCAGATTCTTCGGGCCGCGCCGCCGCGGTTAACCCAACGAGGTTACTGCTTCGACGCGCCGCCAGCCGTCTTGCGGATGGCGCCCGAGTTGAGGTCGAGTTCTTCGCGCTTGATGACCTCGACGTTCGGGAACTGCTTGCGCAGCGGCTCGATGAACTCCTTCGCGTCGCCGACGATGATGATGTGGGCGTCGGAGGCGCCGAGGCGCGAGCCGGCGAACTTCTGTATCTGCGCGGGCGTCACCGCCTGCACGCTCGTGATGTAGCGGTTGATCTCGTCGAGGCTCAGCCCGTAGAGCGCGAGCGAGGCTATCTGCGCCACGAGCCCCTCCGTCGTCTCAAGCGAGCGGCCGAACCCGCCGATGACGACGGCCTTGCGCGGCGTCAACTCCGCCTCGCTCACGGCCTCGCTCGACAGGCGCGTCAGCTCGCCGACCAGCAGCTGTGCCACCTCCGCGCCCGACTGGTTCTTCGTCTGCGCCGAGGCCACGAACGGCCCCACGTCGCGCCGCGTTTCGAGCGACGAGCGCGCGCCGTAGCTCAGGCCGCGCTTGATGCGTATCTCCTGGTTGAGCCGCCCCGAGTATCCCGAGAGCACGGAGTTCGCGACCAACCCCGGGTAGAACTCCGGGTCCGTGCGCGCGATGCCGCGCCGCGCGAAGACGACCGCGGCCTGGCCCGCGCCCGGCATGTCCACGACGACGACGCGCCGCTTCCCCGTCGCGGCGGCCGCGCCGTTGAACGACGCCGCGGTCTTGACCGGCGTCGAGGGCTTCGCCCAGTCTCCGAACAGCCGCTCCGCGAGCTTGAAGGCGTCGTCGGCCTTGATGTCTCCGCCGAGGACGAGAATCGAGTTGTCGGGCCGGTAGTGGAGCCCGTGCAGGTCCGTGATGTCCTTGCGCTTGATGTGCTGGATGGAGCCGGTCGTGCCCGAGACGGGGTGGCCGTAGGGGGTGTCGCCGAAGACGACGCGCGAGGCGACCCACGAGGCGAGCGTGCCGGGGCTGTTCATCCCGACGCTCAGGTTGTCGACGTACTGCTGGCGCAGGCGCTCTATCTCTTCGTCGGCGAAGACGGGGTTGCGCACCACGTCGGCGAGGATGGAGAGCGCCTGCTCGCTCTTCGACGAGATGACGTTGACCGACGCGCGCGAGGCGTCCCAGCCCGCGCCCGAGTTGAGCACGCCGCCCAGCGCCTCTATCTCCTGCGCGATCTGCGGCGCGCTGCGCGTCTTCGTCCCCTTCGTCAACAGCGACGCCGTCATGTCGGCCAGCCCGCTCAGGCTCGGCGGGTCGACCTCGCCGCCGCTCTTGACGAGCACCTGCGCGCCGACGAGCGGCGTCGAGTGGTTCTCGACGACGATGACCCGCAGGCCGTTGGCGAGCGTGCGCTCGACCGGCTTCGGCACGTTGACCGAGCGCGGCGAGGCCGGCGGCGGCGGCGTCTCCTGCACGAGCACGGTCGAGCCGGAGGCGGTCTGCGCGCCCGAGCTTGAGGCGAGCGCGAAGGCCGCGAACAGGAGGGAGGCGGCGACGAGCGCCGCGAGGCGGACTTCTTTCAGGACGTTTCTCATCGGCTTCCCTCCCCCCGCGCGCCCTCGGCCTTCTTCTCGTCGGGCTTCTGCGCCTCGGCCTGGTAGGTGATGACGACGCGGTTCGCGTCGTTGAAATACTTCTTCATCACGCGCTGCACGTCCGCGGCGGTGACGGCCTGCAGCCGCTCGATGTCCGTGTTGACCCGCCGGGCGTCGCCGACGACGACGGCCGCCTGCCCGATGGCGAACGCCTTGCCGCTGTTCGTCTCGCGCTCGCGCAGGGCGTTGGCGACGAGCTGGTTGACGGCCTTGTCGAGCTCGGCCTTCGTCACCGGCTCCGCCTGCATGCGCTTCAGCTCGGCGAGCAGCGCGCGCTCGCCTTCGGCCGGCTGCTTGCCGCTGGCGAGGATGGCCCCGAGGACGAAGAGCCCCGTGTCCTGCCGCAGGTTCGCGCTGCCGAAAGCCTCGGCCGCCACCTGCTGCGTGTAGACGAGCGACTGGTAGAGGCGCGACGACTCGCCGCTCGACAGGATGGACTCGGCCACGCGCAGGGCGTCGGCGTCGGGGTTCGAGACGGGCGGCGCGAGGTACGTGATGGCGACGGCCGGGAGCGGCACGTTCGGCCCGCGCTCGTCGAAGCGCCGCTCGGCCGTGCGCTCGGGTTCCTTCACCGTCACGCGCGGGATGGCGGCCGAGGGCTTCGGAATCCTGGCGAAGTATCTGTCCACCCACGAGTCGAGCTGCTGCTGCTCGAAGTCGCCGACGACGATGAGCACGGCGTTGTCGGGGCGGTAGAAGGTCTTGTGGAAGGCGCGCACGTCTTCGATGTTGGCGGCGTCGAGGTCCTCCTTGCTGCCGATGGTCGGCCGCTTGTAGGGGTGGACGGAGAACGACAGCTTGTCGATGGCGTAGAAGAGGCGGCCGTAGGGCGGCGCGAGCACGCCCGTGTTGAACTCCTCCTTGACCACGTCGCGCTCCGAGGGGAAGTTCTTCTCCGTGACGTTGAGCGAAGACATGCGGTCGGCCTCGGCCCAGAGCAGCGTCTCAAGGTAGTTCGACGGGACGACCTCGTAGTAGTTCGTCACGTCGTCGGAGGTCGAGGCGTTGTTCCACCCGCCGACGTCCTCGGTGAGGCGGTCCATCATCTCGTCCTTCATGTTCTTCGTCGATTTGAACATGAGGTGCTCGAAGAGGTGTGCGAAGCCGCTCCTCTTATCGGGGTCGTCCTTCGACCCGACCTTGTACCAGACCTGGATGGCGACGGTCGGGCTCGAACGCTCCTGCGCCGTGTAGACCACCAGCCCGTTCGAGAGCGTGCGCTCCTTGAAGTTGATGGGCGGCACGCGCGTCTGCCCCCCCGCGCCGGGGACGAGCGCCGCGCCGGAGAGCGCGCACAGAAGTAGGAAGACTGACGTTCGTCGAAGCATCTCTGTAGCTCCTCGTCTTGACTCGGGTCGGGCGGCCCGACGGCCGCGCGGGAGAGTTCGTGTGCGCGTGCTTTGATGCCCGCCCGCCGAGAGATTGTTGTACGTTCCTGCGGCCCCGGGGTTGGGGCGGGGGCTGTCGTGCACCGCCCGTGCAGGTCAGTGTTTACGCGCCCGCCGCGCCGTATGTTTCTCGGAAACCGGCTCAGGAAAGCCTTTTCCGCCCCGCCGCGGCGGCTTTCGTCCACGCCCTTGCATCCTTTACGGGAGGCTGGATTTTCGGCGCGGCGCAAAACTTTGCCCGTTCCTCAAATGTAATATAAAATCTGCGCCGGTGGCGAACGCGCCCGGCCGTCCGAAGCTCCCACAGCGAACGGATCGCCGCGGCGCTCGCCACAGTTTAGTCTTGGGCCGGGGTCGAGAGAGTACTAACGGCACGATGGCAGGCGGTCTGGTCGTACACATCTCTGCGGGGCAGGAGCGGCACACGGAGGTGCTCTCGCAGGAGCGCGTCCTCATCGGGCCGGGCGAGGGCTGCCACATCCGCCTCGGCTCGGACCTCCTCACCGACTCCAGCGTCATGCTCGAACTCGCGCGGCACAACGGCCACTTCCGCGTGCAGGAGTTCGACCCGGAGATCGGCATCACCCTCAACGGCCGCCCCGTGGCGCGCGGCGCGAAGATCGACGAGGGCGACGAGCTGCGCTTCGCCGCCTTCGACGTGCGCATGCAGTTCTTCCCGGTCGGCAACCTCCCGGCCGTCACCGCCGGCGGCCGCCGCGCCAGCGTCGCCCCCTTCATCGAGCAGGCCGCCATCGAGGCCGCCGCCACCGCGCGCCGCGACGACGCCAAGGTCTTCCTGCGCGAGTTCACGCGCGAGCTGCTGCGCGAGATCAATTGGAGCACGAAGATCGGGGCGTTTCTCTGCGCCGTCATCCTCATCGGCGGCATCTTCTACCTCGGCAACGCCGTCTACCAGGAGATGAAGCGGGGGCGCGAGCTGATCGACAAGCAGAACGAACAGCTCGCCGCGCAGCAGCGCCAGCTCGAACTGGTCGGCGCGCAGTTCGGGGCCGTGGACCAGCGCAACCGCGAGATCATCAACAGCCTCTCGCTCGCGCCGCGGCTGCGCAGCGAGTACGGCAACGGCGTCTGCCTCATCGCCGGCTCCTACATGCTCTTCGAGCCCGGCACGGGGCGGCCCATGCGCTACCCGGAGGCGCAGGCGAGCGAGGACGGCGCGGCGGCCGAGGCCGCGGGCGAGCAGCCTCTGCTCACCCCCGAGGGCAACGGCCCGCCCTTCATCCGCGACTTCGTCGGCACGGGCTTCCACGTCGGCTCGGGCTACGTCGTCACGAACCGGCACCTCGCCGTCGAGCCCTGGACGGCCGACGAGGGCGTGCAGACGCTCAGCCAGAGCGTGCGCGGTCAGTTCCGCGTGACGCGCATCGTCGCCTTCTTCCCGGGCGTCCGCCAGCCCTTCGTGCTGCGCGTGCGCCAGGCCACGCAGCGCGAAGACCTCGCCGTCGCCACGTTCGAGGCGAAGGATCTGCCCGCCGGGCTGCCCGCGCTCCCGCTCGACAACGACCCGGGCACGGCGATGATCGGCGGCACGGTCGTCATGATGGGTTACCCCTCCGGCCAGGACCGCCTGATGGCGACCATCCCCGAGGCCGAGGCGCGTAGCTTGCGCGAGCGCTGCGGCGCTTCGGTCGAGACGCTGCTGGCCTGCCTCTCCGACCGCAGCTTCATCAAGCCGCTCACGACGCAGGGGCACATCACCGACATGCAGGGGCGCAACATCGTCTACGACGCGGCCAACGCCGTCGGCGGCTCGGGCTCGCCGCTCTTCGGCCCGAAGGGGCGCGTCATCGGCGTCAACTTCGCGACCTTCACCGAGATGGTCGCGCAGAACTACGCCGTGCCCGTCAAGTACCTCTTCCCCCTGCTCGAACGCGCCGGCTGGAAGTCGGCCGAGCCGTCCGAAGACCAGAACGCCAACGCCAACACCGCCCAGCCGCCCAACGCCCCGCGCCCTCCCGCCGAGCAGAAACGTTAGGGCCGGCCCCGCCGGGGCCCGACTCCTGCGCCCCCGAAATCACGGCCCCCTGTGTCGCTTAACCTTCTGTCACAGACGGTTTTGACAGTCGCGGCCTAGTCCGTTACTCTCCGTGCTTTAGGTAGAGGGTCGCGGCCCCTTCTGTGCGCGCCCCGGACGTTTTAACGGAGACCTAGCCCAACCTTGTCCGCGCCCGCAGCATCCGCCACGACCGCGACCGCAAGGCCCGCTCTCTTCCCGGGGGAGTCGGTAGGCGAGGCGAGTCGCGCGCTCGTCATGTCGGCGTTGGCCATCTGCCTGCTCGCCGGCTTCGGCCTGCGCGCCTACCGGCTCGGGGCCGAGAGTCTGAGCGAGGACGAGTTGAACAAGGTGCGCGCCGTGGCCGAGTACCGCGAGCGCGGGCTGACCCCCGCGAACGGCGAGCACCCTTTCCTGATGAAGGCGTTGCTGGCGGTCAGCATCGTCGCCTCCGAGGGCTGGAACTCGACGGCCGTCGCGCGCCGGGACCCGCGACTCCAGGTCTCGGACGAGACGGCCGCCCGGCTGCCGGGCGCGCTCCTCGGCGCGCTCACTTCGCTCCTCCTCTTCCTCGTCACGCGCGAACTCTTCGGGCCGGGGGTGGCGCTGCTGGCCGCGGCGCTCTGGGCCTTCGACCCGGCGGCCGTCGGCTTCAACCGCATCGCGAAGGAGGACAGCTTTCTCGTCTTCTTCTTCCTGCTCGCCAACCTCTTCTGGCTGCGCGGGCAGAGGGTGGCCGAGGAGGGCCTGCGCAGGCCCGAGCCCTTCTACTGGGCGACGGCCGCCAGCTTCGGCGCGATGATGGCGTCGAAGTACGTGCCGCACTTCCTCGCCATCAGCGGCGCGTACTACTGGGCCTTCCAGGGCGTGCCCTCGACGCGCTGGCGGATGGGCAAGAAGAAGTGGCTCGTCTGGTTCGCCGTGATGGGCGTCGCGTTCGTGGTCTGCAACCCGACGATACTGCTGCCGGGGACGTGGCAGGAGATGCGCACCTTCGCGGGCGAGAGGCGCATCGGGCACGACGCGTACGAGTTCCTCGGCCGACTCTACGGCAACCAGATGACGCTCTGGCTGCGCGGCTCGCCCTGGTACTTCTACTACGTCTTCATGGGCGTCAAGCTGCCCCTCCTCGTGCTCGCCGGCTGCGTGGCCGGTCTCCCGCTGCTCTTCCGCAGGCGGCTGGGCGACGGCCGCTACTTCCTCCTCTTCTGGCTCTTCTTCTGGTTCTTCCCCTTCACGTTCCTGGGCGGGAAGTTCACGCGCTATTTCACCTTCGCGCTGCCGGCCGTGCTGATGACTTCGGCCGTGGGGCTCAACTACCTCGCCGGGCTGCCCGGCCGGCTCTGGTCCAGGGCGCATGACGGGACGGCGCGCGCGTCCTACGCACACGCGGGCGTGGCCCTCGTCGCCGTCGCGCTCTCGCTCTACGCCTCCGCGAGCGCCGCGCCGCATTACCGCCTCTACACGAACCTCATCGGCGGGGGCGAGTCTCGCGCCGGCAGCTACTTCCCCCACGACGAGTTCTACGACTCGAGCACGCGCGAGGTCGCGGTGGCGGTCGCGCGGCTCGCGCCGCCGGGCGCGCGCGTGGCGAGCGAGACGCCGGAACTGCTCACGCACTACGCGCGGCTCGCCGGGCGCGAAGACCTGCGCTCCGTCTCGCTCTCGGACCGCGCGGCGCTGCGCGAGTTCCGGCCCGGCGACGTGGTCGTCGTCGCGCGCGGCCGCCGCTACTTCAGCAACGACGAGTTAACGTCGCGGCTCGACGCGGCGTCTAAGCCTGCGGCCAGCGTCTCGCTCGGCCGCGTGCCTTCTGCCAGGGTCTACGCGCTCGACGGCGCGACTTTCGCCGCCTTCGAGGAGGTCGTCAGGCGTTAGCGCGTCGAAATTTCGGGCAACAGGGCGGGAACGGGCCGGCATCGCAAGCTCCGACGACGGGCGGGAAGTTCACGCGAAAGTATAAGTGTGAACCGCGGCCGAGTTCGTGTAGATTGATTGTGCAGACGGTACGCCGGTTGCTCTCTTGAGCCGCGAGGCTTTGTGGGGCGCGCGGGCGGTGCAACGTTTCGGCTCCTCCCGAAGCCGCCGCGCGCAGCCCTTTCGCTCCGACAGGAGCCTTCCCGTTGGAGACAAGGAACCTTTGAGAACATGGAGTCTGTTCCCACGATGCGACCGGCGAAAAAGTACCTGACGCTCGCGCTGGCCCTGTTCATCCTCGCCGGGCACGGGCCGCGGGCGTCGGCGCGGCAGGTGCAGATCGTGCCGGCGCTCAAGAGCGAGGACGCGCTCCCGCGCAAGCCCGCCGGCCCCTCGCCCTTCCGCATCGAGACCATCCCCGTCGGCCGCGACGCGCAGCTCCTGACCGTCTTCGGCAGGCTCGACGGGCTCAGGGACGAAGCCCCCCTGCCCGAAGAGGTCCCGCTCGTCAGCATCCTCCGCGACACGCTCGGGGACGCCGACCCCGAGAACGACCGCCTGCGCCACGTGTGGATGCTCACCTACACGCGGCCGACCGCCTTGCAGCGCGTCGCCTCCGCCGTCCCCTTCCTCTACGGCCGCGTCGGCGGCAAGAGGGGCGTCGGCAAGGGGGTGCCGCCGCCCGTCATCGACCTCGCCGACCCGAAGCAGGACCTCTGGCGTCGCTTCATGTGGCTCGCGCTCCAGAACGTCGTCTTCAACCCCTACGGCGTCGCCGCCAAGGCTTCGACCTCTACGCTGCGTCGCAACACTGAGCGCTACAGGCAGGCGCACATCCTCCGCGCGCTGGCCATCCTCTCGCTCTACGAGTCGGAGACGGGGGCCGAGTCCGCCTTCACGCAGGCCGAGTCGTCAGAGATACAGGCGCGCCTGATGCTGACGAGCAAGACCTTCGGCGGCCTCATCGACGACGCGTATCTGGACGAGGTGCTGCGCCGGCAGAACACCCAGACGCTCGACACGCGCGGCCACAACTGGGAGCTGCTCCGCCAGCGCGCGGAGGCCGAGTGGCTCTACTTCGAGCCGCTGGCCCTGCCCGACGGCAGCGCCACGCACGCCATGCTCTGGGTGGCGCGCGAGGACCTACGGAAGAACCGCGGGCGCAAGTTCGGCAGCCGCTTCCTCAACATCAAGAGCCCCTGGGACGACTCGCGCCTCGCGCGCTGGGACGGCCACGTCGAGACGCGTTACGTCGACGCCGAAGGCCGGCCGGCCGCCGCCGGGGCGGACGGGGCGCGCCGGATGGAGTTGATACCGCTCGCGCTCTACGGGCTCGACTTCCCCAAAATCCCCGCGCTGCTGGTGGACTTCCGCGACCGGCTCAACCCCAAGCGGCGCGAGATGTCGCACCGCGTCATCGAGGACGTGGCGCGCAACGTCCTCTCGCTCTCGCGCTACGGCGACGTGCACTACTTCCTCGGCCGCACCGTCTTCGACTTCGTCACCGGCCGCCGCGGCATCGACGTGAACCAGCCGACGCGCCTGCGCGCGTACTCGCAGCTCAAGCTCCTGCTCGCGCTCGACCGCACGCTCGACCGCGGCCTGCGCGCAGAGATCGGGGGCCGCATCGAGGCCGTCTCGCTCAACCCCCTCGAGAACGACCTCGAAGCCGAGGCCCGCCTCGCGCGCCAGCAGTACGCCGCGCTCGCGGCCGCCGCCCAGCGCCCCGACGGCCTGCCCGCGCGGCTCGACCGCGACCGCCGCGAGGAGATGGTCCCGCTCGAACACGGCAGGGCCGAGCGCGTGCTCCTGCGCTTCGCCAACGTCCTGAGCCTGGGGCTCTACAAACACCGCGAGCCGGCCGCGCCCGAGTCGGTCCGGCAGACGCTCGACGCCGAGCGCCGGCTCGCCTTCCACAAGCGGTTCCTGCGGCAGGTCGCCAAGTCGACGCCCGTCGTCGAGGTCGTCTGGAACGTCGAGGACGTGCGCCGCAGCCTGCGCTACGTGGCCTCGGCCGACACGCGCGGCGACGCGGACGCGGCGCGCGCCGCCGCCGAAATCTTCGCGCGGACCGGAGACGCCGAGACGCGCCGCCTCTGCCTCGACTGCCTCTACCGCATCAACAACGAGGCCGCGAAGACCGCGCTGCTGCGCGTCTACCAGTCGCCCGGCGTCGAGCCCGAGCTGCGGCTCCTGACGGCCGAGTACCTGCGCAACGCCCTGCGCGAGGAGCAGCGCATCACCCCCGAAGACGCGCGCGCCATCGCCGCCGCCGTCGGTCAGTGAATAACTGTTTTTGAGTTAGAATCGCTTCCGGTCAAAGTCCGGCGGCGAGCAGGCAGGTTGAAGCGGGTGCCCGAAGGTATCTTTAAAGGTCTCAAAGGAAGCTTCGTTCGTCGCCTCGGGCCCGCGGCCCTCTTCGTCGTCCTCGCCCTCTCCGACCCCGCGGGCGCGCTCGCGGCCGGAGCGAAGCGCGTCGTCGTCGTCAAGGTCGACGGCCTGCCGCACGACACGGTCGAGCGCTTCGTCCGCGCCCGGGACCCGCGCACCGGCAAGAGCCTCCTCCCCTGGTTCGAGCACGTCTTCTACGAGCGCGGCACGCGGCTGGAAAATTTCTACGTGCGCGGGATGAGCCTGTCCGGGCCTTCGTGGTCGCTCCTCGACACGGGCCAGCACCTGCAGATCAAGGGCAACGTCGAGTTCGACCGCTACACGCTCCACTCCTACGACTACCTCAACTTCATCCCATTCTGGGTCGCCAACGTCGGCGGCGCGCGCGCGGACATGCCCGGGGCGGAGCTGCTCGACGAGGTCGGCGTCCCGCTCCTGGCCGACGCCTACCCCTACGAGGCGCGCTTCGTCAGCTTCCAGCTCTACCAGCGCGGCACGCGCTGGACGACGCTCCAGCGCGGCCTCCAGAACAAGTTCGCCAGGCGGCCCGGCGAGCTGTTCGACGAGTGGCAGCTCGGCATCGGCGGCCGCGACATCCTCAACCAGCAGCAGGAGCGCGAGCTCGTCGAGAAGCTGCAAGACCCGCGCGTCCGCTACCTCGACTTCTACACGACCGACTTCGACCACGCCGCGCACCACAACCGCGACGCGGCGACGCAACTGGCCGCGCTCAAAGAGCTGGACGCCTTCGTCGGCCGCGTATGGATGGCCATCGGGCAGACGCCCGGGGCCGCGGACACGGCCCTCGTCCTCGTCTCCGACCACGGCACCAACACCGACGAGCGCGTCTACAGCCAGGGCTACAACCTCGTCAAGCTCCTCGGCTCGGCCGCGGGCGGCGGCCACCACGTCGTCACCAAGCGCCGGCTCCTCAACGACTACGCGCTCAAGGGCATCTACCCGCTCATCCCCCTCATCTACACGACGACCGAGGAGTCGTTCTACCTGAAGGGCCAGAGCACCTCGTACCCGACGGCCCTCGTCGATTTCGACGGCAACGAGCGCGCCTCGATACAGCTCCGCGACAGCGACCTCAACCTCGTCCACATCCTCCTGCAACAGCTCGGGCGCGGCGACCTGCCCGCGCCCGTCCGCCGCGCCGCGACGGACGCCCTCTTCGCCGCCATCGACCGGCGGCGCTCCGGCTGGCAGCGGACGCTCTCCGAGATGGGCGAAGAGCTCGGCGCGCTGCGCCGGCTCGTCGAGCGCCAGCGCGCCCTCGTCGCCGCGCAGCCGAAGAAGTTCACGAAGGAGGACGCGGACCTCGGGCGCGACCGCGAGGCCGTGCGCGAGTCCGCGCGGCTGGCCTCCTGGTCCAGGGACGAGCGCGATTACGCCGCCTACCTGCGGGGGCTCTCCAACCTCCTCGCGCTCGACCGCGCGCGCCTGAGCCCTTCATCCCTCGACGTCGAGCTGCTCGTCCCGAAGGGCACGTTGGGCGACCACAACACGCTCCACGCGCTACAGAACTACGTCGTCGGCCCCGGCGACGGCGGGCTCGCGCTCGCGCCCGACGGCACGCTCGACATGGGGCGGAGCTTCCGCCGCGTGGACTACTTCTCGCTCCTCGGCAGCCTCAGCGTCCGCAACAACGTGCAGCCGCTCGTCGAGAGCCGCCCCGTCGATTTCGTCGCCGCCCGCGTCCCCGTAGAGGCGCTGCGCGGCATGCTCCGCGAGGACGAGCGGCCCGACCAGGCCGTCTGGCTCTACGGCGGCCCGGACCGGCAGGCCCTCATCCTCTCGCGCGAGGAGGGCGGCCGCCCCTCGCTCCGCTACCTCCCCGTCTCGAACCTCAGACAGTCGGCCGACGGCCGCGTCACCTTCGAGCGCGCGGGCTGGCGCGCGGGGCTGCCGCTCAGGCTGCACGAGGACGCGCGCCTGACCCCGCCCGCGGGCCAGGACCGGGAGCGCTGGCTCGGGGCCTGGCACTCCGACCTCGAATGGCTGCGCGCCACACACCTGACGAGGTATTCCAACGCCGTCGTCGGCCTGCACGAGCAGTCGGCCCGCCACGTCGTCGAGGCCACGGACCCGTCGGCGGAGAACCTCTCCGACGACGACAGGCTCGTCCGGCGCTTCCGCCGACGACAGCGCGCGCTGGTCGAGAACGACCTCCTCATCCTCGCCAACGACCACTGGAACTTCGACGTGCGCGGCTTCAACCCCGGCGGCAACCACGGCTCCTTCTTCCGCGTCTCGACGCACTCGACGCTCATGCTCGCCGGGGGCGAGGCGACCCGCATCCCGCGCGGCCTCGCCGTCGAAGAGCCGTACGACTCCCTGAGCTTCATGCCGACGCTGCTCACGCTCACCGGCCAACTCGAAGAGGGCGCGCGCCCCGTCCCCGTCCTCTGGCGGCGCGGCTTCCGCCCCTTCCCCGGGCGCGTCGTCCGCGAGCTGTTCGAGGCCCCCGCGCCCCCCGCCGCCGACGCCGCGGCGCAGGAGGTCAGGCGTTGACCGCGCCGCGCGAAGATACGGGGGTCGGCCGCGAAGACCTCTTCGAGGCGGAGATACACATCACCGCCGACACGGGCGAGCCCGGCGCGAAGCGCCGCGGCCGGCTCGTCTACGCCCAACTGCTCGCCTTCCTCTTCGGCGCGACGCTCCTCGTCCTGCTCATCCGCGCCGTCGGCGTCGAGCCCATCTTCCAGGCGCTCGGCCAGATACAGTACGGCTTCTTCATCCTGCTCGGGCTCGCCGGGCTGCGCCACTCGATGCGCACCCTCTCGATGCGCGCGGCGGTCGCGCGCGAGCACCGCCGCTTCAGCTTCTGGCAGGCGTTCACCACCCGCCTCTCGGGCGAGACCATCAGCTTCTTCACCTTCACCGGCCCCGTCCTCGGCGAGGCGACGAAGGCGGCGCTCCTGCGCAAGAGCGTGCCGCTCCCGGCCGCGGTGCAGGCGCTGGCGGTCGACAACCTGCTCTACAACCTCTCGGTCGCCGTCTTCATCTCCAGCGGCGCGCTCGTCATGCTCCTCACCTACGACCTGCCCGTCGGCGCGCGGCTCCCGCTGATGGGCATCGCCGCGGGCATGGCGCTCGTCATCGCGCTCATCGTCGCGGCCGTCCTCTCCGACGTGATGCCGGTGACGGCGGCCGTCGACTTCTTCATCCGCCGCGGCTGGAAGGCCGGCTGGTTCCGTTCGCGGCGCGACCACTTCCACCGCGTCGAGGGCAACGTCTACGACTTCTACAAGAAGCGCCCGCGCACGTTCTTCACCATGCTCGCCTGCGACTTCGGCGCGCACGCGACGACCGTCTGCGAGGTGGCGGCCGTCCTCTGGATGCTCGGCTTCGGGCCGGCCCTCGGCGTGTCGTACATCATCGACTCCCTGACGAAGGTCATTAACCTCGTCTTCAGCTTCGTGCCCGCCACCATCGGCGTCTACGAGGGCGGCACGGGCTTCATCCTGCACACGCTCGGCTACGCGGTGGCGACGGGGCTGACCATCGGCATCGTGCGCAAGGCGAGCATGATCGTGTGGGCGCTCGTCGGGCTCCTGATGCTCATCCGGCACACCGCGCCCGCCGCCCTGCGCAAGGCCGTCGAGCGCCACCCGCGACTGCGAGGAGTTATGGACAACCTGGTTCTCTCGAACATGACGCACCGCCCGGCGCGCACCTTCGTCTCCGTCCTCGGCGTCGCCGTCGGGGTCCTCCTGGTCGCCTTCACCGTCGGGCTGGCGCACGGCGTCCTGCGCGAGCGCGGGCGGCGCGAGTCCGAGGTCGGCGCGGAGATCATGATGCGCGCCGCGGGCACGACCGGCTTCGGCGCGCAGCGCTTCGCCATGCCCGTCTCGCGCGCCGAGGAGGTGGCGCGCGTCCCCGGCGTGCGCGTCGCCTGCCCGGCCGCGCAGACCACCGACACGAGCGACACGGGCTTCGGCATGCGCGTCGTCGACGGCATCCCCTTCGACTGCTACTCGCGCCTCTCCGGGCTGCGCGTGGTCGAGGGGCGGGTGTTCGGGCGCGGCGACGAGGCCATCGTGGACTCGCACTGGAAGGAGCAGCGGAAGGCCAGGGTCGGCGACCCCGTCAGGCTCTTCGGGCGCGATTTCACGCTCGTCGGCGTCTACGAGCCGTCCGGCGGGGCGCGCATCAAGATCCCCCTCTCGACGATGCAGGAGAACGCGGGCGTCGAGGACGGGGCCTTCGGCACGACGGTCTTCGTCTCGGTCAACAACCCGGCCGAGCAGGAGGCGGTGGCCGAGCGCATCCACGCCGCCTTCCCCGAAGACCAGCTCATCTTCACCCGCGACCTGCCCGAGCTCTACGCGTCGAGCGTGCCCGCCCTGGACGTCTTCATCGACGTGGTCGTCGGCGTCGCCTCCGTCATCAGCATGCTCGTCATCCTGCTCGCCATGTACACGACCGTCACCGAGCGGACGCGCCAGATCGGCGTGCTCAAGTCGCTGGGGATGTCGAACGCGGGCGTCGCTTGGGTCATCGAGCAGGAGGCGCTGGCGGTCAGCGTGCTCGGCGTGCTGCTCGGCCTGGTGCTGACGCTGGCGGCGCGCTTCGTCGTGATGCGGACGACGACGCTCACCGTGGACATCGAGCCGAAGTGGCTCGCCGTCTCGCTCGCCATCGGCCTGCTCGGCGGCACGCTCGGCGCGCTCTACCCGGCGCTCCGCGCGGCGCGGCAGGACCCCGTGGACGCCCTGAGCTACGAGTAGGCCGTTGCCGAACCTTTCCTACATCTCGCCCAAGGCCGTCGTTAAGGTGAGCCCGATTCACGGGCGCGGGCTCTTCGCCCGGGCACCGTTCGCGCGGGGCGAGGTCGTCTGCGTGAAGGGCGGCTACGTCTTCGACCGCGCGGCCCTCAAGGCGATGCCCGACTGGTACAGGTCCGCCGAGATACAGGTCGCGGAAGACCTCTTCATCGGCCCGCTCGCGGAGGCCGAGCGCGAGGGCTCGATGATCTTCAGCAACCACTCCTGCGAGCCGAACGTCGGCGTCCGCGGGCAGATCGTCTTCGTCGCCCTGCGCGACGTCGAGGCGGGCGAGGAGCTGACGCACGACTGGGCGACGACCGACGACGACGACTACGAACTCGTCTGCCGCTGCGGCGCTCCGACCTGCCGCAAGGTCATCACCGGCCAAGACTGGCGTCGCCCGGACTTGCAGGAGAAGTACCGCGGCCACTTCTCCTCCTACCTCGCCGAAAAGATAGCCGGCGCGACTTGACCCGCCACGCCTTTCGATTCAAGCCGCCGGGAGCGCGGGCATCCTG
>DASVTS010000180.1:0-4545 GCA_036387455.1 Pyrinomonadaceae bacterium | reverse complement strand
GAGGCGCTTGGCCTTCTCGATGACCATGTCGGCGACCTGCACGTGGCGGGTCGGCGGCTCGTCGAAGGTCGAGGAGATGACCTCGCCCTGCACCGAGCGCTGCATGTCGGTGACCTCCTCGGGGCGCTCGTCGATGAGCAGCACGATGAGGGTGACCTCGGGGTGGTTGTTCGAGATGGAGTTGGCGATGGCCTGGAGCATCATCGTCTTGCCGGTGCGAGGCGGGGCGACGATGAGGCCGCGCTGACCCTTGCCGAGCGGCGTGACGAGGTCAACGACGCGGCCGACGATGGATTCGGACGCGGTCTCCATCCGCAGCTGCTCGTCCGGGTAGAGCGGCGTCAGGTTGTCGAAGAAGACCTTGTCGCGCGTCTCGCCCGGCGCCTCGAAGTTGATGGCCTCGACCTTGATGAGCGCGAAGTAGCGCTCGCCCTCCTTGGGCGGGCGAATCTGGCCCGAGACGGTGTCGCCCGTGCGCAGGTCGAACTTGCGGATCTGCGACGGCGAGACGTAGATGTCGTCGGGGCCGGGCAGGTAGTTGTACTCGGGCGCGCGCAGGAAGCCGAAGCCGTCGGGCAGGGTTTCGAGCACGCCCTCGGAGAAGATGAGGCCGCTCTTCTCGGTCTGCGCGGCGAGGACTTTGAAGATGAGCTCCTGCTTGCGCATCCCCGTCGCGCCGGGGACGTCGAGGTCTTTGGCGATCTGCGTCAGCTTGGAGATGGACATCTCCTTGAGCGTGGCGAGGTTGAAGGTGTCGCCCTCGCCGCCGCGGAAGCCGGCGCCCTCGTCGCCCGCCTCGTCCACGTCGGGGAGCTCGATGTCGGGCATCGGCTCGACGGCCGCCGCCGTCTTGTTGCCGGAGTTCCTCTCCGCCGCGCCGTTGGCGCCGGCCCTGCTGCTGCTGGTGCGTGTGCGTGTTGTGCGTTCTCGTGACATCTCAGTTTTTTCTCTTCGCCGCGCCCTGTACAGGCGGCGCGCTCTCGAATAGTGCGCGGGCGGTGCGCCTGACTAACTAAAGTGGAAACGGCACGCCCGCGGTGCTTTCAGAATCTGGTTGAAATTATTGCCGATTATGTGTCGGGAATGACGCCTGTTGGTGCTCCCCACACGGGGGCACGCTTGAGGGGCGGTCAAGGCACGGCCGGCGCGGCGTGCCTCTGGCGGTCGGCTCGCTCCCCGGCGAACTAGCGGGGCGCGCCTGTCGGTACGCCTCCGTCCTCTCGTCAGTCTGTGCGGGATTTCCGTGCGCCTTTTGGATGCCCGGCCCCCCCGCGCGGTTGCGCAAAATCCTTCCGTCGGTTTCAAAACTCAAGAGGGGGATGGTTGTGAGGCGGTAACGGCCTCTTCGATGGCGCGCCAGACGCGTTCGCGCCCGTGCCCTGTGGTCGCGGAGTAAGCGACCAACTCTCCGCCTGCGCCACGCCCCACCGCGTCCAGCACCGTGCGGGCGCGTGCGAGGTTTTTGTGCGACTCGTTTTGCGAGAGCTTATCGGATTTGGTGGCGACCGTCAGGAAGGGCTTGCCGTTAGCGAGTAGCCATTCGCGGAGCTGCAAATCCAATGTCGTGGGTTCGTGGCGCGAGTCTACGATGTGAATTGATAGCACAAGCGAGTCGCGCTTGGCAAGGTAATCGGCGACGAGGCGCCCCCACGACTCGCGCACCTCGCGGGGGACGCGCGCGAAACCGTAACCCGGCAGGTCGACGAAGTAGAAGCGCTCATTAATCAGGAAGAAGTTGAGCGCCTGCGTACGCCCCGGCGTCGAGGACGTGCGCGCCAGACCCTTCACCTTCAGGAGCGAATTTATCATCGAAGACTTGCCCACGTTCGAGCGCCCCATGAAGGCCACCTCCGGCCTGCGGTCGCCGGGCCACTGCGACTCCTCGAACGCGCTCTTGACGAACCTCGTGCCCGTGACTTTCATTTCATGAAAGTCCGTGAACGGTGAACCGTAAACCGTGACGAGATAAAACCTGCTGTTACTCGTCACGGTTCACGGTTCACCGTTCACGGCTCTTACGCGTTCGCCGCGTCGGCCTCCGTCCGCTCCTCGTTGGCGGCGGCGCGCGCGCGCGCCAGCGCCTTCGACATCTCGCGCGCGCGGGCGAGCCGCTCGCCGGCCTGCGGCATGGAGGTGACGGCCTGCTCCAGGTGCCGGAAGGCGTTCGGGTTGCCGTTGTTGGCCCGTATCTGCTCGATGAACGGCTGGAGCTTGGCGAAGACGAAGAGGTGTTCGGCGTTCGCGTCGTTGAACATCTCGGCGTCGATGGCGCCGTGGTTGACGAAGGAGCAGGCCATGTCCCAGTAGGTCGCGACCATCCTCAGGTAGGCGCTGTGCTCGCCCGTGACGGCGCGCTGGAAGTCCTCGAAGCTCTCGGGGTTGAAGGCGAAGAACCACGTGCGCGCCTCGCGCATGACCGCCTCGCGGCGCAGTTCGTAGAGCCTGAGTATGAGCTCGGCGCTCTTGGCTTTGTCTGTCATCTGGGTTTTTAGTCTCCTCGGGGAAGTGTCGGGCGAAACGCTTCGGGCGAGTCCTGACGAGCGGGGCGGCCGCAACGCTTGGGGCGGGCGGTTCTTTGGCTGCCTGAACGCTGCCTGCTGAACTGTGACGCCGGGAAGGCGAAACTTTACAGGCGCGGCGACGGCCGTGTCAACCGCCTGCGCGTAAAAACTCGGGCGCCCGCGCGAGGGGTGTTCTCGCGCGGGCGCCCGTGGGTCTAAGGGCCGGGGCCTTCAGTCGGCGAGCGTCTGCGCGCCGCCGGCCGAGGGCTGGTCGGCCGTCCAGACGGGCGGCGGCGCCTCGGCGTCGGTCGCGCCCGCCGTGGTCGGGCACGCGTCTTCGAGCGCGAGCGAGAGCACCTCGTCTATGGTCTCGACGAGCTGGACGGTCATGTCGGCGCGCACCTCCTCGGGCACCTCCTCCAGGTCCTTCTCGTTGTCCTTCGGGATGAGCACCGTCGAGACGCCGACGCGGTGCGCCGCGAGCAGCTTCTCCTTGACGCCGCCGACGGGGAGCACGCGGCCGCGCAGGGTGATCTCGCCCGTCATCGCCACGTCGCGGCGGACGGGGACGCGCGCCAGCGCCGACGCCATCGCCGTCGCCAAGGTCACGCCGGCCGAGGGGCCGTCCTTCGGGATGGCGCCCTCGGGGATGTGGACGTGCAGGTCGCGCTTGCGGATGAATTCGAGGTTCATCCCCAGCCGCTCGGCGCGCGACTTGACGCAGGTCAGGGCGGCCTGCGCCGACTCCTGCATGACCTCGCCGAGCTTGCCCGTCAGGGTCACGCCGCCCCGGCCGTTCGTGAGCGTCGCCTCTATCTGGAGGACTTCGCCGCCGACCTCCGTCCAGGCCAGGCCCAGCGCGAGTCCGACCTCGGACTCGGCCGCCATGTCGGCCTGCCGGAAGCGGGTGGGGCCGAGCATCTCGCGGACGGCCTCGGGGCTGATCGTCATCTTGAACTCTTCGCCCTTGGCCTCGCCGACGAGCTTGCGCGCGACCTTGCGGCAGCACGAGCCGATCTCGCGTTCGAGGTTGCGCACGCCCGCCTCGCGCGTGTAGTGGCGGACGATTTCGAGGATGCCGGCGTCGGTGAACTCGACCTGCTCGGGCCGCAGCCCCGCGCCCTCGGCCTGCTTGCGGACGAGGTGGCGCTTGGCGATCTCCAGCTTCTCGCGCTCGGTGTAGCCCGACAGGCGCAGAATCTCCAGGCGGTCTTGCAGCGGCGGCGGGATGGTGTGGAGCACGTTCGCCGTCGCGATGAAGAAGACCTTCGAGAGGTCGTACTCGACGTCGAGGTAGTGATCCTGGAAGGTCGAGTTCTGCTCGGGGTCGAGCACCTCTAACAACGCCGCCGACGGGTCGCCGCGGAAGTCGGCGCCGAGCTTGTCCACCTCGTCGAGGAGGATGCAGGGGTTGACGGTGCCGGCCTTCTTCATCATCTGGATGATCTGGCCGGGCAGCGCGCCGATGTAGGTGCGGCGGTGGCCGCGAATCTCGGCCTCGTCGCGCACGCCGCCCAGGGAGAGGCGCACGAACTTGCGCCCCGTGGCGCGCGCGATGGACTTGCCCAGGGAAGTCTTGCCGACGCCCGGGGGGCCGACGAAGCAGAGGATGCTGCCCTTCGGGCTCTTGACGAGCTGGCGGACGGCGAGGTGTTCGAGGATGCGGTCCTTAATCTTCTCCAGCCCGTAGTGGTCTTCGTTCAGGACCTCCTCGGCCTTCGAGATGTCCCGAATCTCCTTCGACTTCTGCTTCCAGGGCACGCTCAGGAGCCAGTCGATGTAGGTGCGCGAGACGGTGCCCTCGGCCGACATCGGCGGCATGGCTTCGAGGCGGTGCAGCTCTTGCAGAGCCTTCTCCTTCGCCTCGTCGGTCATGCCGGCCTCCTCGATGCGCTTGCGGAGGTCCTCCATCTCGGCCTTCTCGTCCTTGCGGCCGAGCTCCTTGTGGATGGCCTTGATCTGCTCGTTGAGGTAGTACTCCTTCTGCGCCTTCTCCATCTGCCGCTTGACGCGCGCCTGGATGGTGCGGTCGAGCTGGCGCTTG
>DASVTS010000179.1:0-6037 GCA_036387455.1 Pyrinomonadaceae bacterium | reverse complement strand
TTTACTACGAATACTTTCACGGCGACACCGGCATGGGGCTCGGCGCCTCGCACCAGACCGGCTGGTCGGGCCTCGTCGCCTCCCTGATTGACGAGTGGAGGCGTTGAGCACGCCATTTCTGCCTTTTTCCCTGACTTTTTGCCTCAGAGGTTCAACCTCCCGATTCCGGCCTCCATTTACCGTGGTCAGGGCCATCCGTTTCTGTTAAATTTCACCCACCGCCGGTTCTAACCCACAAATTCTCAACAACTTAGCCGCACAACGCCATCGCGGGCGGGGGCATCGAAGTAATCTTGACAAAAAAATCAGGTATGTCTAGTATGACTGCGCGTTAGAGATTTCGGGCCGGTTTACGGGTGTTTTATGAAGGTCTCGGCACAGGAAGAGTACGGTCTGCGCTGCCTCCTGCAACTGGCGAGGCTGGGCGAGGGCGAATTCCTCACCCTCGGGCAGATTGCCGAACGCGAGGGGCTTTCGCAGGCGAACGCCGGTAAAGTGTTGTGGCTGTTGAATAAAGCGGGCCTCGTCAGCTCCACGCGCGGGACGAAGGGCGGCTACACGCTCGCGCGCCCGGCCGAGGAGGTCAGGCTGAGCGAAATCATCAAGGTTTTGGACGAGGGCGAGGTTGACGGGCACTGCAAGACCTACCCGGGCGTGCTCGACTCCTGCGTCCACACGGGCGGCTGCGGCATCCGCTCGGTCATCGTCAACGTCCACGAGGCGGTCGAGCGCGCCCTCTCCGGCATCACGCTGGCGCAGCTCGTCGGCGCCGACCGTGAGGCGGTGACGACGTTCCACCAGATTCGGGGCCTCGGGCCGGGCGCGGCGCAGGCGGGCGAGCGGGCGCGGTAAAGCTTTATCAGCCGAGAGTTTATCGGGAAGAGACAATCAGATGAGCACAATCGAGTTACTGACCAACAAAGAGTACAAGTACGGCTTCGTCACCGACATCGAGTCGGACATGATTCCGAGGGGCCTGACGGAGGAGACCGTCCGCCTCATCAGCGAGAAGAAGGGCGAGGCGGAGTGGATGCTTGAGTTCCGCCTCAAGGCGTACCGCCAGTTCCTCAAGATGCGCGAGCCGAAGCACTGGCCGAACATCTCCTACCCGGAGGTGGACTACCAGGACATCATCTACTACAGCGCGCCGAAGCAGAAGGCGACGAAGGCGAGCCTCGACGAGGTGGACCCGGAACTCCTGCGCACCTTCGAGAAGCTGGGCATCCCCTTGAACGAGCAGAAGCAGCTCGCCAACGTCGCCGTGGACGCCGTCTTCGACTCGGTCTCGGTGGCGACGACCTACAAGGAGAAGCTCAAGAAGCACGGCGTCATCTTCTGCTCCTTCACCGACGCCATCCGCGACTACCCCGAGCTGATTAAGAAGTACCTCGGCTCGGTCGTGCCCGTCGGCGACAACTACTTCGCGGCCCTCAACAGCGCGGTCTTCTCCGACGGCTCGTTCGTCTTCGTCCCCAAAGGCGTGCGCTGCCCGATGGAGCTTTCGACCTACTTCCGCATCAACAACCAGGAGTCGGGCCAGTTCGAGCGCACGCTCGTCGTCGCCGAGGAGGGCGCCTACGTCTCCTACCTCGAAGGCTGCACGGCGCCGAAGTTCGACAAGAACCAACTCCACGCGGCGGTCGTCGAACTCGTCGCGCTCGACGACGCGGAGATTAAGTACTCGACGGTGCAGAACTGGTACGCGGGCGACGAGGAGGGCGTGGGCGGCATTTACAACTTCGTCACCAAGCGCGGCGCCTGCCGCGGCCGCAACTCCAAGATTTCGTGGACGCAGGTCGAGACCGGCTCGGCGATTACGTGGAAGTACCCTTCGTGCATCTTGCAGGGCGACAACTCCATCGGCGAGTTCTACTCGGTGGCCCTGACGAACCACGCGCAGCAGGCCGACACCGGCACGAAGATGATTCACATCGGGAAGAACACGCGCTCGACCATCGTCTCGAAGGGCATCTCGGCGGGCAAGTCGAACAACTCGTACCGCGGCCTCGTCAAGGTGCTCGCGGGCGCGGAGGGCGCGCGCAACTACACGCAGTGCGACTCGATGCTCATCGGCGGCCGCTCGGGCGCGAACACCTTCCCCTACATCGAGGTGATGAACAACACCGCGCGCGTCGAGCACGAGGCGACGACCTCGCGCATCAGCGAGGAGCAGCTGTTCTACCTCCAGCAGCGCGGCATCTCGCAGGAGGACGCCGTCTCGCTCATCATCAACGGCTTCTGCAAGGACGTCTTCCGCGAGCTCCCCATGGAGTTCGCCGTCGAGGCGCAGCGCCTCCTCGGGATGAAGCTTGAGAACAGCGTCGGCTGATTTCGGAGAAAATTCAAAGTGCTAGAGATTAGAGATTTGCACGCGACGGTCGAGGGTAAGGAGATACTGCGCGGCATCAACCTGACGGTCAACAGGGGCGAGATTCACGCCATCATGGGGCCGAACGGCTCGGGGAAGTCCACGCTGGCGAAGATTCTCGCCGGGCACCCGGCCTACGTGGTGACGCGCGGCGAGGTGCTGTTCGAGGGCCGGAACCTGCTCGAACTCGCGCCCGACGAGCGCGCGCGCGAGGGCGTCTTCCTCGCGTTCCAGTACCCCGTCGAGGTGCCCGGCGTCTCGAACGCGCAGTTCCTCCGGCTCGCCTACAACGAGAAGCGCAAGCACCTCGGCGAGGAGGAACTCGACCCGCTTGAGTTCAAGGACCTGCTCGCCGAGCGCGCGAAGGTCGTGGAGATGGACGCGGGGCTGATGTCGCGCTCGGTCAACGAGGGCTTCTCGGGCGGCGAGAAGAAGCGCAACGAGATTTTGCAGATGGCGGTGCTGGAGCCGAAGCTCGCCGTCCTCGACGAGACCGACTCCGGGCTCGACATCGACGCGCTGCGCATCGTCTCCGAGGGCGTCAACAAGCTGCGCACGCCCGAGAACGCCGTCGTCCTCGTCACGCACTACCAGCGGCTCCTCAACTACATCATCCCCGACCACGTCCACGTCCTCTACAAGGGGCGCATCGTGCGCACGGGCGGTAAGGAGCTGGCCCTCGAACTCGAAGAGAAGGGCTACGACTGGCTCAAGGAAGCCGTCGCCAGCGCGTGAGGCAAGAGTCAAAATTAATGTCACAGGCGGTCAAGGAAAAGAGCATTTACGCGGACGCGTTCCGCGAGTTCGCGGGCGGGCGCGAGGGCGAGCCCTCGTGGCTGGGGAGGTTGCGCGAGGGCGCGTTCGGGCGCTTCGAGGAGCTGGGCGTCCCCACGACCGACGACGAGGACTGGAAGTACACGAACGTCGCGCCGCTCGCGCGGAAGGCGTTCCGTCCGGCCGGCCCCGGGGCGGCCGAGGTTGAGGGCGCCGCCGTCGAGCCGTTCTTCTCGGCCGAGGCGCGCGACAGCCGGCTCGTCTTCGTCAACGGCGCGTTCAGCCCCGAGCACTCTTCGCTCGGGGCGATGCCGAAGACGGTCGTCGTCGAGGAACTCGGCGCGGCGCTCTCGGGCGAGCACGGCGAGGTCCTGTGGGAGCACCTCGGGCGCCTGTCGGGCGAGGGGAGCGACGCCTTCTCCGCGCTCAACACGGCCTTCCTCGGCGGCGGCGTGCTCCTGCGCGTGCCCGCGGGCGTGACGGTCGGGCCGCCGGTGCAGCTACTCTTTTTGACCGCGCCGGGCGGGGGCGAGGTCGCCAGCTTCCCGCGCGTGCTCGTCGTCGCGGGGCGCGACAGCCGGCTCGACCTGATCGAGAGTTACGCGGCGCTGGGCGACGAGGAGTACTTCACCGACGCGGTCGTCGAGGTCTTCGTCGGCGAGGGCGCGCGCGTCGCGCACTACAAGGTGCAGGACGAGGGCGGGCGCGCGTTCCACGTCGCCTCGACCCGCGCCGAGGTCGGGCACGACGGCGCCTACGAGCTGACGACGGTGACGCTGGGCGCGCAGCTCTCGCGCCACGGCATCGAGGTCATCCTCGGCAGCGAGGGCGCCTCGTGCCGCGTGGACGGGCTCTACCTCGTCGGCACGGGGCAGCACGCCGACACGCACTCGCTCATCGACCACCGCGAGCCGCACTGCACCAGCCGGCAGAACTACAAGGGCATCCTCGACGGGCGCTCGCGCGCCGTCTTCAACGGCCGCGTCTTCGTCCGCGAGGGCGCGCACCAGACCGACGCCGAGCAGAGCAACAAGAACCTCCTGCTCTCGCCGGAGGCGCGCGTGGACACCAAGCCGCAGCTCGAAATCTACAACGACGACGTGAAGTGCTCGCACGGGGCGACCGTCGGCCAGCTCGAAGAGGAGGAGCTGTTCTACCTCCTCAGCCGCGGCCTCCACCCCGACCTCGCGCGCAACCTCCTGACCTACGGCTTCGCCGAGGAGATAGTCGAGGGCATCAAGTTCGAGTCCATCCGCGAGCAGCTGGACGAGGCCATCCTCAACCGCCTGCGCGCGCGGCTGGAGGCTTAAGTCAGAAGCCCGACCGTGAGGGAGGGCGTCAGCCTTTCATGAAAAAGCTGGGCCGAGAGTTGAAAAGATGATAGCGACAGAGAAGACCATCGAAGAGAACGCCGGGGCGCGGAGAGCGCCCGCCGGCTGGGACGTCCGCGCCGTGCGCGAAGACTTCCCCGTGCTCGGGCAGACGGTGAACGGCAAGCCGCTCGTCTACCTCGACAACGCCGCTTCGGCGCAGGTGCCGCGCATCGTCATCGAGCGCGGGTCGAAGTACCTGCGCGAGGAGCACTCGAACATCCACCGCGGCGTCCACTACCTCAGCCAGCGCGCCACCTCGGCCTACGAGGGCGCGCGCGAGAAGGTGCGCCGCTTCCTCAACGCCCGCGAGGCGCGCGAGTGCATCTTCGTCCGCGGCGTCACCGAGGGCGTCAACCTCGTCATGCACGGCTACGGCCGCAAGTTCGTCGGCGAGGGCGACGAAATCGTCGTCTCCGAGATGGAGCACCACTCGAACCTCGTCCCGTGGCAGATGCTCTGCGAGGAGAAGGGCGCGCGCCTGCGCGTCATCCCGATGGACGACCGCGGCGAGCTGATACTCGAAGAGTTCGACGCGCTCCTGAGCGAGCGGACGAAGCTCGTCTGCGTCGGCCACGTCTCGAACTCGCTCGGCACCGTCAACCCCGTCAAGGAGATTGCGGCGCGGGCGCACAAGCTGGGCGTCCCCGTGCTGGTGGACGGGGCGCAGGGCGCGCCGCACCTGAAGGTGGACGTGCAGGATTTGGGCTGCGACTTCTACGCCGTCTCGGGGCACAAGATGTTCGCCCCGACCGGCAGCGGCGTCCTCTACGGCCGGGCGGAGCTGCTGGAGAAGATGAACCCGTTCCTCGGCGGCGGCTCGATGATCCGCACCGTCACCTTCGAGCGGAGCACCTACGCGGCCATCCCCGACAAGTTCGAGGCCGGGACGCCGGCCATCGCCTCGGCCATCGGGCTCGGCGCGGCGATCGACTACCTCTCGGGGCTCGACCGCGAGGCGGCGCACGCCTACGAGCAGGGGCTTCTGGCTTACGCGACCGAGAAGCTCTCGGCCGTCGAGGGCGTCCGCATCATCGGGACGGCGCGCGAGAAGGCGAGCGTGCTCGCCTTCGTCCTCGACGAGGTGCACCCGCACGACGTCGGCACCATCCTCGACCAGGAGGGCATCGCCATCCGCGCCGGCCACCACTGCGCGCAGCCGGTGATGAAGCACTTCGGCGTGCCCGCCACCGCCCGCGCCTCCTTCGCCTTCTACAACACGAAGGAGGAGGTGGACGCCCTCGTCGCCGCCGTCCGGAAAGTCATCGAGGTCTTCGCGTAGATGTCGGAACTGAGCGAGCTGTACCAGCAGGTCATCCTCGACCACAACAAGAAGCCGCGGAACTTCCAGAAGCTCGAAGGCGCGAACCGCGTCTCCGAAGGGTTCAACCCCCTGTGCGGCGACCAGCTCACCGTCTACATGCTGATGGACGAGGGGCTCGTGCGCGACCTGAGCTTCGTCGGGACGGGGTGCGCCATCTCGAAGGCGGCGGCGAGCATGATGACGCAGGCCGTCAAGGGCAAG
>DASVTS010000178.1:0-16019 GCA_036387455.1 Pyrinomonadaceae bacterium | reverse complement strand
GCTCCAGTCGGTCGGGCAGCACGTCATGTACGACCTGCGCTCGGAGCTCTACGGGAAGTTGCAGCGGCAGGAGGTGGCCTACTTCGACCGCAACCCCGTCGGCCGCATCATGACCCGGCTCACGTCGGACGTGGACGCGCTGAACGAGCTGTTCACCTCGGGCGTCATCGAGGGGCTGGGCGACGTGGTGATGGTCTTCGCCATCATCGGCTTCATGGCGTGGATGGACTGGCGCCTCACGCTCGTCGCGCTCGTCACCGTCCCGCTCCTCTTCGCGGCGACGACGTGGTTCCGCAAGCACGCGCGGCGCGGCTACGACCTCGTGCGGACGAAGCTCGCCCGCATCAACTCGTTTTTGCAGGAGCACATCTCGGGCGCGCAGACCGTCCAGATTTTTAACCGCGAGGCGAAGTCTTTGCGCCAGTTCCACGAGGCCAACGACGACTACCGGCGGGCGAACATCGAGACGATATTTTATTACGCGGTCTTCTTCCCGCTCGTGGACTTCATCGGCTCGCTCGGCATCGCGCTCATCATCTGGTACGGCGGCTGGCGCGTGATGCAGAACACGCCGGCCAACGAGGTGCTCTCCATCGGCGCGCTCGTCGCCTTCATCCAGTACTCGCAGCGCCTCTTCCAGCCCATCCGCGACATCTCGGACAAGTACAACGTCTTCCAGGCGGCGCTCGTCGCCTCGCACCGCATCTTCCGCACGCTCGACCAGCCGGTGTCGGTCCTGACGCCCGAGAGCCCGAAGAAGACGGGCCGCGCGCGCGGCCGGGTCGAGTTCCGCGACGTCTGGTTCGCCTACAAGGGCGAGGACTGGGTGCTGAAGGGCGTCTCGTTCGCGGCCGAGCCCGGCGAGACCATCGCCCTCGTCGGCCACACGGGCTCGGGTAAGACGACCGTCACGAACCTCCTCATGCGCTTCTACGACGTGCAGCGCGGGCAGGTGCTTTTGGACGGCGTGGACGTGCGCGAGTGGGACCTGAAGGCGCTGCGCGAGAACTTCGCCGTCGTCCTCCAGGACGTCTTCCTCTTCAGCGGGACGGTCGAGGGCAACATCCGCCTCGGCCGCGCGGACATCACGGACGAGCGCGTCGCGTGGGCCGCGCGCGAGGTGCACGCCGACGGCTTCGTCGAGCGGCTGCCCGAAGGGTTCAAGTCCGAGGTGCGCGAGCGCGGCGCCGGTCTCTCGGTCGGGCAGAAGCAGCTCATCTCGTTCGCCCGCGCGCTCGCCTTCGACCCGGCGCTGCTCATCCTCGACGAGGCGACCAGCTCCATCGACACCGAGACCGAGCAGCTCATCCAGCGGGCCATCGAGCGGGTGCTCCGCGACCGCACCTCCATCGTCGTCGCGCACCGGCTCTCGACCGTCCAGCGCGCCGACCAGATACTCGTCCTCCACCACGGCGAGCTGCGCGAGCGCGGCACGCACCAGCAGCTCCTCGCGCGCCGCGACCTCTACTGGCGCCTCTACAAGCTCCAGTACGCGGACGACTCGCGCAGCGACGCGCTGCCCGAGGCGCCGCTGCGCGACAGCCTCCAGTACGGCGACTGACGGGGAGGCGGCGGCCCTTCATGGGTGACTTCGGCAAATGGCTGCTGCGCGAAGAGCAGAAGGAGCTGTTCGACTACCTCTTCGCCGTCGCCCTGAACGCGGTCTTCCTCGCGCTCGCCGCGCTGCTGCTCTGGCCTCTGGGGAAGGCGGCGGCGGCCGTCAGCCTGGCCCGCGGCTTCTGGGCCTTCTGGACGCTTCTGATACTGACGAGCATGCTGTTGGTCGTGTCCCGCCGGCTCCTGCGCGTGGACCTGGACACGCACCCGGACGCCTACGTCATCACCGGCCTCGCGGTCAGCGGCGTCAGCCACGCGGGCTGGGCCGCCTACGCCGCGCTCACCGTCCGCGGCGCGGCGGACGGCGCGCCGGTGTGGGTCGCGGCGGTGCTCTACTTCGTCGGGCTCCTCTCGTGCTGGGTGGCGTTCAACGTCGTGGCCGCCTACTACATGGGGAGCATCTACAGGACGGTCAACCTGTTCGTCGCGCCCGCGGCCTACGTCCTCTTCTGCCTGTGGCCGGCGGCGGCGCGGGCGCTTTTCGGCCGGTTCTTCGACTTTTACGGCCGGTTCTTAGACCCTTACGGCTGGTTCTCCGCCATCTTCTGAGCGGGCGGCACCGGAGAAAACTTATGAGCAACGCGGAACCGAACGACCTTTTCCACTTCTGGCCGGAGCTGCCGCCTTACGGCGAATGGCGCGAGACTTACTACGCCCTGCACATGTGGACGCAGATCGTCGGCAAGGTGAAGCTCTCCATGAACCCGCACGTCAACCACTGGTGGCACGTGCCGCTCTACGTCAACGCGCGCGGGCTGACGACCGGGGCGATGCACTACCCCGACCGCGCGTTTCAGATAGACTTCGACTTCATAGACCACCAACTCTACGTGCGCGAGAGCGGCGACCGGACGCTCTCCGTAGACCTCACGACGCCGCGCTCGGTGGCCGACTTCTACGGGGAGCTGAAGTCACGCCTCGCGGAGCTGCGCATCTGGATGAACGTCTGGACGACGCCCGTCGAGGTCGAGAGCCCCGTCCCCTTCGAGCGCGACGAGCAGTACAGGCGTTACGACCGCGGGCACGCCGAGCGCCTCTTCCGCGCGCTCGTGCAGGCCGACAGGGTCTTGCAGACGTTCCGCTCGCTCTTCACCGGCAAGTGCAGCCCCGTCCACTTCTTCTGGGGCAGCTTCGACCTCGCCGTCACGCGCTTCTCCGGCCGGCGCGCGCCCGAGCACCCTGGCGCGCCCGGCGTCGCCGACTCGGTCACGCGCGAGGCTTACTCGCACGAGGTTTCGAGCGCCGGCTTCTGGCCCGGCGGCCCGGCGCTGCCCGAGGCCATCTTCTACTCCTACGCCTACCCCGAGCCGGCGGGCTTCAAAGAAACGCCCGCCCGCCCCGCGGGCGCCCGCTACGACGGGAGCTTCAAAGAGTTCGTCCTGCCCTACGAGGTCGTGCGCGCCTCCGAGAACCCCGACATGGAACTCATGTTCTTCCTGCAAGACACCTACGAGGCGGCCGCCAACCGCGGCAACTGGGACCGCGCCGCGCTCGAACGTTAAAGCCGGAACCGCCCGCCGCCGCGGGCGGCCCTGACGTCAAAGGGCGCGGAGAGTTGATTCTCTCCGCGCCCTTTAGTGTCTTCGGCGAACTGTGTGTTTAAGTTCCGGCCTACGCCCCTATTCCTGCGAAGTGGCGGCGGCGGGCTTCTGCGGGGCAGGCTGCGCGCCGCCGTCGCCGCGGTTCTTGAACTGCACGAGGCCCTCGACCGAGGAGTAAATCTGCAAGTACATCTGCGTCTCGCGCGGGATGAGCGTGCGCCAGCCCGGGCCGCCGCGCCGCAGGTAGAGCGGCAGGCGCGCGGGGTTGGAGTTGTACCCGGCGGCCATCAACTCCGAGCGCGTCGCGGTCCTGCCCGCCAGGGCGTCGAGCACCTCCTGGTTGAGCGCGAGCCCGTTCCACGTGTCCTGCATGTAGAGCAGCATCGCTTCGAGCGCGTTGCCGTGGTTGCGCATCCCCGCGACGAAGTCGGGGTTGAGGCCGACGCCCGGGTGCATCCTCCGAACCATCTGGTAGGTCGGCGCGATCATCTGCACCATCCCGCCCGCGCCCGCCGAGCTGACCGAGTAGCGGTACGTGTCCAGCTCGTTCAGGGAGTAGAGCGCGTAGACCTCGTCGTAAATCCGCTTCCGGTCTTCGCGCCGGAAGCGGTCGTGGTCAACGTGCTCGACGAGGCACAGGCGCTCGGCGATGTCCACGATCTCGGGCGAGACGGTCTTGCCCTTCGCCCTGAGCCGCTGCGCCGCGAGGTCGAGCATGTTGCGGACGTAAGCCTGACCGTGCTTCGTAATCTCGGGCGAGAGCAGCGCCGGGTGCGCCGACGTGTAGTAGGCCATCTCGCGGAAGCTCCCGAACTTCTCAATCGGGTACTCGACGACGAGCGGCGTCAACTGCCTGCCCGTGGCGGCCTCGGAGACGACGACCGCCGTGTTGACGTAGTTCGGGCGGACGACCTGAAAGCGCACGTTGAGGCCCTGCGACGTCGTCAGCACGACGTCCGTGCCGCGCGTGAGGAAGGTCTCCTTCGGCAGGCTCAGCGTGTGAATCTTCGACGTGCCCTCTTCGAGCGCCGCGACGGTGACGAAGGCCGTGTTGGGCGTCGCGGACGTGAGCGTCAGGCGCGACTTCAGGAGGCGCTGCGCCTCGGTCGCGCGCTCGCGGAACTTGTTGAGCGAGGGCGGGTGCGCGGGCTGCAAGGGGACGGCCGGCACCGTAAACTGCGGCACCGTCGTCGGCGTCGAAGTCGTCTGCGGCGGCGTGGCCTGCGGCGCGGGCGTCGGGTACGGCGCGGGCCGGGCGGCGGGCGCCTGCGGCGTCGGCGCGGGCGTGGCCGTCGGGGTCTGCTGCGCGACGCTGACCACGCGCGGGCGCGTGAAGACGGGCGGCGGCGCGGCCGTCTGCGCGCGAGCGCCGAGCGCGGGCGCAAACACGACGGCCGTCAAACTCAGGAGCAGAAAAGAGCGGTTGTTCATCTTCTTATCTTCGGGGCTGACGAGTTAGACCGCGCGGAATCGCGGGTCTTGCGGCCTTAAGATTCTCGCGGTAACGGCGGGGTTGTCAATACCCCTCGGCGCCCTCGCGTCAAATTGGCAGCCGTGGACGGTAACCAGCCACGGCGGAAGCCCGACCGTAAGGGAGGGCGTCTCGACTCTCGTGGGGCGCGATGTAGAAAGACCTACGCCCTCCCTCACGGTCGGGCTTCCGCCTTGGTTAGAACTCTCGCAGGCTCCCGGCCAGCGCGCCGGCCGCGGAGGCGGCGAGGTCGCGGAGCGTGCCCTTGCCGTGCGCGAGGCGGAAGCGCGCCGCGAGCGCGTGGCCGACGTTGAAGCCCGCGTCGGCGTCCAGCTCGTAAAGCTCGCGCGTCAGCGCCTCCTCCGAGACGCGCTCGACGAGCGGGCGGAGCTCGTCGGCGGCGTGCTCAAACCCTTCGACGAAGACGACTTCGGCCTCCGTCCCCGCGCGCGCCCTGCGCCGCGCGTGCTCGCGCAGACGCGCGCGCGCCTCGTCCTGCACCTTCCCCGCGGCGACGACGACCGTCCGCGTGGCGTGCGCCTCGGCCTCACCTTCGACGGCGCGGCGCGCGTGGGCGGCCGTGAAATCCCCTTCGCGCAGGACGAAGAGGAAGGGCTCGCCGCAGACCGACGCCAGAACCTGCGCCGTGCCTTCGTCCGCCGTCGGGCGCGGCGCGGTCTGGCTCTCCGGCACGCCCAGCGCGTCGAGTATCGCGCGCAGGCTGGTCAGGAGCCATGCGCCGTCCTTTAAGAGCGAGTTGGCGAGCGGCGTCGGCGTCACCAGCTCCTCTGCGCGCTCGTCGGCCACGGCCGAGCCGCATTCGCTGCACACGGCGTTGCTCGCCGTGACGATGGCGAGCGCCTCCGCCGAAGGGAGCCGGAAAAGTGAGCGGCCGTCCTTTCGGCAAGAGACCTGCACCTCCCTTCGCACGAGCCCCGCGCCCGTGAGCTTCGCCACAAGGGCCTCCTGCTCCGGCCCGCGGCCGCCCGCTAAGACCTCCGCCCCGCGCCCGTCGGCGTGCGCCTCGCGCAATGTTTGCAGGAACTTACGGGCGCTAACGTCTTCCAGAATCTCAACCCCCCGCGCTCGCTCCGCCGAGAACGCGACCCTCTGCGCCGGCGCCTCCCGGTCGCCCTCGGGCGCTTTGAACGTCCCCTGCCCCTCTCTTTCGCGCCAAACGATGCGCTCCGGTGCTGCCGTCTCGCCGCCCTCCGCCGCGCCCCCGCCGGCGGACTCGCGCGCCGCCTCGTACGCCTCTAAAACGTTGTGGCAGAAGGCTTCGAGCTTCTCGGCGGGTGCCTCGGTCGCGGCGCCGTAGACTATCCCTGCGCGGAGCCCGGCGCCGCCCGCGTGGCCGTCGCCGAAGACGAGATAGTGTGCAAAGTCTTCAAAACAAAAGAGATCGCCGTGGACGTAGGGCTCCTCGCCCCCGGCCTCGGCGCGTTCCTCCAGCAGGCGCTCCAGCTCGCGCGCGGACTCGGCGCCCGGCGCCGCCTGCTCGAAAAAGTGCAGCCGCGACGTGCGTATCAGAGGGACAAACCCGCGCCTTTGCAGGGCTTCGAGCAACGGCGTGCGGAGGCGTCTTTCGACGCCGAGGTCGGCCGTTCTACTCTCGACGGAAAACATAAAGCGGTCTCCTTTATGGCGGCGCATGCTATCACGACGCGCCCGGAAATTTCTACGGGAAAAGAATTTATGTGATTTTGGTCGCCCCTTTTCGTACCAAACCCGTCCCTTTGCCTTCAGGATGATTGATGTCACGTCCCCTTTCCGTCCGAATCTGACATAAGCCTTACTGCGCTGTCACGAAACAGTCACATTGCCGCTTGTCCTGCCCGTATCTGTTCTGTAGGATGGATTTCAGGCGTTGATACCTGAAGGGTGACGCCTCCACCTTAAGTCTAGCAATACCCCAAGCAATTCATAGAATTCTGGCAGAGGAGACCGTTCCCCCTAGATGTCTTTTTGTAAAGTGTTCCCCCGCCCGCTCGCGGCCTGTTTCGCCCTGAGCCTTCTGGCCGTCGCCGCGCAGGCACAGCAGCCCTCCACGAGGCCGCGCCAGGCCGCCGCAACTACTACAACTACTGAAGTTGAGGGGCGCACGACGCTCGAAAACGACCTCGTCGTCGTCTCGACCGCGGACGAGTCCGAGGCCGAGCCGGAGTATTCCGTCCCGCGTTTCGGCTCGGCGCCGGCGGGGCTGGGTCAGCTTGAGCGGACGATGATGGCGGCCATTGAGCAGCGGCTGGGGACGCCCTACCGGATGGGCACGGAGGGGCCGAGCCGTTACGACTGCTCGGGTTTCGTCTGGAGCGTGTTTCAGCAGGCGGGCGTGGCGTTCGAGCGGACGAACGTGCGCAACTTCTGGCACGAGTTCGCGCCCCCGACCGAGGACGAGAAGTTCAAGTTCGGGACGCTGGTCTTCTTCAACAACCTGCACCACGTCGGCATCGTCGCCGACGAGAACGGCTTCTACCACGCCTCGACGAGCAAGGGCGTCGTCTACTCGCGGTTCGACGAGTACTGGACGAAGCGCATCAACGGCTTCCGCCGCGTGCCCGTGGGCTCGGCCCTCCTCGCCTCGGCGGGCAGGTGAAGTTTCAGCGCGCGTCTCCCCGGACGCACGTCAGGCCGACGCCCTCGGAAGAGACGTCGGCCTGACGTTTTTTATGAGCAAAGTTTAGGGGGCAGCCAGGCCCCTGCCGGTTATTTGCCGCGGAAGCCGACGACGAAGCCGGCGCGCTGGTCGCCCGTCTTGGTCTCGCTGAAGACGATGATGCGCTCGATGGTGACGTAGAACATGTGGTCGTCCTCGTCCACCATGTGCGCCACCCCCTCGTCCACCTTCACGAGCTTGCCCCGCAGGCTGGACGTGCCCCCGCAGAACAGGTCCAGCTTCTTCCCCACCATCTTCGCCAAAAGTTCTCGCATCTTCCGCACACCTCCGCAAGGGTGATAAGTGATGAGTGATAAGTGATAAGAAAAAGCACGGCGCCCTTTCGAGCACATCTTATCACTTATCACCCGCCGCCCATCACTTCTCGGGCTGCCACTCCCAGACCTTCTCGCACTGGTCGTCCACCTCGGGGCCCTTCTTGACCTCGCGGAAGGTGATCTGGACGAGGGGGACGACCGTGTCGTCACCCTGCTGGCGGCGCTCGAACTGGAGCACGTCGTAGTAGGCGCAGCGCACGCGGTCGGGGTACTCGCGGCAGACGCCGGGGCGCGCGTGGTAGATGGTGCAGCCGCGCTTCTCCTGGTCGAGGAACATGCAGGTCTCGGCGAAGATGACGTCCTCGACCTTCTTCAGTATCCGCTCGTGCTCCCACTGTTTCGTGTAGCGCCGCCGCGCCGTCTCGAAGGAGACGCCGAAGTGCTTGGCGAGGCGCGTGATGTCGCGCTTGGTCACCTGCACGCGCTCGTAGATCGAGCAGCAGAAGGCCGGGCACTTCGTGCAGTCGAAGTACGTGCGCGGCTGGTCGTCCCTGATAGTTTTAACCATTTAAGCCCCGTGAACGGTGAACCGTAAACCGTGACAAGAATAAAGCCGTGAACCGTAAACCGTAAACCGTGACGAGAGAAGACAGGTTTTATCTTGTCACGATTTACGGTTCACCGTTCACGGCCCTTTACCTTCTCTCGGACTTCTCGTACTCGGCCAGCATGAGTTCCATCAGCTCGCCGCGGCGGTCGTAGAGTCGCTTCAGCCCGCGCGGCTCGTGGCGCGCGAGCGCGTAGGAGGTGATGACCGGCAGCGCGATGGTCGAGTCCACGTAGCAGACGACCGCGTCGGGCAGCCGCTCGGGGTCCACCTTGCCCCACGAGACGGCCTCGCCCGGCGTCGCGCCCGAGAGGCCGCCCGTGTCGGGGCGCGCGTCGGTGACCTGCAAAAAGTAGTCGTGGCCGCGCTCGTCAATCCCCAACACCTCCTGAATCTGCGGCTCGGTCTGGAGCATGAAGTTCTTCGGGCTGCCGCCGCCGAGGATGAAGACGGCCGAACGGCCGCCGTGCTTTTTGCCCCTGTCGCCCCGGCCGTGGATGGCGCCGCGCTTGGCGGCGAGGACGAGCGAGGCCGTCTCGTTGACGTCGGCCGAGGGGTCGAAGGCGAGCCGGTTGCCCTGCAAAGCCTTCGCCGCGACGTTCATGCCGATGGACGAGTCGCCGGGGCTCGAAGTGTAGAGCGGCACGCCGTACTCGTAGGCGGCGGCGAGGAAAGACTTGTTCTCTATCCCGAGCTTGCGCTCGCGCTCCAGCACGTACCTGCCGCAGAGGTGGTGGAACTCGGCCGTGGACATCGGCCGCTGGAACTCCTCGCCCTCGATCAGGCGGCGGAAGAAGGCGTCCGTGTCGAGGAGCACCGAGTAGTCGAAGAAGATGTCGTAGATGCGGACGACCTCCTCCTCGCGCAGGAGGACGTCGGAGACGGACGTGTTGCCCTGGTGGAGCGAGAGGCCGATGCCGAAGTGGGTGTCGTGGTAGAGGTTCGCGCCCGTCGTGATGACCCAGTCCACGAACCCGGCCCGCATGAGCGGGATGAGCGCCGAAATCCCCAGCCCCGCGGGCGTCAGCGCGCCCGTGATCGAGAGCCCGACGGTCACGTCCGGCTCCAGCATCTTCCGCGTGAAGAGCTGGCACGCCTCGCGCAGGCGCCCCGCGTTGTAGGCCAGGAAAGTCTCGTCCACGAGGTCGGCCACCGTCTCGCCGCCCGCAATCGGGCGCGGGTCGATGCGCCGCCCGGAAAGGTATTTGCTGCCCTTCTTCTTCGCCATTCTCCCCCCGTGGTGCGTGTCGTGTGGAAAGGAACCTATTCGCCCGCGGCCGCCGCGCCGCCCTCGGGCTGCGTCCGCCGCAGGCGGAGGCGGCCGACGCGGCGCTCGTCGGCTTCGAGGACTTCGACGTCGAGGCCGCGGAAGTTGAGGCGGGTGCCCGGCGGCGGCACCGTCCCCGACTCGTTGATGACGAGGCCGGCGATGGTCGTGAAGTCGTCGTCCTCGATCTCCAGGTCGAAGAGCCGCTCGATCTTCCCGACCTCGGTCGAGCCGAGCACGTCGTAGTAGCCGTCGTCGCCCTCCACTATCTCGACGACCTCCTCGCCCTCGATGTCCTCGTCCTCTATCTCGCCGACGATCTCTTCGAGGATGTCCTCGACGGTGAGCAGGCCCGCGAGCCCGCCGTACTCGTCGATGACGAGCGCGAGCTGCACGTGCACCTTCTGCATCTCTTCGAGCAGCTCGTCCACCGTCTTCGACTCCGGCACGAAGTAGGCGGGGCGGAGCAGCGGCTCCACCGGCTCGTCCTCGCGCCCGTCGGCCCAGTACGTGAGCAGGTCGCGGACGTAGATGATGCCGACCACGTCGTCAATCTGGCCGCGGTAGACGGGCAGGCGCGAGTACTTCGACTCGACCATCGCGTCGCGCGCCTCGCGGACGGTGGACGAGAGCGGGAGCGCGACGATGTCCGGGCGCGGCGTCATCACCTCGCCGGCGCGCGTCTCGCCGAACTCGATGATGGACTGGATGAGCTCGCCCTCCTCCTCTTCGAGGATGCCCTCCTCCTCGCCCACGTCGATGAGCGCCTGGATGTCGCCGCCGTTGTCGTCGTCGTCCGCCTCCGCGGCTTCGGCGGCGGTCTGCGTGACGTGCGGGTCGCCGCTGCCGCCGCGCCGCGACGAGCGCTCGGCCACGACCTGCCGCGGCGTGGCGACGAGCGAGAGCGCGCCGTAGAAGGGGCGGTAGAGCGGGAGCAGCGAGAGCAGTGTCCGCTCGGGGTTGCCCGCCGACAGGAGCCGCGGGATGACCTGCCGGAAGAGCAGCGTCAGCGCCAGCGCGATGAAGAAGGCGATGAGCAGGAAGCGCCGCTCGGCCCCGAGCAGCTGGTAGCAGACCGAGGTGACGAGCACGACGACCGCCACGAGCACGACCTGTATCGCCGCGTTCAAAGTGAAGCGGAACCGCGGGCGGTTCTCCAGAATCTCGCCGAGGAAGACGACGCTCGCCGTCGGCCGCTCTTCGCGCTCGCCCGTCAGGCGCCTGAGCCCCACGTCGCTCAACTGGCCGAAGGCCGCGTCGACGGTGGAGAGGAAGGCCAGCACCAGCAGCAGCGCGCAGGCGGCCCCGATTTCCAACTGGGTCTCCATAAAAGCCGTAAACAGTAAACGGTAAACCGTGACAGGACGCAAGCCTCTTGTCACGGTTCACGGTTCGCGGTTCACGAATTATATTCCGAGACGGCGGCGCAGCTTCAGTTCGAGCGCGTTCATCTCGCCGCCGTCCCGCTCGTGGTCGTACCCGCACAGGTGCAGCAGCCCGTGCAGGATGAGCTGCCGCACCTCGCCCTCGAAGTCCAGCCCGTGCTCGGCCGCCTGCCGCGCCGCCTGCTCGACGGAAACCACCACGTCCCCCAGACTCAGCCCCTCGCCCTTCTCGAACTCCTCCTGCCCCGCCGGGAACGACAACACGTCCGTCGTCCCCCGCTTCCCGCGCCACTTCCTATTCAACTCCCGCATCGCCCTGTCCGACACGAACGCCACCGTCGCCCCCGCCCCATCTGCGGGTACGACTTTTAGAACTTTCTCCACGAACGCCAGCCACCGCCCCTCGTCCACCGCAACTTTCCGCTGCCTGTTCACAACTTCAACCATTCACACCCCACCGCCCGCCCGCACGCGACGTCTCCCCCGCTGCACGCGACTCCTCAATACTCTCACGTCTCGTCTCATTATCTGCACGCAGCATCTTTATACTGTCACACGCCATCTGTGCGGCTGCATGCGCCATGTTTGCACTGTACGCGTTGTCTATACGACCGCACGTCTCATCTTTCAACCTACACGCATCAAATTTGCACCGCACGTTCCATCTTCAGGCCCCAACGGCCCACATTTAACCGGCCATGGCAAACATCTACCCCGCCACCGCCGCCGTTGGCGGCAGATACAGACTGTTCAACATCGCCTCTTTCTCTTCCGGCGGCATGAAAGCCAATTGCAAACAATCTTTGAACAACTTGGTGGCTGTAATGTAGTTAAGCAAAAGCGATTCTTGCGCGTCAGTTAAATTCCTTTCATGTCCAATATCCCTGTGCTTCAATATCAAAGCCCGCAATCTATCCGCATACTCATGCTGTCCCGCGGCACTTGGGCTATTAGTTGTCACTGAAATTGAAGCAAGTTCGTCTCCTAATTTATTCAATCCTAAACTGCGGGCGAGTTGAATAGCACCATACGCTAGCTCCCCGTAACGTCCATGGAATAACTCATTGATAATTCTAGCCAATTTGATATCGAGATTATACGCGGGGTCGAGACTGCCATTCCCTAGTCTGAGTTTGATTGCAACACGGTGCTTTCTACTGATGAAAAGTTCAAGAAACAAATAACTAGAACGCATCAACCAAGCTTCTGCTTGAGTTAACGCGGCCTTCACCTCCGCCCACCTAAGAAGAGATAAAAGCTCCTCGTCATTTTCCAGCAACCCGTCAATGTGTTGACGGAATTTCACCATGAATGTACTCGCGTCCGGCAGCAGGCTCGTCGTTAGAAGAAATACTTCGCGCCAGCGTCCGTCGGCGCAATCTTCTTTAATCAAATTAGCCAGCGTGCCCTTAGACGCGTTATCAACTATGTATTTTGCTGCAAAGTATTCCTGAAAAGTCAGATGCGAAAATGAGTAGATTTCGCGGGCGCGCTCGACGAAGATTCCATGTTGGGCCGCGACGGCTTTGAGGATTGTTTCGCCGTCCGACTCCTCGTTAGTGTCGTGCGGCGGGACGTTCTTAACGTAATCCGTGATTAGTTTTTCCAGTTCCGCTTGGGGAATGAAGTATTGGTTCTTCTCGAACGTCTCGGCCGCGATGCGCGCGAGCATGTTCTCTTTGTGGCCGAGCGAGAGCTTGCGGTAAACCTCATCGCGCTTAATCTTTCGAGATGAATCCCACTTCTTCAGTAGCGCGTCTAGCGCCTCTTTGTAAATTTCTACTCTCCGCTGCGGGAAAGTCAGCGTCTCGTTGAAGGAGAGGCACAGCAACGTCAGGAGCAGCGGCGTGCGCGCGAGGTCACGTAAGCCCTTGTTGTCTTCCCGCTGAAACTCCGTCAGGAATCTCTTGCTCGTCTCCTCGTCCTTCTCGCCTTCCTGAGTGCGAAACCAGTTGGTAACGAACGTTTCTATCTGTTTCGGGGTGAAGTCGGCGAGTTCGACGTAGGTGAATGGCTTGAAGGAGTAGTCGCTGGCGGCGAGGCGGCAGGTGATGAGGCATTGCGTTCGGTCGTACTTCTCGATGAAGTTATTTATCGCAAGTGTTTGCCTGTCTCTCTGCCCGCCCTCCTGATTTACTTCGTCTAATCCGTCGAACAGGACGATGGCGCCGCCCGATTTCAGAAGTTCTTCGACGAACGGCCGCGCGTCGGGGAAGTCGCACTTGTCGAACTGCTCTTCTACGAAGGGTAGCAACTCCGCGCCGGAATCTGCCCAGCGTTTCAGGGAGATGAAGACGGGGACTTTATCGATGACGGGCTTGTCCGGCTCGGCTGCCTGGACGGCGATGTATTTGAGGAAGGTCGTTTTGCCGGCGCCCGGTTTGCCCAAGATGAAAAGGTTTTTGTTCGTCTTGACGAGCGACAGGCCGGTGACACGTTTGGCGTTGGGCGGCGGGGCGGCGGGGTCCGCGGAGGCTTGTTTGAGGCGTTCGATGTCGAAGCGTGAGAAGGCCGTGGGCTTGTCGAGCAGGTACGCCTCGGTGAAGATGTCGTCCAGCGGGACTTCCTCGGCCATGCCCATGATTTGCATGGTGCCGTAGAGTTTTTTGACCTTCGCGCGGTACTTCTCCGCCGCGTCATTCCATCTGAACTTGTCCCAGCGGCCTTTGGCGGCGGACGCGAGTTTGTCGGTGAGGGACTTGCCGTATTTGTCCCAGGCCCAGGCGCCGGCAGTGATGGCAAGCAGGTCGGGCATGTCAGATGTCGCTCTTGTGGGTCAGCGACTCGTAGGCTTTGATAATTTGTTGGACAAGGCGGTGGCGGACGACGTCCTTGTCGGTGAAGTAGACGAACTCGATGCCCTCGACCTTCGAGAGGATGCGCTCGGCCTCGACCAGCCCGCTGCGCTTGCCCGTCGGTAGGTCTATCTGCGTCACGTCGCCCGTAATCACGGCCTTCGACCCGAACCCGATGCGCGTCAGCGCCATCTTCATCTGCTCGCTCGTCGTGTTCTGCGCCTCGTCGAGGATGATGAAGGCGTCGGCGAGCGTGCGCCCGCGCATGAACGCCAGCGGGGCGACTTCGATGATGCGCTTCTCTAACATCTTGGAGACGCGCTCGGCGTCCATGAGGTCGAAGAGGGCGTCGTAGAGCGGGCGCAGATACGGGTCAACCTTCTCTTGCAGGTCGCCGGGGAGGAAGCCGAGACGCTCGCCGGCCTCGACCGCGGGGCGGGCGAGGACGATGCGGCTGACCTGCTTCAGCGTGAGCGCCTGCACGGCCATCGCCACGGCCAGGTAGCTTTTACCCGTGCCGGCGGGGCCGATGCCGAAGACGATGTCGTTGTTCTGAATCGCCTCGATGTAGCGGCGCTGGTTGGCGGACTTGGGCGCGACCTGCTTCTTGCCGGCGGGGTTGAAGCGCGCCTTGGTGAAGTAGTCGCGCAAAGTGTAGGCGCGGTCTTCGGCGATCTGCGCGAAAGCCTCGCGGAGTTCCTTGTCGGTGAAGGTCTTGCCCTCGCGGAAGAGCGCGGCGAAGTCTTCGATGATGCGCTCGGCGGTCTCCACGTCGCCGGGGTCGCCGTCGAGCGTCAAATCCTGCCCGCGCGCGTCGACGCGCACGTCGAGGAGGGATTCGAGGTACTTGATGTTCTGGTCGTGTACGCCGAAGAGCGTCTCGACGGCCCTCGGCGGAAGCTCTATCTTCTTCAAAAGTCGGTCTCTTCTCCTTCTCGCGGGGAAAGCTCGGCGTGGCGGCGAAGGGGGCGGATGAGGTGCGGAGAAACTCTCTCGTTCATTGCAGAAACGACGCTACAACACAGTCGGCGGGGGTGTCAACGCGGTGCGCGCGCGCGCGCCTGCCGCACGTGCGAGAGCGTACGCCGCCCGCCGCCCGTGGCGCCTTGACACTCGCCGGACGGCTCCCTATACTTTGGGCTTTGCTCTGGCGGGCGGATTCGCGTCTGTGACCCACCGGAAGCTTTTTAGAAGAGAAGTAAGTCCAGACGGAGTCAGAATCATAGATGCCGAATCACAAGTCAGCCGAGAAGCGCGTGCGCCAGAACGAGAAGCGGCGCGAGGTCAACCGCGGCAACCGCAGCCGCCTCCGCACCGGGATTAAGAAGCTGCGCGCCGCGATGGAGTCGGGCGACGCCGGCTCGACGCAGGCGCTCCTGCCCGAGACCGTCTCGCTCATCGACAAGGCCGTGCAGAAGGGCGTGCTCCACCGCAACGCGGCGGCGCGCTACAAGTCGCGGCTCACGGTGCGCGCGAGCCAGTCGGACAAGTAAGCCGCTACGAAATTTAACGAAGGCGAGGCAGGCCGTCCGGGCGACGGCCTGCCTCGCTTTTTTACGTCCGCCCGGGGGACGGGAGGCGCCTTGAGATGCCGAAGCCGGATGAGCCTTACCGCAGCGACGTGGAGGTCGAGGAGGTCGTCCGCAGGTTCGAGTCCTGCGAGTTGCCGCCCGCGGACTTCAACCACAGGGAGCACCTGCTCGTCGCGCTCTGCTACCTCCTGCGCATGGGCGACGCGGACGCGCTCGCGCACATCCGCGCACGCATCGGCCGCTATGCCGCCGCGCACGGCATCAACCCGAGCCTCTACCACGAGACGATCACCGTCTTCTGGCTCAGGCGCGTCCGCGCCTTCGTCGCGCGCGCCGACGCCGCCCGCGGCCTCGCGGAACTGACGAACGCGCTCGCGGAAGAGTGCGGAAGCTCGCGCCTCGTCTTCGACTACTACAGCAAGGGGTTGATTGATTCGGAGACGGCGAGACGCGAGTGGACTGAGCCAGACCTGAAGCCGCTCGACTTTTAAGCGGGTTCAGGCCGAAAGCTCGCAGACGAGCATTTCGAGTTGGAGGCGCGAGCCGCGGTCGCCGCCGCCGCCGAGCGAGGTCTTGATAGCGAGGTCGGCCTCGGCGATGCGGCGTATGCGGCGCGCGAGTTCGTGCGCGTCGGCGCGGCGCGCGGTGGCGAGAAACTCCTTGCGCTGGCTGAAGGGCATGTTGACGACGCGGAAGACCTCCTGCTCGGGCGCGCCGCGCGACATCAGCTCTTTGGCGAGCGCGAGCCGGTGGAAGTTGCTCGCCAGAAGCCCGATGAGCATCACGGGCTCGGCGCCGTCGTCGAGCAGCTTGCTGAGCGTTTCGAGCGCGCGCCGCCGGTCGCGCGCGACGAGGCGGTCGGACAGCTCG
>DASVTS010000177.1:0-51140 GCA_036387455.1 Pyrinomonadaceae bacterium | reverse complement strand
GTGCGGGAAGACGCGGTCGCGCAGGTGCTCGAACATGCGCGTCGCGTCCTTCAAGTCCATCTTCTCCGACTCCTCGACTAAGGGGTAGACGACGTAAGCCTGGCGGCCGGCGCGCACCTCGCGCTCTATCCCGCGGTAGACCCCCGCGCGCTTCTCCTCGCCGACGACGACCGTCTTGACGGGCGTGCGGCCGGGCGGCAGTTCGTCTATCACCGAGACTTCTAAGTCGCCGTAGACGGTCATGGCGAGCGAGCGCGGGATGGGCGTGGCCGTCATCACGAGCACGTCCGGGTTGAAGCCGCGCTCGCGCAGCGCCGCGCGCTGGAGGACGCCGAAGCGGTGCTGCTCGTCTATGACGACGAGCCCGAGTCGGCTGAACTCGACGGCGTCCTGGATGAGCGCGTGCGTGCCGATGGCGGCGTGTATCTCGCCGGAGGCCAGGTCCCTCTGGAGCCTGCGCTTCTCGGCGGCCTTGAGCGACCCCGTAAGCATCTCGACGCGGTAGGGCGTCTCGGCGAGCATGCGCTTGATGTTGCGCGCGTGCTGCTCGGCGAGGATTTCGGTCGGCGCCATCAGCGCCGCCTGGTAGCCGTTCTCAAGGGCGGCGAGCATGGCGAGGAGCGCGACGGCCGTCTTGCCGCTGCCGACGTCGCCCTGCAACAGGCGGTTCATCGGCACGTCCGACTGCATGTCTTCGAGGATGCGGGTGACGGCCCGCTCCTGCGCGCCGGTGAGCGTGAAGGGGAGCACGGCCTCGATGCGCTCGCGGACGTGGGGCGTGACCTCGATGATGGCGCCCTTCGGCTCCTTGACGCGCTCGTCGCGCCGGAGCCCGATGGCGAGCGCGACCCAGAAGAACTCCTCGAAGATGAGGCGCAGGTGCGCGGGGCTGCGCGCGCGCTCGTACTCGGCGAGCGGCACGTCGTCGGAGGGGAAGTGTATGCGGCGCGTGGCGTCGGCGCGCGAGACGAGGCGCTGGCGCGCGACGAGTTCGGCGGGCAGCGTCTCGCCGAACGCGCCGTCGTCGAGCCGCGCGAGGACGGCGTGGACTATCTCGCGCAGGCGCTTGGTGCGGAACTCGCCGAGCTTGCGGTAGACGGGGACGCGCCGCGCGACGTGGATGGACGCGAGCGCCGGGTCGGTCGCCTCGTCAACGCCGTGCTCGTCCGCGCCGTCTTCGTCGGCGCCGGCCGCGTCTTCGCCGCCCGCCGCGTCTTCGGCGCCGTCGCCGTCGGGCGTCTTCGCGCCCGCGCGCGCGGGGTCGGCCTCCTCGGCGAGGCGTATCAGCGCGTTCTCGGGCGGCGTGAAGGTGCCGGGGAGCATCTCCAACTCGTCGGGCTTGCCCAGGCGGAGCGCGAAGGTGTTGCGCCGCGCGTCCCACTCCCACTTGCCGAAGGCGACGAAGCGCGCGCCGCGCTCGAAGCGCTGGCGGTAGTAGGCGACGATGCGCCCGGCCTGCCGCCCCGAGACGAACCACCAGACGACGACCGGCTTGCCCGTCCGCTCGGGGTCGCCCGCCGTCACCTCGAAGATGTAGAGCGGCGGCGCCTTCGGCCCGCGGTTCTTCCCGACCTGGAAGGCGCCCGCCACGCGCACGTATAAATCTAAAGAAGCCTCGACGCCGTCCGTCAAATCGGCGATGCGCGCGAGGTTCGAGCGATCCTCGTAGCGCATCGGCAGGTAGTTCAGGAGGTCTTCGACCGTGACCTCGCCCGCGTCGTGCTTGCCCGCGACGTTCGCCACGGCCAGCGCGAGCCTCCGCGCCGTCTGCTCGCCGAGGCGCGAGATGCCCTGCTCCGACAGGTGCAGGACGGGCGTGTCGAGAGAGAGAGACATCAGGAAGGATGAAGGACGAAGGGCGAAGGGCGAAGGACGAGCTAAGACAAGTTCTTATTCATCCTTCGCCCTTCACCTTCCATCCTTTAAGCCGTGGCCGCGCCGGCCGGGGCGCAGAAGCGGTCGAAGGCTTGGGTGAGCTCGTCGGCGATCTGCTCGGCGAACTTGTTCTCGATCTGGTGGCGTTCGAGCATGAAGACGAGCTTGCCGTCTTTGAAGAGGCCGATTTGCGGCGAGGAGGGCGGGTAGGGCGCGAAGTGCTCGCGGGCCTTGGCGGTCGCCTCGATGTCGGCGCCGGCGAAGACCGTGATGGTGCGGTCGGGCCTGGCCTCGTTCCGGAGCGCCATTGCGACGCCCGGGCGCGCCTTGCCCGCGGCGCAGCCGCAGACCGAGTTGACGACGACGAGCAGCGTGCCCTTCGTCTCGCCGATGGCCTGCTCGACCTGCTCGGGCGTGCGCGTCTCCTCGACGCCTATCCGCGTCAGGTCCTCGCGCATCGGCTTGATGAGAATTTCAGAGTACGGCATGTTTCTTTTCTCCTTGCTGAAAGACTGCTTTTCCGACTTGGTGAAGTTAATTTAACACAGAGCGCGCGGGGGCGCTGAGGGCGCGGGCCCGCGCTCAGCCGGCGCCGCCGCCGCCGGCGCGCTCGAAGTGTATGCGGCGCGGGTCTTCGCCGTCGCCTTCGAGGCGGACGCGCCAGACCGCGTCGGGGAGTCGGTAGCGCCCCATGCGCTCGGCCCACTCGATGACGATGACGGCCCGTTCGTCCGCGAGCAGCTCGTCCAGCTCGACGGCGTGCGCGGCGCCGTGCCCCTCCGCGAGGCGGTAGAGGTCGAGGTGGTAGAGCACGAGGCGGCCTTCGGCGTGGCGGTTGACGAGCGTGAAGGAGGGGCTTGAGACCTCCGCCGGGTCGAGCCCGAGCCCGGCGGCGAGCCCCTTCGTGAAGACGGTCTTGCCCGCGCCGAGCGCGCCGCTCAGGAGCAGAATCTCGCCGCCCCGCAGTCGCTCGCCCACGCGCCGCCCCGCCTCGAACGTCTCCTCGGGCGAGTGCGAAGTCCACACGCCGTCCGGCGGCGTCCCTTCGGCCCCCGGGGCGTTCGTCTCTTCCGGCGTCGGCGACTTCAAGGCTTCTCTCCTTCCGGGTCGAGCGCGCGCACGGCGGCGCTCAGGTGCTTTCTGACGTCGGACGCGACCATGGTCCTCATCCCCGTCTCGCGCGCGGCGAGGTCACCGGCGAGCCCCGCGACGTAGAGCGCCGCGACGACCGCGGCGAGCGCGTCCGCGTTCCCCTCCCGGGACGCGAACTCCTGCGCGAGGAAGCCCGCGATGACGCCCGCGAGCGTGTCGCCGGAGCCGGCGGTGCCGAGCCCCGCGTTGCCGGTCGGGTTGACGAAGACGCGGCCGTCCGGCGCGGCGACGAGCGCGCGCGCCCCCTTGAGCACGACGAAGACGTGGTGCGCGGCGGCGAACTCCGAGACGACGCGCACCCGCTCCGCGAGCGCCGAATCGTCGGCCGCGCCCAGCAGCCGCAGCATCTCGCCCGCGTGCGGCGTGAGGACGATGGGGGCTTCGCGCGTCCCGCGCAAATCGGGCGGCCAGGGCGCGAGCGCGTTCAGTCCGTCCGCGTCCAGGACCAACGGCGTCCGCCGCCGCTCGACCGCCTCGCGCACGAACCGGCGCGTGGATTCCGACTCGCGCGTCAGCCCGCACCCGACGGCGACGGCCGACACGCGCCCGAGCAGGTTCTCCAACTGCCCCGAGGCGTCGGCGCTGACGCTCCCCTCGTCCGTCTCCCGCAGAGGCACCGTCATCACTTCGGGCATCAAGCGCGCCGCGGCCGCGGGCACGGCCGACTCCGGCGCGGCCAGCGTCACGAGCCCCGCGCCCGAAGACATCGCGGCGCCGGCGCACAGCACGGCCGCGCCCGTCATCCCGCGCGAGCCCGCGACGACCAGCGCGTGCCCGTGCGTGTTCTTGTAAGAGTCGGGCGCGTAGCGCGTCGCCTCAAGCCACGCGCGCGCGTCCGAAGCCTCCGCGAGAAAAAGTTTGGAAGGGGCGGCTTCGAAGAGCGCGGGCGGCGAGCCGATGTCGGCCAACGCGAGGCGCCCGTTGAAGTGCGAGGCCGGCGGCAGCACGTTCGCCGGCTTCGGGGCGGTGAAAGTGACCGTCAGGTCGGCGCTGACGGTCGGACCGAGCGGCGTGCCGGAGTCCGCGTCCAGACCCGAAGGGAGGTCGAGCGAGACGAAGAGCGGCCACGCGTGCCCGGCGTGCGCGCGCGCGTCGCGGAGCAGTTCGAGGTGCGCGACGACTTTGGCGAAGACGCCTTCGAGCGGGCGCGTGAGCCCCGTCCCGAAGAGCGCGTCCACGACCGCGTCGTAGCCGCGGCGCGCGCTCGCAATCGCCTCCCAGGCGGCCAAGTCGGCGCACTCGGCGAAGGAGAGCGGCGGCGGCCCGTGGCCCGAGCCCGCGTCGAAACTCGCCAGCCGCCGGACGATCTCGAAGTTGGCGCGCGCGTCCCCCTTCGTCTCCTCCGCGCGGCCGAAGAGGACGACGTCCACGCGCGCGCCCGCCGTCGAGAGTGAGCGCGCCAGCGCCGCGCCGTCGCCCCCGTTGTTGCCGCGCCCGCAGAGGATTTGAAAGGTCTTTCGCCGGAGGTCGTGTGAGAAATGCGCCGCGATTTCGCGCGCGGAGGCGTCGGCGGCCGCCTGCATCAGGAGCAGGGAGGGGAGCGAGTACCGCTCGGCGGTCAGGCGGTCTACCTCGCGCATCTCGGCTGCCGTCAGAATCTTTCTCACGAGCCGGGATGATAGCACGGACTTTCTGCGCGGGAGAGGGGTGTGGCCGGACGGGATTCGCTAAAATTCAGGCGATGGGTGGAGAATCTTCCGGACGGAAAGGCCGGAAATAAAAAAAAGGCGCCTCACGCGCCCCTTCGCCGTCACCTTCCGTCCTGCCGCTACGCCAACCGCCTCGCCGAGCATCCCGTCTGTTGTATCTCACATAAATGTTGAATGAAGTTTGGCCTCCAGAAATTTTTTGTTTAACCGAAAATTTTTTTGCGGCCGGCCGGGAAGGCATTTTGGCGAAGAAAAAGCCGGGTCGAGCAGACGCCCGACCCGGCTTTTTCTGTAACTCCCCGTTTCGGGAAGGCTATTTGCTGGCGTCCTTGTTGCGGCGGCGGCGCACGCCGGCGGCGATGCCGGAGAGGCCGGTGCCGAGCAGGAGCAGCGTCGCCGGCTCGGGCACGGCGTTCTGCTGCGCGCCGGTTATCATGCCGGAGAGCGCGATGGTGTCACCGGGGTTGACGCCCACGAAGTTCGGCAGCGTCAGCGTAAAGGTGCCCGCGGTGGTGCCGTTGTTGAAGGCGAAGATCTGGCTTCTCGTGGCCTCGTCGAAGGTGATGACGGCGCCGCCGCTGTTCGTCCCGGTGACGGTGCCGGTCACGGTCGCCGTGTAGATGGACGTCCCGCCGCCGGTGATGCCACTCGGGGCGGTGAAGTTGACTTGCAGGGTGAAAGTGCTGTTGATCGTCGTCGGGCTCGACGTCAACGTGAAGCTGCCCAGGTTGTTGAAGTTCGCGCCCGGGTTGGCCGTCGCGCCGAGGGCCGCAGTGCCGCTGGCGGTCGTCACGTTGAAGGTCGAGTTGCTGTAGGAGAGCCCCGACACGGTGGCCGAAGAGCCGGGGATGCAGCCGGCGCCGAAGCAGCCGTTGGTGTTGCCTACGATGTTCACCTCGTCAGCGCGCGCCTCGCCCTGCGCGAGGGCGAGGAAGGCGATGGCTAAGATGCTGAGTGCGAGCGGTTTGACCATCGCTAAAAGTCGGTTCGTCATAAAGTTGAGTTCCTCCGTCGTTCCTTCCCGAGACCTTGTTTTCCTGTGCACTCTTCTGTTTCTGACGGCCCGAGCGCGGGAGCGGGGCTGCTTGCCGTACGCGTTCCGAGGGCGAATGGAAACCGCACTTTCCGACGCCGTTCGCGTAAGAGACCGTGGCGCGAGGTCGAATTATTACCGGCAAGCGGCTAGGGCATTTAGCCGAAGGCCGGAAAAATCCAAACCCTTCAAGAATCCGATGTAGCCAGTAAACGCTTAATTCTTCGGCACTTTCAGAAAAGTGGAAGGGAATTTACCGGCTTCCGGAAAAAATGTCCAGCAAAATTTTCAACACGGGCGGACGGCGGGGAAGCGAAAAAAAACCGCCGCCCCCTTTTTTGCGCCACGTCGGCGCCCCGAGAGGCCCTCGGCCCGGACCTCTCCCGGGTTTTTGGCGGCGAATTGAACAGGAAAGGCCGGGGGCGACACAGTTGTCGCCCCCGGCCTCGCTTTGCTCCCGGCGCGCGGCGCGTGCGCCACGCGGTACGGCCCGGCGTTTAAGAATCTAGGCTTTGCTGCCGCGACGGCGGCGGGCGCGGGCGGCGATGCCGGCCAGCCCCGTGCCGAAGAGGAGCATCGTCATCGGCTCGGGCACGGCGCCGGGGTTGGTCGCCACGTCGCTCAGGTCGCCGTTAACGGCCTGGAAGCGGGCGAAGATGGAGCGGGCGATCTGCTCGGCCGTCAGCCCGCTGAAGTCGCCCGTGATGACGAAGGTGGCGCTGGTGCCCTGCGCGATGCCGTTCTGGACGCTGCCGCCGCCGAAGGTCGGGTTGCCGTTCTTCTTGTCGAAGAGCACGAGGTCGAAGTTGGAGACCATGGTCTGCGAGCCCGCCGTGGCGTTGAGGTCGTAGACAATCTTGTAGTTCGAGTTCGTCGAGGAGACGAGCTGGAAGTTGTTCAGGCGCTCGCCCGGGAGCGCGAACCCGATGTTCGTGATCGTGCCGGTCGAGCCGGGCGGCACAGACGTGTTGGTGATGGTGAAGGTGAAGGTGTTGCCGCTCAGCGAGTAGTTGCTGACGGTGGCCGTGACGCCCGTGCCGTTGATGCCGGTGAGCGTCAGGCTGTCGGCGCGCGCGACCGAGTTGAGAGCAAAGATGGCGATGGCGGCCGCGGTGGTGAGCAAAGCTTTTCTAAACATGTTGTACCTACTTCCCCCGTTAAAGAGTTTTCGTCGAGTCCCGTGCGCTGCGTTGAGCGCGACGGCGTGGAGCAAAAGAGGGCTTCGGGGTTCAAACGCCCGGAAGCTGCCTCGTCCTGTCAGGGCTTGATCCCTTTGTCCTGTCAGGAGAAGACGAGCAATGCGGAAGTGTTTCCAGAAAAACGAGGTGCGGGGAGATTACATAAAAGAGGCCCGGGGGTCAACGAAAACCTGCGGGCGGGGGGCCGCGGCGGCGTTCTAAGCCCCGCGCCGCCTTAAGATGCGCGTGAACCGCCCGACCACCGCGCGCGACTCCGGCACGCCCCACAGCGACGTCAGTCCGAAATAGAGGAGCCCGTAGGGCGTCAGGATGAGCGCCGCCGCGATAATCGGGTGCAAGTCGCCCAGCAGGAGCCTCAGCCCCCACGCCGCCCCCGCGCTCAGGGCGGCCGAGACCCACAGCTTCCAGGCGAAGGAGAAGGTGACGCCCGTCGGCCCGATGCGCCGGTTCAGCTTCCGCCTGAGCAGCAGCAGCTCGGCCCACCCGGCCAGCCCGGCCGAGAGCGTCAGGCCGACCGCGCCCCAGCGCGGGTCTATCCCGAGCGCCGGCGGCAGCGGCAGCGCCAGCAGGTAGCCGAGCGCCGTCGCCACCGCGACGTGGAGGACGGCGAAGACGAGCGGCGTCCGCGTGTCGTGCAGCGCGTAGAAGGTCGAGGAGTAGAGGCGGCCGAAGGTCGAGGGCAGCAGCCCCACGGCCGAGCCGGCGATGATGGCCCAGACGTAGACGGTCTGGTCGCGCCCGAAGTTGCCGCTCTGGTAGAGCGCGCCCACCATCACGTCGCCCAGCGCGAGGATGCCGACGGCCGACGGGACGATGAAGAGCGAGATGCGCCGCAGCCCCGCGTCCAGACGCCCGCGGAGCATCTCGGCGACGGCGGCCTCGTCGCCCTTCCCGCCCGCCGCGCTCGCCATCTCGGGCAGCTCGGCGGCCGAGACCGAGATGCCGAAGAGGCTCACGGGCAGCGTGTAGAGGCTCTGCGCGAAGCCGAGCGCGGCGACCGCGCCCGTGCCCAGCCAGCTCGCCAGCCACGCGTCCACGTAGGCGCTAATTTGCACCACCCCGCGGCTGATGAAGACGGGGACGAAGTTTCTAATCACCGTCCGCACGTTCACGTCCGCGAGGCGGAGCGCGAGGCGCGCGCGCGTGATGAGCAGCAGCACCGTCGGGAGCTGGACGGCGAACTGCAACGCGCTCCCCAGCACCGAGCCCCACGCGGCGAAGGCGGCGACGCGCCCCCAGACCGAGAGGTCCGCGAGCGGCGTGCGGTGGACGGGGAAGCCCGCCCAGGCGAGCGCCGCGATGAGCGTCAGGTTCCAGATGACGGGCGCGGTGTAGGAGAGGAAGAAGCGCCGGTGGCTGTTGAGCACGCCCAAACACCAGGCGGAGAGCACGAGGAGGCCCGCGCCGGGGAAGAAGATTTGGACGAGCTTGAGCGTGAGCGTCCGCTTCTCGCCCTCGAAGCCCGGCGCGATGGCGTCTATGAGCAGCGGCGCGGAGACGACCCCGAGCAGCACGAGCAGCGAGACGACGAGCGCGAGGATGGTGAAGACGGCCCACGCGACGCGGTCGGCCTCCTCGCGGTCGTTGCGGTCGAGCAGCCGCGCGTAGACCGGGATGAAGGAGGCCGAGAGCGCGCCCTCGCCGAAGACGTTCTGGAGGAAGTTCGGGATGCGGAACGCCGCCTGGAAGGCGTCCATCGCGTCGGAGGTGCCGAGGAAGTAGGCGAAGACGCGCTGGCGGACGAGGCCGACCACGCGGCTCAGGAGAATCCCCGCCGCGACGAGGAACGCGCCCTTGCCCGTGCTCGTCGCGGGGCGACCGCGCCCCCCTTTACCCGAAGGCTCCGGCTCGTTCTGCTCCGCGCCGGGGAACTCGGCCGTCACGGCGCCGACCTGCGCGTCACGCTCGCCCGCCGCCAGCTCCGCGCCGCCCGCGGCGCCCTGCTCGTCCTGTCCCTTCTTCGTTTCCAAACTGTTTAGAGTCCGTACTCCTTAATCTTCGTCAGGAGCGTCTTGTAGCTGACGCCCAGCTCCTCGGCCGCGCGCGTCTTGTTGCCGTCGTGCGCGCGGAGCGCGTCGGCTATCTTGCGGCGCTCGACGGCGCGGGCGGCGCGCTCGGCCGCCTCGGCGAGCGTCCCCGAGAGGTCGAAGTCGGCGCCCGCGTCGTCGTCGCCGCCGCCGGCGCGCGGGCCGCCCGCCCCGAGCCCGAGGTCGGCGGGCGTGAGCACGGCGGAGTCGGCGAGGATGCAGGCGCGCTCGATGGCGTTCTCAAGCTCGCGGACGTTGCCGGGCCAGTCGTGAGCGCGCAGCGCCGCGAGCGCCTCGTCGGAGAGCGCCGCCTCGCGCTTGCGCAGCTCGCGCCCGAGCTGGCCCGCGAAGTGTCTGGCGAGCAGGGCCACGTCGTCGCCGCGCTCGCGCAGGGGGGGCACGCGGACGGGGAAGACCGCGAGGCGGAAGTAGAGGTCGCGGCGGAACTCGCCCGCGTCCGAGGCGGCCTTCAGGTCGCGGTTGGTGGCGGCGACGACGCGCACGTCCACGGGGACGGGCGCGCGGCCGCCGATGCGGTCCACGACCTTCTCCTCGATGGCGCGCAGGAGCTTCCCCTGGACGTTGAGGGGCAGCTCGCCTATCTCGTCGAGGAAGATGGTGCCGCCCGCGGCCAGCTCGAACTTGCCCGGCCGCCGCTCGGTGGCGCCGGTGAAGGAGCCGCGCTCGTGGCCGAACAGCTCTGACTCGATGAGCGTCTCGGGGATGGCGGCGCAGTTGACGGCGACGAGCGGGCGGTCGCGGCGCGGGGAGAGGTGGTGGATGGCGCGCGCGAAAAGCTCCTTGCCCGTGCCCGACTCGCCGAGCAGGAGGACGGTCGTGTCGGTGGCGGCCACGCGCTGCGTCTCGGCGACGGCGCGGCGGATGGCGTCGCTCTCGCCGACGATGCGCGGGAAGCCGTAGCGGCGCGACCACTCCTCGCGCAGCAGTATGTTCTCGGTGCGCAGGCGGCTGTGTTCGAGGGCGCGGCCGACGAGGAGCAGGAGGTGGTTCGAGTCCACGGGCTTCTGGAGGAAGTCGTGCGCGCCGTCCTTCATCGCCTGCACGGCCTCGTCCACCGAGCCGTAGGCGGTCATCAGGACGACGGGCACCTCCGGGTCCGCCGCCTTCGAGGCGCGCAGCACGTCGAGGCCGGAGCCGTGCGGCATCCGCAGGTCGGTGAGGACGAGGCGGAAGGGCTCGCGCGCGAGCGCCTGCGCCGCGGCGCGCGCGTCCTCGGCCTCGGCGACCGAGTAGCCGGCGCTCTCCAGCGTCAGCCGCAGCACGCGCCTCAGGCTCTCCTTGTCTTCGACGAGCAGGACGTCAGGCATGTGTTAAATGATGAACGAGGAACGCCGAACGGCGGACTGAAAGCCCTTTGTCTTCAGTCCGTCGTTCAACGTTCCTCGTTCATCGTTTCCTTGCGGCGGATGGTAGCGACGCGCGCGGGGGGTGTCAAGCAGGTGCCGCGGAAAGCAGCAGGGCGCGACCCCGCCGTGGGAGTCGCGCCCTGCGTGCGTGCCCTGTGCCGGCGCCTACTTCTCGACCACGCCGACGACGCGGCCGCCGAGCGTCGCCATCGCCTTCTTCACCCAGTTGGAGTTGTAGCCGACGAGCGCGTTGCCGCCGCCCGAGGTCTTGACGGTCGGCGCCAGGAAGTCGCTCGTGCCCGTGTAGCAGAGGCAGTCGGGGTCGTAGGTGTGTTCGAACTTGGCGGCGACCAGCGCGCCGTTGATGCCGGGGGTGCCGTTGCGGTCCACGTACCCGTTGCCGAGCGCGAGGACGATGCCGTTGAAGGGCGCGCTGCCGCTCTGCGTGTAGTTGCCGGTCACTATCATCAGCCCGGCGCCGCCGTTCGACCCGCTGAGGGTGGCGTCGCCGTCCACGAAGCTGAACTTCGGGACGGCGTCCGTCCCGTAGTCGGTTTCGCCCGGGTTGAGCCGGCCCTGCCTGAACGCCTTGAGCCGCCACTCGGAGATGAAGGCGCGCGCGTTGTCGGCGTCCTGGAGCCACGTCTCGAGGGAGGGGATGTCGAGCTTGGCCAACTGCGAGGCGCCGATGACGTTGGCGCCGTCGTTGCTGATGGCCGCCTCGGCGATGCCCCGCACGGTGCCCATGCCGAGGCCGCTCGGGAGGTCGTTGCCGTCGTAGTCCCTCCGGTTCGTGACGGCGAAGGCGGAGACGGGCGAGGCCGGGGCGGTGGTGTAGGTGTCGTTGCCGTTCCAGAGGTGCGGGTTGCTGTTGCCGATGGTGAAGGTGGCCATGCCCACGCCCTCGGTGTCGTGGCTGCGGATGGCGACGGCGGCGCGCACCGTGAAGTTGAACCCGGAGTTGTCCACCATCATCTCCAGCACCTTCGTCGCGCCCTTCGGGCCGCGCCCCACGGACTGGACGAGGATGTAGCCCGGCGTGTAGTCGGCCGCGAGGGTGGCGGTGGCCGCCTTGCTCGGGTCGGTGACCGTGATGGTGTAGGTGAGCGGCGGGCTGGTCGAGAGCGTGACCGGCGCGGCGCCGAGCCACGCCGAGAGGCTCTCGCCGTCGTTGGTGCAGGAGGAGGCCGTGCCGCAGGCGAAGTTGTGGAAGTCGGCGGCGAGCCCGCCGGTCCCGGCGCGGTTGCGGCGGATGACGGCGAGCGCCGCCTGGAGCCCGGCGTCGGCCGCGTAGAAGGCCTGCGCCTCGGCGGTGGCGTCCACGGCGTTCGACGCGCTCATGCCGGCGGTGGCGACGAGCGCGCCGCCCGCGGCCAGCATGAGCATGGCGACCAGCAGCGACGTGACGAGCGCGGCGCCGCGCTCGCCCCCGCGGCGTCTTGAGATTTCTGTGGGCTTGCTTCTCATCTTGCTTCGGCTCCGGTGCGTGGCCCGCGGCGCGCGCCTCACTGCGAGAGCAGGAGGTTGCGCATCACGGCCTCCGAGTTGAGCTGCATCTGCGTGGGCGGCTGGTAGCCGGGCTGCCCCTTCGTGCCGACGGCCGGCAGCGTGACGGTGACGGTGATTCTGACCTTCTGCGCTAGGGAGGCGGTCGCGGTCTCCGTCCCGTCGGACTTGACGTAGACGAACTTCAGCCCGTCCACGCGGTTGGCCAGCGCCGAGATGGAGTTCGAGTTGTTGATGTCCTGCCGCGTGATGAGGCGCTGGTTGTCGCCGCCGCCGCCGGTGGTGTTGTTGATGACGGCGAAGACGACGTCCTCGCCCGAGTCCGAGGTGTCGGAGTCGCAGGCGGTCGCGGAGTTGGTGTCGCAGAAGGCGTTGAGGTTCGAGCGGACGCGGACCTGGAGCGCGTCCGAGTCGGCGTCCACCAGCCCGTTGCCCGAGAGCCCGAGGGCGGCGTTCGAGATTTCGCGCGACATGGTCTGGAGCGCGCGCTGCACGTCGGCGATGGCCTCCGAGCGCTGGTTCTCTCTGGAGCGCACGGCCATCGACATGGCGAGCATGCGGCTGGCGATGACCATGATGACGAGCGTCACGCCGAGCGCGACCATCAGCTCGATGAGCGAGAATCCGGCCTCGCCGGCGCGCGCGCCCCTGTCAGTTCTTTTCGGCATCTCGTTCGTGCTCCGCGGCCGTCGGCCGCCCGGTCAGTTGTTGCCCACGGTCTCGGCCGAGCGCAGCAGCACCAGCGTCACGTCCCCGCCCGTCCAGCGCTGGCCGACGGCGACCGGCGTCACCGTGACGGTGACCTTCCGCAGCTTGCTGTTGAAGCCCGACACGTCCTCGATTTTCTCCCTCACCGTGAAAGTGCGGCGGTCGGACTCGCCGGCCAGCGTGCTGCCGAGCTGGACGGGCGCGGTGGCGTCGGCCACGTTGAGGTTGGCGAAGGGCTTGGCGCGGTAGTCCTCCATCAGCTTCTGGGCGTGGGCGAGGGCGCGGGCGCGGTCGCCGGCCCCGGCGTTGAAGTTGGCCGAGAAGAGGAAGAGCGAGATGGCGCCGAAGCCGACGACCATGGCGATGAAGAGCGCGATGACCGTTTCGAGGATGGTGAAGCCGGACGCGGGGCGCGCGGCGGGTCTGCTGGATGGCGTGTGCATCGGTTCGCTCCCCCTCACGACGCGACGTTGATGTAGACGGTCTTGGCCGCCCCGCACCCGGAGGGCGGCGTGATGATGATGCTGAAGAGGCCGCGGTTGCTCGACCCGGTGATGGCCGTCACCTCAAGCGAGTTGCCCGACTGTTGAAACGTCAGGTGGGTGTCCGTGGAGTCTTCCCTGTAGGTGAAGGTGGCGCCGGCGGGCGCGTTGCTGAACGTGACGGTGATGGTCGTGAAGCGCGTGTCCGGCTGGCCGTTGTTGTGAATCTCGATAGGGGTGTCTCGGGTGGTGGCCGGCGAGACGCTCATCGTGCACGGCTGGGTCGTGGTGCCGGTCGTCGTCCCGGTCGTCGTGCCCGTCGTCGTCCCCGTCGTGGTGCCCGTGGTCGTTCCGGTCGTGGTACCTGTGGTCGTGCCGGTGGTCGTGCCAGTCGTCCCCGTGGTGGTGCCCGTCGTTGTTCCGGTCGTTGTTCCGGTCGTTGTTCCAGTCGTCGTGCCGGTGGTGGTACCCGTGGTCGTCCCCGTCGTCGTCCCGGTCGTGGTGCCGGTCGTCGTTCCCGTCGTCGTCCCGGTGGTCGTGCCGGTCGTCGTCCCGGTCGTTGTTCCCGTCGTCGTGCCGGTGGTCGTCCCCGTGGTCGTGACGATGGGGCCGAGCGCGGAGCCGCCGGTGTGGGTGCCGTAGGCGCCGGCCGTCAGCGTGATGGCCTTGCGGTCAAGCGAGATTTCGCCCGCGCTGGTGATGCCGACGACGGCCTCCTGCCCGCGCGTGTTGGTGAAGGTGATGCGGTAGGCGTTGGGGGTGCGGCCGTGCCAGTCGAAGGGGATTCTGACGGGGCTGGCCGTGCTGGGCGTCGGGGTGGTCGTCCCCGTCGAGGTCGTCACGGCGACGCTCATCAGGGTCATGCCGTCGGGGAAGGTGAAGGTGCGCCAGGTGGGCGTCCCGTTGTAGTCGTGGTCGAAGAAGACTTTGTACCCCGAGTTGGATTCGATCCTGATCTCGGCGTCGCCCCCGCCGTAAGAGCCGTGCCGCCTGACCGAGTCTAACCGCGCCTTCTCGGTGTAGCCGGCGAACTCGCGCGCCGCGTTGGTCAGCGTCATCTGGTCGCGCGCAACGGCTATGTTCATCACGGCGAAGGCCATCACGATGACGACGACGGCCATCACGATGGCAATCTCCGTCATCGTGAACCCGGCCTCGCCGCGCCTCACTCTCGCATTCACAGGCAAGCCCATCTTTCGCCTCCAAAGGCTGCTTCAGCTTCCGGCGGACGCCCGAAAGATTTCGGGCCGCACTCGCCGTCACACTTCGGCAAGGCCGGTGCCACGCCCGCCGGAGGCAGGAAAGCCGATGTTTCTTCGGGAAAAGCCCGCGCGCCCATGCCCGGCGGCCGAGGGCGGGCGGGTCGGCCCGTCACCATATGTGACAGGTTGAGAAGCCGGCTTCACAGTCGGCGGGGCCGGCTTTGAGGCCGGGCCGCGGCGCCGTCGCTTATAGGTCGTTTATGGAATGTGCGCGCCCCGGTTCCTGAAAAAGGGTGCGCCACTTCCGGCGGGCCGCGCGGGACGAACCCCGGTTACACACCTTGTTACCGACCGAAACAGGCGGGCCGGCGTCGGCGGCCGTGGGCGCGTGCGTCGCGCGGGCGGCGCGCGCGGCGCAAGTCTCGAAGGACAAAAAGGGTTATGGGCGACGGGCGGGCGGCGGCGGGCGGGCGGCTTGTGAATTGCTCAAAGGGTGTCGGCCACGCGACGACGTCGCGCGCCGGAGCCCTCCACGGCTCTCGCGCGTGCGCGCGGCGCGTGACCCTCGCGGCGGCGACCCGGCCAGTGCAAAGCGGTGCGGTGCGACTCTCTCAGGCCACCCCGGACGCCAACCCCTAACCCGCGAGAATCGCCGCGGCGCGTGCGGTCCGCACATCGCGCGCGCGGGCGAGGAGCGCCCCGGCGGTCGCCGAACCGCCGGGGCGCGTTTTTTTGAAGTAGACGGTGGACAGTAGAAAGACAGGCGGCGCGCCCGAGTTAAACCGGGCGCGCCGCCACTGTTTTCTACTGACCACTGACTACCGTCTACTGCCTCGGGGTCTCCGGCTCGTACTCGTCGAGGGAGGAGGCGCGGGCGCTGTCGAACTCGGAGGAGGAGAGGCGGATGGCCATCGTCTGCGGCGCGTAGGTGAAGGGCGCCGGGCCGCCGCGCTGATTCTGGACGTCGGCGACGAGCGCGTCCTGCCACTGGCGGAAGCGGACGACGCTGCCGCGCTGGTCGAAGATGACGAAGAGCAGCGTGTCATTGTTGCGCGTGCGGAGCTGGCCGACGAGCGCACTCACGCCGCCGTCGGTGCGCGGCAGGGTGCCCGTCTTGGCGATGACGCTGCCGCGGCTTGGGCTGTCGGCGTAGCGCCTCTGGAGCGTGCCCGGGTCCACGCCCGCGACCGGCAGGATGTCGGCGGCCTTGAGCCCGTGCCTGTGCAGTTCGCCGAGGAGCGCGCGGTAGACCTTCATCATCTGGCGCGGCGTCATACGGTTGACCCCGAGGCCGCTGGCCGAGGCGAGGCGGAACTCGCCGGCCTTCAGGCCGAGGTCGTTCGAGAGCATGCGCATGAGCCCGGCCGCCCCGCCGAGCTGGTCGCCCAGGCGCTCGGCCATGAAGTTGTTCGAGTAGCAGAGCAGCACCTTGAGCACGTCGGAGAGCTGCGGCGAGTAGTGCGTCGAGATGGAGCGCGCGCCCTTCGGCACGGGGGCGACGTAGACGGCGCCCATCACGGCGACGCTCGGCGTCGTGCGCAGGGCCTCGGCGTCGCGCAGCGCCACGCGCGTGTCGTACCAGGCGCGCGTGGCCGCGGCCGGGCGCCGCCCGGCGTCGAGCGTGTCGTAGAGTCGCTCGCCCGAGCGCAGCGCCGACGGGCTGAAGTTCATCGTGAAGAAAGGGGCGACGACGAGGTCGCCCGTGACGGTCTTGACGCCGAGCTGATTCAGCTCGCGCGCGACCGCGACGGCGTGCTCGTCGTGGAAGGAGGGGTCGCGGCCCGAGACGACGAGGTCGCCCGCGACCGTGCCCGTCGTCTTGTCGAAGGCGCCCGTAATCCAGATGGCGGTGGCGAAGCGGTGCCTGGCGCCGAAGGTGCGCAGCGCCGCCAGCGCCGTGACGAGCTTGACGGCCGAGGCCGGGTTGTAAGCCTGGTCGGCGGCCTCCTGGCGGACGACCTCGCCCGACAGGCGCTCGACGAGCACGCCCTGGTGGATGAACGAAGGCCGCTGCTCCTCCGGCGAGAGGGGGAGCGCGACGACGTCCTCCGCGGGCGGGAGCGGCGGCACGCTGACGGGCGCCACCGGCGTCGGCGCCGTGCCCGTGATGTACTGCGCGCGCGCGCCCGACGCCGCGGGGCCGAGCAGGATGACGAGGGCAAGTACGAAACGCAAAGTCTTCAACCCACTCACTCCTTGTTATGACCAACTGAAGGGAAAGGCGCGCCATGATAGCACAGGCGCGCCGCCGCCCGGCGCCGACGAAATTCAGGGGAAGAGTCGGGGGGAGGGCAAACACTTTGATGCCGACCGGCATCGTACGCGATGTATGCACCGCCCGGCGCTATAACAGGCGCAATGCAACCGCCGTTCCCGAAGGCGGTCTTCCGCCCGTAGCTTTCGGCCCTCGGTTCCTGCAAACTGAAACCGGAAACTTTCTTTTGACAAGGCGGAAACCGCGACCCTAGAATTTCGGCAACGTTCAGCGAGCCTCGCCTTTGAATTTGTCGAACAGAGTGCGGCGAGACAGAGAGCCCGTCACCGTCGAGAAGATTCGCGCCGCGCACCGCGCGCGCCGCGGCGAGATACGCGCGCGCCTCGGGGAGTTCGAGGAGGTGTGGCGCGCGGCCGACGACGCGCGGCTGTGGGAGGAGATGGTCTACTGCATCTTCACCGCGGGCGCGTCGGCGCGGATGGGGCTGGGCTCGGTCGAGGCCGTCCGGCACCTGCTCTCCAGCGGCACGCATGAGGAGTTGGCCGGCGCGCTCGCGGGCCGGCACCGCTACCCGAACTCGCGCTCGGGCTACGTCGTCGTCACGCGCGAGTACCTCGCGGGCGACTGCGGGATGCGACTGCGCGAGCGCCTCGAAGGGTTCGCCGACCCGCTGGAGCGGCGCGACTGGCTCGCGCGCAGCCGCGGCGTCAAGGGGCTCGGCTACAAGGAGTCGAGCCACTTCCTGCGCAACGTCGGTTTGCGCGGCTACGCCATCCTCGACAAGCACATCCTGCGCTGCCTGGCCGAGGTCGGCGTCATCGAATCGCCGCAGCCGCCCGCGACGCGCGCGCGCTACCTGGCGACCGAGGGGCGCCTCCGCGACTTCGCCCGCGACGTCCGCATCGACTTCGACGAACTCGACCTCGTCCTCTGGTCGCTGAAGACGGGGGAGATTCTGAAGTGAATTTTCGACTTTCGCTTAAAGCCCGAAAGGGGTCTTTAAAATGACGAGACTGTCCCGCCAGGCGGCCGGCGTTGTGGCCGCCCTAGCTCTCGCGTTCGGGCTCGCGGCCGGGGCCGCGCCCGCGGCCCCGGCGTCGAACACGAAGGCGCTCGCGCGCGCCGAGCGCGCCGCGCGCGACGGCGACTTCGCGGAGGCGGAGAAGCTCTACCGCGACATCCTGGCGAAAGAGCCGCGGGACACGCCGGCGCGCCTCGGCCTGAGCCACGCGCTGCTCAAGCAGCGCAGGCACCTCGAAGCCTTCGACCACGCGGCGCGCGTCATCGCGCGCGAGCCCGAGTCGGCCCGCGCGCACGCGCTGCTCGGCTCGGCGCTGCTCGGCTCGGGCGACTTCCGCCTCTCGGTCGAGGAGTTCCGCACGGCCCTCACCTTCAAGGATGACGAGGCGCTGGCCATCGCCGGGCTGGCGATGGTTGACTTCTACGAGAGCCGGCTCCCGCAGAGCCTCGCGGGCCTGCGCCGCGCGGCCTCCATCGACGCGGCCGAGCCCGACTACATCTACAACCTCGGGCAGGTCGCCGCGCGCTACGAGCGCTACGCCGAGGCGGCCAACGCCTACGAGACGTTCCTGCGCGTCGCGCCGAAGACGGACGCCGACCGCCGCGCGCGCATCCGCGGCCTCATCGACTTCCTGCGCTACCTCGGCACGCAGCGCGACCTGATGGGCGTGAACGGCCCCGGCGCCGTCACCGTCCCGTTCGAGCTGGTCAACAACCGCCCCGTCGTCCACGTGCGCGTCAACGGCTCGAAGGAGTTGCTGCGCTTCGTCATCGACACCGGCGCCGGCATGTGCGTCATCTCGGACAAGGCGGCCGAGCGCGTGGGCCTGAAGGCGGTGGCGCGCGGCGGCATGGCGCGCGCCGTCGGCGGCGAGGGGCGCTTCGAGATCGTCTACGGCTTCCTCCAGACGCTCCACGTCGGCGAGGCGCGGCTCGAACGCGTCCCCGTCTACATCCGCCAGTTCCACAACGACCAGGAGCCGATTGACGGCTACGTCGGCCTCTCCGTGCTCGGCAAGTACATGACGGTCGTCGACTACGGCGCGCGCAAGATAGAGCTGCTGCGCGACGAGGAGGCGCGGCGCGGCGAGACGGCCGGCGCCTCGCCCGCGGCAATCGAGGTGCCCATCCGCACGACGTCGAGCGGCTTCTGGAGCGGGGAGGTCAACTTCGAGGGCCTGGAGAAGCCGGTCAACTTCATCGTGGACACGGGCGCCTCCATCTCGGTCGTCTCCGAGACGCTGGCGACGCGCGCCGGGCTCAAGCGCTACGCGCAGGGCGGCCTCATCAGGGTCTACGGCGCGGCGGGCCTCGCGGAGAACATCCAGACGCTCCTGCTCCCGAACGTCACGCTCGGCCCGCACGCGTGGAAGAACGTCTACGCGGCGGTGCTCGACATGGAGCCCATCAACGAGACGGCCGGGTTCGAGCAGACGGGCATCATCGGGGGCAACATCCTCAGCCGCTACCGCGTGACGTTCGACTTCGTGCGCGGGCTCATCCGGTTCCAGCCGACGGGCGGCGCCGCGCCGGCCGCGGACAAGAGCAAGGTGCCGGTCGTGATGAGCCAGTCATGAAGCAGAGCATCTACCTTGAGACGTCGGTCGTCGGCGCCTACCTCGACAACGGCGAGCCGTTCCGGCGCGACCTGACCATCCGCTGGTGGGAGCACGAGATGTCGGAGTACCGCCCCGTCGTCTCGCCGCTGGTGGTGAGGGAGCTGGAGCGCGTGCCGGAGCCGCACCGCACGGCCTACCTCAAACTGGTCGCGCCGCTGGAGTCGGTCGAGCTGACGGAGGAGGCCGCCATCCTCGCCGAGGGCTACGTCACGCGCGGCATCTTCCACCGCAAGTACATCGGCGACGCCGTCCACGTCGCGCTCGCCTCGTTCCACAAGATAGACTACCTGGTGACCTGGAACTTCGGGCACCTCGCGAACGTCCGCCGGCAGGCGCGCATCCGCCTCTTCAACGCCGCCGCCGGCTTCTTCGTCCCGCAGATTGTGACGCCCGAATTTCTCGTCTCGGAGCTGACCGAAAAGCCGTGAACCGTCAAAAGGCCGTGAACCGTGAACCGTGAACCGTGACAAGAAGTAGCGGCGGCTTTCTCTCGTCACGGTTGACGGTTCACGGTTCACGGCCTTTTGCGGTTTACGGTTCACAATTTAAGGGTTACGATTGGCGCACGACAATGTACCGCAAGCCAAGATTCCTGGAAGAGCTGCACGCCATCCGCGAGGAGATGTCGCGCGAGGCCGACTACGACGTGGAGTTGTTCGCCGAGATGGTGCGCTCCGGCGCGACGCCGCGCCACGGCCCCGTCCGCAACATCCGCGGCTTCCGCACCCGCGCCCCGCGCGCGAAGGAGCCGGACGCCAAGCCCTCGCCGAAGAAGAGGGCGTCGAGGTGAGCCCCGGGATGTTAGGAAGCAATGGAAGAGACGTTTGAAGCGATAGGTCTTGAACTGCCGAGCGAGAAGGACTTCAACCACCTCGCGGAGCGCGCGGGCGACCAGGGCGAGCCGACGCAGTTGTGCCGCCGCGGGGCGGTGCTCCACGGCCGGTGCTGGAAGCTGGGCGAGGGGCTCGAAGTCTGGACGGTGCTCTACGAGTCGGGCACGGGCGAGATTTTTTACGCCGACTGCCGCCCCGGCTTCCGCGCCCGCTACGCGCAGCGCGTCAGCCCGTGGGCGCTCACCGAGTACGACGAGGACGGCGAGGCCATCGTCCACGGCTACTACGACGGGCACGAGACGGAAGTCCTCTTCGAGCTGCAAAACCTGACCGAGGTCGGCCCCGAGGGCTTTCGCGCGCAGGAGCTGCACGTGGGCCTGTGCGGGCTGGCCTACCGCGCGCGGGTCGCGCACGCCGCCGGCGAGCCGCGCTGGCAGCCGCTCGAAGAGGCCGCCCCCTCGCGCGCCGCGCACGAGAACGACTGGTCGCTGTCGGGCCGCGTCATCTCCTTCAAGCCCCTGCGCAACCCCCTCTCGGGGAGCGACCTCTACTGGGTCTACGTGGACCTCGGCCGCCTGAAACTCGAAGTGCTGGTCAGCGCGCGCTCTCTCCGCGGCGAGCCGCTCGCCGTCGGCGCCGGCTTCTCCGCGGAGGTCTGGCTCCAGGGCCACGTCCTCGACCGCCGCGCGCTGCTCTCCCGCTACGAGGGCCGCGACTCCTCCGTCACCCGCGCCTCGCTCTGGTCGCACCTGAGGAGAAGGAACTGAACCGTGCCCGTCACTTCGGCGCTGCCCGGCTGAATGCTGACCGCTGACCGCTGACAGCTTTGACCCTGATGCGCGCCCTCCGACGTCTCGCCCTCGCCGCCCTCATCCTGTTCGCCGCCGGCGCCGCCGGGCTCTACCTCTTCAACCGGTACTGGGTCCACCGCTTCGACTCGCTCATCGCGCGGCAGGCCGCCGTCTACCGCCTCGACCCCGACCTCGTCTGGAGCATCATCTACGAGGAGACCTACTTCCGCCCGTGGATGAAGGGCGAGGCGGGCGAGGTGGGCCTGATGCAGGTGACGCCGACGGTCGGGCGCGAGTGGGCGGCCGAGACCGGCATGCGCGAGCTGGCCGAGCAGATGCGCCGCGACCCCGAGGCGGCGCTCGCCGACCCCGAGCGCAACATACAGGTCGGCTGCTGGTACCTGGAAAAAATCTGGAAGGACTACCACGACACGCCCGGCGCCGAGCCGCGCGTCGTCGCCGCCTACAACGCCGGCCCCTCCCGCGCCGCCGAGTGGAACCGCCCCGGCCCGGGCCGCCGCGCGCTCACCGCCGAAGAGTTCGTCGCGCGCATAGACTTCCCCTCCACGCGCGCCTACGTCACCAACATCCTCGGGCGCTACCGCAGGCTGAAGGCGGGCGGGCGGAGGTGACTTACCGTGAGCTGCTCGCGGGCAACGCCGACTTCCGGCGCCTGTGGACGGGGCAGGTCGTCTCGGAGGTGGGCGACTGGCTGAACAACATCGCGGTGCTCGCGCTCGTCATCCAGTTCGCGGGCGCGGGACGCGTTGGGCTGGCGGTGGCGACCTACGCCATCGCGCGCCACCTCCCGCTCTTCCTCTTCGGCCCGGTCGCGGGCGTCGTCGTCGACCGCGCCAGCCGCCGCCGCGTGATGATCGCGGCCGACGTCGCGCGCGCCTGTCTGGCGCTCGGGTTCCTGCTGGCGAACCGCTTCGCCTCGCTCGCGCTCATCTACGTCGTCGGCGCGTCGCTGTTCTCGGTCTCGGCCTTCTTCAACGCGGCCAAGCGCGCCTCCGTCCCGAACCTCGTCGCGGGGACGGAGGAGCTTCTGGCCGCCAACTCGCTCTCGGCCTCGACGACGGCCGCGACCATCGCCGTCGGCTCCGCGCTCGGCGGCGTCGTCGCCACCGCGCTCGGGCGCGACACGGTCTTCGTCCTCAACGCGCTCACCTTCCTCGCCTCGGCCGACATGATTCGCAGAATCCGCAAGCCCCTGAGCGCCGAGCAGAGGACGGCGGGCGCCGCGGCGAGCGCCGGAGGCAGGTCGCTGTCGGCGCCGCCGCCGCCGACGTCTCTGGCCGCGCGCCGCGCGCCGCTCGGCGCCTTCTTCGGGGAGTTTCGCGAGGGGCTGCGGTACGTGCGGCGCGACCGGGTGCTGGCAGCGGTGTTCGTGGTGGCGGCCGGGTGGGGGTTGGGGAACGGCGCGGCGCGCGCCCTCTACAGCATCTTCGGGGCGCGTTTGGGCGAGCAGGCGGCGGCCGGGTGGGGCGGCTCCTTCGGCGCGCTGGCCGAGCGGCCGACGGACTTCGGCATCTCCGTGCTCTTCGTCGCAATGGGGCTCGGCGGCGTGCTCGGGGCGCCGCTCGCGCGCCGCTTCAACAGCGGGGCGGCCGAGGGCCTGGGCGCGCGCATGGGGCGTTCGCTGGCGCTCGACGGGTGCGGCCTCGTCCTCTTCAGCCTGACGCCGAGCCTCTTCGGCGCGGCGGCCGTGCTCGTCGCGCGCGAGGTCAACTTCGCCATCTGGTGGACGGCGCAGCAGACGCTCCTGATGCGGCGCACCGAGGACGCCTTCGCCGGCCGCGTCTTCGCCTCCTACGAGACGCTGACGACGCTGATGATGGTCGGCTCGATGCTCGCCTCGGGCGCGGCGGCCGACCGCGTCGGCATCCGCCCGGTCGCGGCCTGCGCGGGCGGCGTGGTCGTGCTGTCGGGACTTTCCTGGTTCGTGCTGCGGCGACGCGGCGGGGGTGCCGGATGACAAAAATTTACTGCGCTCGCTGGGTGCTGCCGGTGACTTCCGCGCCGGTGCGCGACGGGGCCGTCGCCGTCGAGGGGACGCGCGTCGCGGGCGTCGGCGCGCGCGCCGGACTCGTCGAGAGGTTCCCCTCGGCCGTCGTCGAAGACTTCGGCGAGGCCGTCATCCTGCCGGGGCTCGTCAACTGCCACTCACACCTTGAGCTGACGGCGATGCGCGGCTTCCTCGAACCGGAGGAGGGCGACTTCTTCGCGTGGCTGCGCAAGCTCACCCTCGCGCGGGGCGAGCGGATGGGCGCCGAAGACCTCTACGCGTCGGCGGCGTGGGGCGCGGTCGAGGCGGCGCGCGCGGGCGTCACCTGCCTCGGCGACGCGAGCAGCGCGGGCGCGACCACGATGCGCGCGCTCCGCGACTCCGGCCTGCGCGGCGTGGTCTTTCAGGAGGCTTTCGGCCCCGACGCGCGCGAGGCCGCGTCGCAGTTCGACGCCGCGCGCGCCAGGATAGACGCCCTGCGCGGCGGCGAGACTCCGCTCGTCGCGCTCGGCCTGTCGCCGCACGCGCCCTACTCGGTCGCGCCCACGCTTCTGGAGAGGCTGGCGCGCTTCGCCGTCGGGGAGCGCCTGCCGCTGATGATGCACGCGGCCGAGTCCGAGGCCGAGCAGGCTTTGATGACGAAGGGCGGCGGCATCTTCGCCGCGGCCTACGCGCTCCGCGGCTTCTCCTTCGACTCGCCGCACACGACGCCCGTCCGCCACCTCGCCGCCGTGGGCGTGCTCGACGCGCGCCCTCTGCTCGCGCACTGCGTCCGCGTGGACGAGGGCGACGTGGAGCTTCTGAGCCGTCACGGCGCCGGAGTCGCCCACTGCCCGAAGTCGAACGCGAAGCTCGGGCACGGGCGCGCGCCTCTGGCCGCGATGCTCGGCGCGGGCGTCAAGGTCGGGCTCGGTAGCGACTCGGTGGCGAGCAACAACACGTGCGACCTGCTCGAAGAGGCGCGTTACGCCGTGCTCGCCTCGCGCGCGGCGGGCGAGGCGGTCGAGGGCGGGCGCGCGCTCGACGCCGGGGACGCCCTGCGCCTTCTGACGCGCGGCGGCGCCGAGGCGATGAACCTGCACCACCTGACGGGCGCGCTGGAGGAGGGGCTCGAAGCCGACCTCGTCGCCGTCGGCCTCGACGCGCCGCACCTGACGCCGGCCTACGACCCCGCGGCGGCGCTCGTCTTCTCCGCCTCCGGGCGCGACGTTCTGCTGACGGTGGTCGCCGGCCGCGAGGTCTTCCGCGACGGCCGCGTCACGACGCTCGACGAGGCCGACCTGCGCGCGCGCGTCTTAGACATCGCCCGCCGCCTCGCCGAAATCCGCTAGGGCCGCCGCCCGCGGCGCGGCAGAAAAACTTACGCGTTGACTTTATCCGCGGCGTGGAATAGAAACCAACACACGAAGTCTTCCCCGTGCCGGCCGGTTCGTTTAGCGGAAGGAGCCGCGTGATGAGACCCAGACCCTTCGACAAACTCGTTCGCGCACTCGCCGCCTGCCTGCTCGCCTCGCTCACGGCCGCCGCGCAGGAGGCGATGCCCGCCGCCGGGGCGAAGGTCGAGGCGACGGCCGCGGCCGCGAGGCTCGTCGTCCGGGTCGAATACCTCAAGGGGGCGAAGCCCGCCTTCCAGCCCGTGCCGCGCGACTCCTGGTTCGGCCGCTTCGGGGTCGTCGCCACGCCGCGGCCGCGCGCGGCGGCCGACACCGTCCAAGCCGTGGACGTGAAGACGCGCCCGGCCGAAGGGGGGCGCGTGGAGATAAGGGTCGGCGTCCACGTCGGCGAGCGCCACTTCGACCGGCTCGAAGCGGTCGCCACCTACTACGCGTCGGCGGGCGAGACGGTCACGGCCGGCGAACTCGAACGCGTCGGCGTCGCGCCCTTCGTCTTCAGCGTGCTCGGCGTCGGCGACGTGGAGGCGGCCGCGCCCGCCGTCGTCAACCTGACACAGTCCGTCGAGGCCGTCGTCACCGAGTTCACGCCCGCGCCCCTGCCGGGCGGCAAGCTCACGCTGCGTAACCTCTCGACGAAGGGCGTCCGCGCCGTCTACATCAGGCAGGTCGTCAACGGGAAGAATCACCTCGTCGGCTTCGCGGCCGAGCGGGAGGGGAAGTTTCTGATGGGGCCGGGCGGGAGCGCGGAGAGTGCCTTCGGCTCCCTGACCGGGGACGCGCCGCGCGGCGACTTCGTGCCCGCCGCCGTCGAGGCCCTGGTCGTCGCCTCGGTCATCTTCGACGACTACACCTACGAGGGCGAGCCCGAGCACGCGGCACTCAGGCGCGCCTTCGCCGAGGGCCAGCGCGCGCAGCTCCCGCGGCTCATCGCACTCCTGCGCGAGGCTCTGGCCGCCCCGGACGCCGAGTCGCCGGAGGCCGTGCGCCGGCTCGGGGAGAGGGCCGCCGCGCTCGACTACGAGGCGCCGCCGAACGCCGTGGACGCCGTCCGCAAAAACTACCCCGGGGCCGAGACCGGCGACCCCGGCCGCTGGAAGACGGCGGTTGAAATCTCCATGCACCGCATGCGGCGCGAACTGCTCGACGACCTCGGACGCTTCGAGAAGGAGTCCGGGGCGGCGCCCGCCGCCGGCGGCTTCAAGGGCTGGCTCGGGCGGCGCCGCGCGCTCTACGAAGCCTGGCTCGCGCGCCTCTGAGCGGCGCGCTCACGCCCCCGCCTGCTCGACAACCCGAAGCCTTCCTCCGCCACCTCTAAGAGCCGTGAACCGTGAACCGTAAACAGTAACAAGAGGGGGCAGGTCTTTCTTGTCACGGTTTACGGTTCACGGTTCACGGGTTACGATTCGGGCATGAACGTTCTCGTGCTCAACTGCGGCAGCTCGACCGCGAAGTTCCAGCTCATCGCCACCGACCTCGACCACATCGCGCGGGACGCCGACGAGCACCTCGCGGGCGGCGTCGTCGAGCGCATCGGCGGCGAGGCCGTCATCACCTTCCGCGCGCGGGGCGGCGAGGCGCGGCGCTCGACCGCGCCCGTGCGCGACGTGCGCTCGGCCGTCGAGACCATCATCCGCTGGGTGACCTCGGCCGACTCGGGCATCGAGGAGGTCAAGAGCGTGGCCGACGTCCACGCCGTCGGCCACCGCGTCGTCCACGGCGGCGAGCGCTTCAAGCAGTCCGTCCTGATTGACGAGGACGTGCTGCGCGGCATCGAGGACTGCATCGACCTCGCGCCGCTGCACAACCCCGGCAACATCCGCGGCATCCAGGCCGCGCGCGAGGTCTTCGGCCCGGGGCTCCCGCAGGTGGCCGTCTTCGACACGGCCTTCCACCAGACGCTCCCCCCGCACGCCTACCTCTACGCGCTCCCTTACCAGTGGTACCGGCGCTACCGCGTCCGGCGCTACGGCTTCCACGGCACGTCGCACCGCTACGTCGCCTACCGCTACCGGCGCCTGCGGGGCCTCGCGCGCGAGCAGACCAACATCATCACGCTCCACCTCGGCAACGGCTGCTCGGCGGCGGCCATCCGCGGCGGCGACTCGCTCGACACCTCGATGGGGATGACGCCGCTCGAAGGTCTGGTGATGGGGACGCGCTCGGGCGACATCGACCCGGCCATCGTGGATTTCGTCGGCGCGAAGGAGGGGCTCTCGGCGCAGGAGGCGGACTCGGTGCTGAACAAGCAGTCGGGGCTTTTAGGGATTTCGGGGCTGACGAACGACATGCGCGAGCTGCTCGACGAGGAGCGCGAGTCGGGCGACCGCCGTGCGGGCCTCGCCGTGGAGATTTTCTGCTACCGCGTGCGCAAGTACGTGGGCGCCTACCTGGCGGCGCTGGGCGGGGCCGACGCTCTGGTCTTCACGGGCGGCATCGGCGAGAACTCGGCGGAGGTGCGGGCGCGCGTCTGCGAGGGGCTGGGGTGGATGGGCGTCGAGCTCGACCCCGCGCTCAACGCGGCGACGACCGGGCGCCGCGAGGGGCTCGTCAGCCGCGACGGCTCGCGCCTCGCCGTCTACGTCATCCCCACCGACGAGGAGCTGCTCATCGCCCGCGACACCGTCCGCCTCATCCGCGGCGTCACGCAGAGGTTTTGAAACGAAGTAGACGGTAGACGGTAGACAGTAGAAAAGACAGGCGGCGCGTCCGGCTCATGGCCGTGACGCGCCGCCTTTTTCCTACCTACCGACTGCTGACTACTGTCTACTGTTTTTAGTTCCCGAACCTGTTCCGGTACTCGGCGGAGTCGAGGAAGGCTTTGACCATCTCGGCCTGGACGTAGTTGCCGTTGAACTCGTTGAGCTTGCCGAGCCAGAAGTTCCAGCCGCCGAAGTTGCGTCCCGGCTCGGGCGCGTCGTCGGGGTTGCGCCGGAGGTAGCCGTAGTACTGCATCAGCACGAAGGCGCGGCGGAACTCTGATTGGACGAGCGCGGCGTGCTCGGACACGCGGCGTAGTGCGCGCCCGCGCGCCGCCGCGTCGGCCGAGGTCGCCGCCCCGCCGAACTCCGCGAGCGTCGCCTGCCGCTCGGCCGCCGTCGGCGTCACGCCCGCGTTCGCGTAGAGCGCGTCCACGAACTGCGCCGGCGTCAGCGTCAGCGGGTAGGCATTAACGAACCGCTGGCGCGCGACGAACTCGGCCATGTACGCGTTCTTGTTGGCTTCGAGCTGCGCCTGCCAGTTGCCGACGTTGACGACGACGCCCTCGCCGATGCGCCGCGTGTCGGGCAGGAACTCCTGGAGCCTGACGACGGGCACCGTGCCGGGGACGCCCGGCGAGGTCGCGTCGCCGTACGCCGCCTTGTAGGCGCGGTAGACGAGGTAGCCCGTCTCCTGAAACTCGATTGACAGGAAGAAGGCGGCCGAGACGTTAATCCGCTTCACCTCGCGGCATTGGGCGTTGGCGCCGCAAGACTCTATCTCGCCCGTCCAGAAGGCGAGGCCCGAGGCGTCGGGCTCGCGGTTGAGGAAGTCGTGGTAGTGCTGGCGGACGAAGTCCGAGGAGACGTCTACGGGGTTGAAGCCGGGCGGCGGGTTGTCGTCGTCGGCCGCGATGACGACCGTGGCGGTCGCCTGCGCACCGAGCGCGGCGCCGCCCGTCGGGTTCGAGAGCGCGAGGTTGACGGTCTCGTCCGGCTCCGTGAAGGCGTCCTCGGTGAGCAGCACGTCGAACGTCTTCGAGGTCTGGCCCGCGGCGAACCTGAGCGTCCCCGAGACGGCCGTGTAGTCCTTGCGCTCGGTCGCCGTCCCATCGCTCGTGGCGAAGTTGACGGCGCCCGCGCCCGAGGCGTCGCCCGCGCGCGTGACGGTGACGGTGACGAAGTGCGCGCCCTCGGTCGTGTTGTAGGCGGCCTGCGAGAAGCGCAGCGTCGGCGTGTCGTCGTTGAGGATGGTGCCGAGCCCCTGCGCGTCCGCGACGGTGGCGTTCTGCGCGTTCGAGAGGTTGACGAAGAAGGTCTCGTCCGCCTCGTTGAGCGCGTCGTTGTTGACGAGCACCACGACCGGCTTCGTGGTCTCGCCGGGGTTAAAGGTCAGCGTGCCGTTGGTGGCGACGTAGTCGCTGCCGGCCGTGGCGGTGCCGTCGGCCGTGGCGTAGTTGACGGTCACGGTCTTGCCGCTCGCGGCCGAGAGCGTGACCATGAAGACGGCGCTCGGGCCTTCGCCGGTCATTGACGCGTCGGAGATGGAGACGGAGGGCGCGGCGTCGTCGTCCACGATGGTGCCGGGCGCCTGCGAGCGGGAGATGGCGGCCAGGGTCGCGGCCGAGAGGTTCAGGGTGAAAGTCTCGTCCGCCTCGTCGAGCGTGTCGTTGACGACGGGCACCGTGACGAGCTTCGAGGTCTGCCCCGGGGCGAAGGTCAGCGTGCCGCTGGTGGCGGTGTAGTCGCTGCCGGCCGTGGCGGTACCGTCGGCCGTGGAGTAGTTGACGGTCACGGTCTTGCCGCTCGCGGGCAGGAGGGTGACGGCGAAGGAGGCGTTTTGGCTTTCGGGCCGCGACGTCTCGGTGACGGTGAGCGAGGGCTCGCCGTCGTTGTCCAAGATGGTGCCGAGGGCCTGGTTTTCTCCGAGCGACGCGTTCTCGGGTGTCGAGAGGTTGAGGAAGAAGGTCTCGTCCGGCTCGTCGAGCGAGTCGTCGTGGACGACCACGGTGATCGGCTTCGAGGTCTGGCCGGGGCTGAAGAGTAACAGCTGGTTGGACATCGGGGTGTAGTCGTCGTTCGCCTTCGCGGTGCCGTCGGCCGTGGAGTATCTGACGCGCACGGGCTGACTGGTCGGGGCCGAGAGCGTGACGATGAACTCGATCTTCCCCTCGGGCTCGTTCGCCGTCGGGTCGGAGATGGAGATGGTGGGCGCGTCCGTGATGGTCAGCGTGGCGGTGTCCGGTGAGCCTATCACCGCGCCGCCCTCCGGGTCGCTGAGCGTGAGGGTGACGGTCTCGTCCGCCTCGTCGAGCGCGTCTTCGATAATATCGATGAAGATGGGCTCGCCGCCAAAGACCGTGATGTCCTTGGGCGCGTAGTCGACGCCCGCCGTGGCCGTGCCGCCGGAGGTGGTGAGCCTGACCTTAGCCTCCGGGTTGGTGCCGCCGGTGCGCGTGACGAAGATGACGGCCTGGCCGCTGTTCTCGTCCGCGGTGTAGGTGGCCGCGCTGAACTGGAAGGTCGGCGGCTCGTCGTTGTCGTGGATGGTCACCGTCGCGGTGGTCGGCGTGCCCAGGGTGGCGCCGAACAGGCCGAAGCCGCCCCCGCTGGAGGGGCTGAGGTCTACGTAGAAAATCTCGTCGCCTTCGTCCAGCGTGTCCTCGACGGTGGCGACGTCGAAGGTCTTCGACATCTCGTTCTCGGCGAAGGTCAGGATGAAGCTGGTCTCGTTGTAGTCGTTGATGCTGCCCTGGGTGGTGATGGCCGTGCCGGCCCTGGTCTGGCCGTGGACCCTGACGCCGCCGGCCGTGCTGCCCGTGCGGGTGACCGTGATGGTGACCTTGCCGCCCTCGGTGACCTCGTAGTCGGCCGGGTCGAACTGCACGACGCTCGTCGCCTCGTCGTCGTCGATGGTGGCGTCGCCGCGGTCGTCGGCGATGGTCGCGCCCGTGGCGCCGGAGAGCCTGACGCGGAAGGTCTCGTCCTCCTCGAAGATGTTGTCGGCGGTGACGTTGACGGTGATGGTCTTCGTGGTTTCGCCCGCGGCGAAGTTGAGCGTGCCCGCGGCCGCGGCGTAGTCGCCCGAGGCGACCGTGGCCGTCCCGTCTTCCGTCGCGTAGCTGACGCTGGAGGGGGAGCCGAGCGGGCCGGTGCGCGTGACGGTGAAGGTGAAGGCGGTCGGCGCGGCGCCGGTGCCCTCGGCCTGTGGGGGCGTTGGGCCGATGTCGTTGATGGAGAGCGAAGGCGCGCCGTCGTCGTCGGTGAGGGTGACGGCGCCCTGCGCGTCCGAGATGGTGGCGTTGGTCGCGCCCGAGAGGTTGACGAAGAAAACCTCGTCGCCCTCAATCACGTTGTCGCCGTTCACCAGCACGGTGAAACTCTTCTGGAACTCGCCGGGGGCGAAGTTGAGCGTGCCCGAGGTCGCGGCGTAGTCGCCGGAGGCGGCCGTGGCCGTGCCGTCCGACGTCGCGTAGTTGACCGAGATGGGTTTGACCGACGGCTGCGAGGCGAAGACCGTGACCGTGAGGAGGTGGTTGCCGGCGTTGCCCTCGGGCGCTGACGAGTCGTCCACACGGAGCGCCGAGTCGTCGTTGTTGATGGTGCCCACGGCGTTCCCGTCCGCGATGGTCGCGTTCGTCGCGCCGAAGTTGAGGCCGATGACGAAGTTCAAGGTCTCGTGCGCCTCGGGCGTGGTGTCGCCGAAGACGCTGACGGTGACGTTCTTCGTCGTCTCGCCGGGGTTGAAGGTGAGCGTGCCCGCGGTGAAGCCGTAGTCGTTGCCGGAGGTGGCCGAGCCGCCGCCCGTCTCGTAGGGGACCGTCACGGTCTGCCCGCTCGGGGCCGAGAGCGTGACGGTGAAGACCATGTTGGTCGTCCCCGCGTCGCCCTCGGTGACGGTCACGTCGCCCACGGAGAGCGACGGCGTGGGGTCGTTGTCGAGGACAATCACCCGCCCCTGCCCGTCCGCGATGGTGGCGTTGGTCGGGGCCGAGAGGTTGACGAAGATGGTCTCCTGGTCCTCGTCGAGCGTGTCGCCCACGACGGCGACCTGTATCTGCTTCGAGGTCTCGCCGGGGTTGAAGGTGAGCGTGCCGCTGGTCGCGGTGTAGTCGCCGGGGGCGACGGCGCCGCCGTCGGCCGTGGCGTAGTTGACGGTCACGGTCTGCCCGCTCGCGGCCGAGAGCGTGACGTTGAAGGTGACGTTGAACGAGCCGGTGTTCCCCTCGGTGACGTTGCTCGGGTCGGCGATGGAGAGCGTGGGGGTCGGGTCGTTGTCGGAAATGGTCAGGACGGAGGCGGAGGGCGCGGCGAGGGCGGCGCCGCCGCCGGGGGCGCTGAGGGTGATGTTGACGGTCTCGTCCGCCTCGTCGAGCGTGTCGTCGGAGATGGTAATGCCGAAGGTCTTGCTCGTCTCGCCGTTGGCGAAGTTGAGCGTGCCGCTGGCGGCAGTGTAGTCGGAGCCGGCCGCGGCCGTGCCGTTCGAGGTGGCGTAGCCGACCGAGACGGCGCCGTCGCTCCCGCCGGTGCGCGTGACGGTGACGATGAGCGAGCCGGCGGCCTCGCCGGCGACGTAGGCGGCCGAGCTGAGCTGGAGCGAGCCGGGGACGGGCGTCGGCGTCGGCGTCGGCGTGGGCGTCGGGGTCGCGGCCGGGGCGCAGGGCGAGGGCGCGGCGTTCGAGGGCGTGAGCAGGAAGGCGTGCGTCTGCCCCGAGGGGTTGAGGCCCGTGCCGACGATCTGGCCGCGGTCGTTGATGGCGCGCGCCTCCTGGAACGTCCAGCCGGTGCCGGGGACGAGCGCGTTGAGGTCTCTCATCTCGCCCGCGTCCGAGTCGCCGTCGGAGTTGTCGTCAATCCAGAGGAAGGCGCGGCTGACGCCGGGCGAGATTTCGGAGTAGCCGACGACGTGTCCGGAGGCGTTGATTCCGTAGGCGATGCTGCGGCTGCCGCCGAGCGTGCCGAGGTCTTTCATCACGCCGCCGGGCGACCAGATGAAGGCGTGGAAGGGGATGTTGGCGTTGTTCGAGGGGACGTTGGCGTAGCCGACCACGGTGTCGGCCTCGTTGACGTCTAAGGCGAAGCTGTTGCCGCCGCCGAGCGTGCGGAGGTCGGTCGCCACGCCGCCGCTCGAAAGGAAGGCGTGCACCTCGCCCGAAGAGGTCTGGGCCGCGCCGACCGTGTGGCCGGCGTTGTTGATGCCGTAGGCCGCGATGGGCGTCCCCCAGAGCGCTGTGATGGGCTGCACCCCGGGCGTCGCCTGCGACCAGACGAAGGCGCGATCCTGAAGCGGGGAACTCTCCCACTGGCCGACGACCTGATTCGACTCGTTGACGTCGTAGCCGAGGGCGGCGCCCGACGTGTCGAGGTCGGTCTTGGCGCCGGTGTCCGACTTCCAGATGAAGGGGCGCCACTCGCCCGCCGCGCTCTGCGCCGCGCCGGCGACGGCGACACCGTTGGCGCCGGTGGCGACGGCGGCGGCCGTCCCCGTCGGGCCGCCGAACGTCCCGAGGTCGGTCGTCTCGCCCGCGTCCACGGCGAGGTCGGAGTCGGCGTCAACCCAGAGGAAAGGGTGGTTATCCGTGGAGCCCGAAGGCAGGGACTCGCCCGCGACCTTGCCGCACTCATCGAGCCCGAGCCCCGCGCTCTGGTCGCCGCCGAGCGTGCCGACGTCGGTCACGGTGTAGCCGGCGGACTGCGCCGAGCCGCGCGGCGCGGGGGCGAGCGGCAGGAGCGCCAGCGTGAGCAGGCACACGACAGCCAGGGGTAATTTCCAGGGGTGGCGCATTTAGACCTTCTCTGTCATTCGGAGGACGATAAGTAAAGGGAAAGGGGAGCGCGGGTTCGGTCCGACGTGCCGCGGATAAAATTTCCAGCCGATGCCGCACCGGATGGGCGGGAGCCGCCGAAAACTTTAAAGGCGGCGGGGGTTTAAGTCAACCCGGGGAGTGGCGGGCGGCGGGCGGATGGCGGCGGGCAGTCAGGGGGAGAAGGCGGGTTGAAAGGGGCGGGGGCGGCGGGCCGTGAAGCCCGCCGCCCCGATTTCTTCGACCGCCCTTCTTTCCCGGCCGCCCTTCACCCTTTCAGGGCGGCGGAGATGGACTCGTCGAAGATTTCGAGCGCGACGTCCACGTTCTCGCGCGAGAGGACGAGCGGGGGCGACCAGCGGATGGTGTTGTGGCCGGCGCCGAGGAGGATGAGGCCGCGGCGGTAGCACTCGACCTCGACGCGGTCGCGCAGCTCGGGCGCGGGCTCGCGCGAGGCGCGGTCCGTGACGAACTCGACGCCCAACATCAGCCCGAGGCCCCGCACGTCGCCGACGCAGTCGTGCCGGGCGCTCAGGCGGCGCAGGCCGTCTTGCAGGTAGGCGCCGACCTCCGCGCTGTTGGCGACGAGGCCGCCTTCCAGCAGCTCGATGGTCTTGAGCGCGGCGGCCAGCGCCACGGGGTTGCCGCCGAAGGTCGAAGCGTGCGCGCCCGGCTTCCAGTCCATCAGGTCGGCGCGCGCCACGCACGCGCCCATCGGGATGCCGGAGGCGATGCCCTTCGCCAGCGTGACGACGTCGGGCTTCAGCTCGTAGTGGTCGCACGCGAACATCCGGCCGGTGCGGCCGAAGCCGGACTGCACCTCGTCCACGACGAGGAGGATGCCGTGCTCGTCGCAAATCCTCCGCAGGCCGTGGAGGAACTCGCGCGGGGCGGGGACGTAGCCGCCCTCGCCCTGCACCGCCTCGACAACTATTGCGGCGACCTCCTCGGGCGGCGTCGTGGTCAGGAAGAGGCGCTTCTCTATCCAGTCGAGGACGGCGCGGCTGACGGTCTCGCCGTCGCTCGCCTCGCCGGTGAAGGGGTGGCGGAAGGCGTTGGGGTAGGGGACGTGCGTCACGTCGAGCACCGAGCGCTTGAAGCCGACGCGCTGCGCGATTTTCGAGGAGGTGAGCGAGAGGCTGCCGAGCGTGCGGCCGTGGAAGCTGTTGAAGAAGGCGATGAACTTCTGGCGCCCCGTGGCGTGCATGGCGAGCTTGAGGGCGGTCTCGACGGCCTCGGTGCCGCTGTTGGCGAAGTGCGTCTTCGTCGGGCCGGGGACGGGGACGATCTCTTCGAGCTTGCGGGCCAGCTCCGGCATGTGGCGGTAGTAGTAGTCGGTGCCGCACATGTGGATGAGGCTCGCGGCCTGCTCCTGGATGGCGCGGACGACCTCGGGGTGGCAGTGGCCCGTGGAGCAGACGGCGACGCCGGCGTTGCAGTCGAGGAAGGTGTTGCCGTCCACGTCCTCGACCCAGACGCCGGAGGCGCGCTCGGCGACGAGCTTGTAGGCGGGGCGTGGGTAAGAGGGCGTGACCCAGCGGGCGTCGGCGGCGACTATCTCCCGGCCGCGCGGGCCGGGAAGCTCGGTCCTGATCTCCGGTCTTCTGGCGGGTGCGATGACGGACATGGCGAAATAACCTCCTGTCGGAAAGGCGAGGGCGGGTGCGACTCTGGCTTGCGAGGCGAAGGGCTTCGGAGGAGGAGGGCCCGGCGCTAGTCCGCGAAGAGGTTCGCGCGGGAGTCGAGCGGCCTGAAGTGTTGGCGGTAGAACTTTCGCATGGCGGCCTAGACTATAACCAGAATGCCGCCCGGCATCAACGCCCGGACGGCGCCGGCCGGGGCAGAAGCCCGACCGTGAGGGAGGGCGTATGTCTTTCGTCACTGTGCCCGGCGGAAGACGTACGCCCTCCCTCACGGTCGGGCTTCCGCTCAAGCGGAGCGGGTGCCGGTGTAGCGGATCGTGGGGGCGATGGCGAGCTTGACCTTGATGGTGCCGCTGATGGAGTCGTTGTTCTCGACCTGCCCCGCGATGCCGGCCTCGTAGGGCTTGCCCTGAACCTGCATCTGGACGCGCGCGTCGAAGCCGTCGTGCGTGACGGTGAGCCCTTCGAGCGGGGCGTCGCCGAGCCGCGAGGTGATGTGCGCGCTGAGCGCGCCGCCCGTCCCCTCGAAGACCAGCGTCGCGGGGTGCTTGCCGAAGGGCGTCGCCACTTCGAGGTTCCAGGTTCCTACCAGATTCATAACGGATGTTCCCCCTGTCGGATTGGTGAAGCGCGGCCGCCCCGCGCGGGGCGCCGCGGCGTTGGTTAAAGGTTCAGGCGCCGGCCGCGCCGCGCGCGCCGACGAAGTCCTCGACGCGGTCGGCGTACGGCGCGACCTGCTCGCGTATCTGCGACTTGTCGCCGACGACGACGACGGCCGCGCGGCCGGGCGTCACGTAGCTGTTGGCCGCGCGCCGCACGTCCTCCTTCGTCACCCGCAGGATGTTCTCGCGGTAGGTGCGCAGGTAGTCGTCCGGCAGCCCGTGCATCCGTATCTGGACGAGCTGGTCGACCAGGCCCTCCTGCGTCTCCAGGCGGATGGGGAAGATGCCGGTCAGGTAGGTCTTGGCGTCGGTCAGCTCCTTGTCCGAAACGTCCTCGTCGCGGATGCGGTTCAACTCGTAGAAAATCTCATGAAGCGAGACGCCCGTCACCTCGCCGCGCACCTCGGCCGTGGCGCGGAAGCTGCCCGCGTGGCGGCGCGCGTCGAGCTGCGTGTAGGCGCCGTAGGTGTAGCCCTTCTCCTCGCGCAGGTTCATGAACAGCCGCGCCGAGGCGTTGCCGCCGAGGATGGTGTGCATGACGAGCACGTTGAAGTAGTCGGGGTCGGTGCGCGTGATGGACGTGTTGGCGACGAGGATGTTGGTCTGGGCCGAGCCGGGGCGGTCCACGACGTAGGCCGTGCGCCCGTCGAGGGCGGGCGGGGCGGGGAACTCCGGCGCGGGCACCTCGCCCGGCCGCCAGCCGCCGAACAGCTCGCCGACGCGCGCCAGAATCTCCTCGCGGCCGACGTCGCCCGCGACGAAGAGGACGGCGTTGTTCGGGACGAGCAGCTGGCGGTGGTGGCGCAGGAGCGCGTCGCGCGTGAGCGCCTCGATGGACTCGGGCGTGGAGGCGACGACCGCGTAAGGGTGCTGGCCGAAGAGGACGCGCGCCACGGCCTCCGAGGCGAGGAAGGAGGGCTGCGCGCGCTGCGCGATGAGGTTCTGCTGGGCGTTGGCTTTGGCGAGCGCCAGCTCCGACTCGGGGAACACGGGGCGGAGCGTGACGTCGGCCAGGAGTTCGAGCACGCGGTCGGCGTAGGCCGCGAGCGAGGAGGCGGCGACGGTTAGGTAGTCGGACGAGGCGCCGGCCGACAGCGTCGCGCCGTAGCGCGCGACCTCCTCGGCTATCTGGCGCGAGGTGCGCGACTCCGTGCCCTCGACCAGCATGTCGGTCATGACGTCGGTCAGGCCGGGCAGGTCGAGCGGGTCGGAGGCGTCGCCCGAGCGGAAGGCCAGGCGGAAGCTGACGAGCGGGAGCCGCCGCTGCTCGACGACGACCACGCGCAGCCCCGAAGGGAGCGCCGTCTCCTCGGGGAGCGGCAGGTTCAGCGCGCGCTCCGGCAGCGGCGCGGGCGGCCGGCGGCGGAAGTCCTCTGTGTCCGTTGTGCTCATAAGTCGTAAGAGCCGTGAACCGTGAACCGTGAACCGTGACAGGAAAGAGCGGGTTCTTATCTCGTCAAGGTTTACGGTTTACGGCTCGCGCTCTCGCCTTTCATTCGTTCGCGGGAGAGTCCTGTCGCCGCGCGGCCGGGGTCTCGCCGACGGGGTTCGGGGCGTGGCCGGTCGGGGGCGGCGGCTCCGCGGGCGGGGGCGCGGGCACCTGCGGCGGGGGGGCGCCGGGCTGCTCGGGCTCGCCCGGCGGCTCGGGCTCGGCGGGCGCGGGCTCGTCGCCCCCGGCGCCGGCGGCGTGCGCGGGGACGACCTCGATGACGGAATGGTTGTCGGTGAGCAGGTACTTGCTGACCGCCCCGCGTATCGCCTCGGGGGTGACGGCGAGGTAGCGCTCCATCTCCGTGTTGAGCAGGGTCGGGTCGCCGTCGTAGAGCGCGTACTCGGCGAGCCGCTGCGCGCGGTAGAGCGTGGACTGCCGGCTCCGCACCGCGTCGTTGAGGAGCGTGTTCCGAAGCTTCTCCATCTCCTCGGGGCTGGGGCCTTCCGACGCCAGCCGCCCGACCTCCTCGCGGATGGTGGCGCGGATGGCGTCGGTCGTGTGGCCCGGCTTCGGGATGGCGAAGACGTAGAGGGTCGAGGGGCCGCGCCGCTCGCCCAGCCCGCCCTGGATGCCGACGACCGACTCCTCCTCCTTGACGAGGCGCTGGTAGAGCCGCGAGCTGTCGCCGTCGAGCAGCAGGTCGGCGCCGAGCGAGAGCGGGTAGAAATCGGGCGTGCGCCGCGCCGGCGTCTTCCAGCCGAGCATGATGGCTGGGAGCTGCGCGAAGGGGTCGCTGTAAATCTCGCCGGGCGAGGCGACCTGCTCCGGCTCGGAGACGTCCACGGGCGGCGGCGCGGGCTGCGCGGGGATGGTGGCGAAGTACCTCTCGATGAGCGCGCGCGCCTCGCCCGAGTCGAAGTCGCCGACGACGGTGAGCACGGCGTTGTTCGGCGCGTAGTAGACGCGGAAGAACTCGCTCACGTCCTCGACGGTCGCGGCGTCGAGGTCTTCCATCGAGCCGATGGTCGAGTGGGCGTTGCGCGGGTTGCAGTAGACCAGCTCGTTGAGGCGGAGGAAGGCGCCCGAATAGGGGCGGTTGTCGTAGGAGAGGCGCTTCTCCTCCTTGACGGCCTCGCGCTGGTTGTCGAGGTTCTCCTGCGTCACCTTGAGCGAGCGCATGCGGTCGCTCTCCAGCCAGAGCGCGAGCGGCAGCTGGCTGGAGGGGAGCGTCTCGAAGTAGTTGGTGCGCTCGCTCGAGGTCGTCCCGTTCATCGTCCCGCCGTTGTTGAAGACGTACTGGAAGTGGCCGGCCTTCGGGACGTTCTCCGAGCCCTGGAACATCATGTGCTCGAAGAGGTGCGCGAAGCCGGTGCGCCCCTCGCGCTCGTTGCGCGAGCCGACGTCGTAGTAGACGGCGACCGAGACGACCGGCACCGAGTGGTCTTCGCTCAGGATGACCCGCAGGCCGTTCGCCAGCGTGAACTGCTCGACCCCGATCTGCGGCAGCGTGACTGTGGACAAGTAAAAACCCCCTAGTCGTGAACCGTGAACCGTGAACCGTGACGAGAGAAGAACGGGCTTTATCTCGTCACGGTTCACGGTTCACGGCTCTTAGTCATTCCGTCTTGGCTACCATCCCGCGCAGCTCGGCGCGGAGCCGCTCGATCTCGGAGAGCTTGAGCGAGACGCGGTCGAAGAGTTCGTGCTGCGCCTTGATGCCCTCGTCGATGAGGAAGGCGGCGGCCTCGGCGCGCGTGCGGAAGACGCCGGCCTGCACGAGCTGTTCGAGCCGCTCCTGCGCCTCGTGCGAGACTTTGACGGCGACGACGTAGTCGTCCTTCGCCGCCAGCGCGCGCTCGACCGTGCGGCTGATGTCGCGGCCGATGGAGGCCAGCGACTCCGGGATGCGCGAGGCGATCTCGCGCACCGACGATTGCGCGTGGCCGCGGTCGCCGTGCGGGTCGCCGTGCGCGTGCTCGTCGCCGTGGTCGGCGAGCATCAGGTCGTCGATGGGGTCGAGGATTTCAGGGTCTCTCGGGTCGTTAGGGCTGCTCATCTCTTTTCTCAGCTACCTCCTGCCGCCGGCGCGGCTGTCGGGAGTCGCGGGCCTCTCGGCCGCCCCCCCCGAGGCGGCGCCCGCGTGCTCGTCTGTTGATGTGGCGGCGGACTCCTTAGCGAGCATTCTAAGGGCGCCCGCGAGACGAGCGCAAGGCCGCCCGACTCGGCGCCGGGGCGGGGCGCGCGCCTCCGGGTTGCAACCTTGCCGGGCGTCCCCTCATCAATTACACTACACCGACCTGCCTCCGGAACGGGCGGAGTTACGGCTTGGGTCACGCGCCGCGGCGAGCCGCCCGGTGCCCACACTGTGCTAGGGTTCAAACAGAGGTTTTGTCTCCGTGAAAAAGAGAATTTCCACCGCGCTCGCAACACTCCTCCTGCTCGCGGTCTCGCTCCCGGCCTTCGTCATCGCCCAGCAGAGCGGCGCTCAGCCGCCGGCCGCCCCCCCGGGCGTCCGCCGCCCCGCGGCCCCCGGCGACGGCCCCGCCCCCGGCGCGCGCGCGCGCCGCCCCGCCCGCAACCCGGACGCCACCCAGGGGCTGGAGGAGGACGTGGCCGAGGCGCTCACGGTCATCCAGGACAATCACGTGGACGGCGGCAAGGTGAAGTACGACGAGGTCTTCAAGTCGTCCATCATCGGCATGCTGCGCACGCTCGACCCGCACTCGAACTTTTACGACGCGAAGGAGTTCGAGGAGCAGCGCGCCGACTGGCGCTCGGAGTACTACGGCATCGGCGCCACCATCGGCGACCGCAGGGTCGGCGGCGTCGTCGAGACCTACGTCCTCGCCACCTTCGAGGCGACCCCGGCCTTCCGCGCCGGCCTGCGCTTCGGCGACAAGATCACGGAGATCGACGGCAAGCCCGTCAAGGGCAAGGCTTCGGGCGACGTGCGCGACATGCTGCGCGGCCCGCGCGGCACCACCGTCCGCGTGACGGTCGAGCGCGCGTCGAACGGCCAGACGGAGACGGTCGCCATCACGCGCGACGCCGTCCCCCAGCCGACCGTCCCGGACGCCTACTTCATCCGCCCCGGCGTCGGCTACATCGACATGACGCGCGGCTTCAACTACACGACGGCCGACGAGTTCGTCGAGGCGCTCAAGTACCTCCGCGGGAACGGCATGACCGGGCTGGTCGTCGACCTGCGCAACAACGGCGGCGGCATCCTCGACCAGGCCAAAGTCGTCGCCGAGCAGTTCCTCCAGAACGGACAGACCATCCTCACGCAGAAGGGCCGCGGCACGCGCGGCGTCGAGCGCGAGTACAAGTCCGACAACCGCCAGCCCGACCCGACGCCGCTCGTCGTCCTCGTCAACCGCGGCACGGCCTCGGCCAGCGAAATCGTCGCCGGCGCGTGGCAGGACCACGACCGCGCGCTCATCGTCGGCGAGACGTCGTTCGGCAAGGGGCTCGTCCAGTCCATCATGCCGCTGGAGTACGGCACGGCGCTGACCCTGACGACCTCGAAGTACTACACGCCTTCGGGCCGCCTCATCCAGCGCGACTACTCGAACCAGGGCTTCTACGACTACATCTACGGCCGCGTCAACGGCACGCAGGAGGAGGCCGCGCCCACGCCCCAGAAGCCCAAAGGCCCCGAGACGCACACCGACACGGGCCGCCCGCTCTACGGCGGCGGCGGCATCGCGCCCGACGAGGCCGTCAAGGGGCGCACGCTCTCGCCGCAGCAGGTGCGGCTCATCGACCCCATCTTCGCCTTCGCGCGCGACGCCGTGAACGGCCGCGTGGCGGGCGTCCCCGCCTCCTTCAAGGTCGGCGGCATGCCCGAGTTCGAGCGCAACGTCGAGGCGGGCGCCTTCGCCGTGGACGACAAGGTCTTCAAGTCGTTCAAGGAGTACGTCGCGGCGCACTACGAAGACCTGAAGCTGACGGACGCGCTGCTCGACCGCAGCCGCGACTACATCGTGCGCCAGCTCCGCTACGACCTGACGACCGCGGCCTACGGCTCGGTCAAGGCCACGCAGGTCCTGATGGCCGACGACCCGCAGGTCTTGAAGGCCATCGACTCGCTGCCGCGCGCGCGCGACCTCGCCACCGCGGCCATGCGCGGCCGCAACCCGCAGACGAAGTCCTTCGAGGAGTAGAGGCGCCCGCGGGCGCCGTCCGACAAAGAGGCCCGGCGAGTCCTGCGCTCGCCGGGCCTCTTTAATTTCAAATCCGGACTTTGAAATTACGAATCCCCGCCTACCAGCTACAGCCGAAGCTCCCGAGGTTCGCCTTCGCCTGTTCGAGCGCCTGCTTGCAACCCTGCGCGAGGGCGGCCTTGCCCGCCGGCGTCTCGGCGGCATTCTTCCAGGTGGTGCGCATTGTCTCCAGCGAGGTCTTGTAGGTGGCGCGCGCCGCCTCGGGCACCTTGCCGCTGACGCACGCCTCGTACTTGGCGATGTAGTCGTCGCACTCGGGCACGCCTATCTTGTCGCCCGACGCGGTCGTGCCGCCCGCCGTGTTGGCCGTGTTGGCCGTGTTGCCGGAGCCGCCGCCGCACGCGAGCAGGGCGGCGCCCATCAGCAGGCAGAGGGCGAAGAGGGAAAAGGTCTTGGTCGTCATCGGTCGGTTAGTCTCCTTCGGAAAACGGGCCGCGGCCCGGCAAGAGTCAACTGCGGCGAGGTGTGCGCGGAAAAGCTCCGTTTGAAAAGCGAGCTAAGCTAATGCGGCGCGGCCCGCGGCGTCAAGGCCGCGAAGCGGGCGGCGGGGGCGGCCTCAGGAGCGCGCGGCCGTCTGCTGCGGCTCGGGCTCGGGGCGGGGCTTGGGGCCGCGCGGGGCGGCGCTCTTGAGCTTCCCGAAGTCTATCTCGTGCGAGGGGCTGATGTCGGCGTCCATCAGGTCGGCCATCTTGCGGAGCGTGTAGTCGTTCTCGGAGGGGTCGCTGGAGGCGACGCAGTCCGAGGGGATGACGAGGTCGAAGTCGCGCATGTAGGCGTCGTGCGCGGTGAAGAGGACGCAGATGTCGCCGGTCAGCCCCGTCAGGACGAGCGTGCGCGCTTCGAGGTAGTCGAGCAGGATGTCGAGCGTGGTCGAGAAGAAGCCGGAGTGCTTCGGCTTGAGGACGAAGTAGTCGTCCTCCTCGGGCCGGAGGAGTTCGGCGAGGGGGCGGCCGCGCACGTCCTCCTTGAGGCAGTGTTCGAGAATCTTGTTGAAGTCCGACTGCCACTTGCCGAAGTTGTCGTTGACGTAGACGGCGGGGACGCCCGCCTCCTTCGCGCGGCGCTTGAGCGCGGCGAGCCGCTCGGCCATCGGCAGCGCGTGGCGCAGGAGTTCCGCGCCGCTCTCGAACTCGAGGTCGTTGATGACGTCTATCAGCAGCAGCGCCACGTTCGACTTGTCGGGCACGTTGCCGTGCAGGTCTTCGTTCTTCGCAGGCATGCCGTGATTATGCCGCGTAAACCGTAAACCGTAAACCGTGACGAGAAGAAGGCAAGCCGCCTTTCCCTCGTCACGGTTTACGGTTTACGGTTTACGCGCCTTTCAGCTCTGGTACGCGGGGACGCGGGCCTCGCCGCGGCGGCGCCAGACGGCGAGCAGCGCGCCCATGCCGAGGAAGCCGGCGAGGTGGTAGCCGTTGCTGATGAGGTAGAGCCCGAGCGGGCGCCCCTCGAAGAGCACCGTCTCAAGGTTCGTCGTCAGGGCGAAGCCGAGCCAGAGCCAGAAGCCCGTCAGCACGCCCGTCCGCGCCGTCTCGGCGCCCGTGAACTTGACGAAGTGCGCGAGCACGTAGGCGAGCACGAGCGACGAGACGAAGGCCGCGCCTATCTCGCCCGCATGGCTCTGCGCCCCGACGGCGGCGGCCTCCTCCGGCGTCCACCCCTTGAGCGCGATGAAGGGGCGCGCGAAGAGCAGGGGTGAGTACCAAAGCGCGCCGAGCACCCAGTAGCCGACGGCCGACGCGACGACGGCCGGGTAGTTGATTTTCATGTTCGACCCTTCTCCTTTCGGTCTTCGGGGACGGTCAACGACGGGGGGGCGGGGAAGCGCTCAGGACTGCGCGCCCTTGAGCGTGACGAGCGAGAGGGCCGCGCCCGTCGGGTCGTTGATGACGCAGAAGCGGCCGACGTTGGGGATGTCGGTCGGCGGGACGCGGACCGTGCCGCCCAGCTCCGCCGCCCTCCGCGCGCGGTCGTCCACGTCCGCGACCGCGACGTAGGACATCCAGTGCGGGGCGCCGCCGCCGTCCTCCGGCCCCATCTTGTAAATCCCGCCGACGTGCTCGCCGCCGACGACTATCTCGTTGTAGACCACGGGCGGCGCCTCCGACCCCTCGCACGACTCCATCGCGTCCGACTTCTTAATCTCCCAGCCGAGCAGCTCGGTGTAGAACTTGATGGCGGCGTCGGAGTCGGTGGTCGAAAGCTCGTTCCAGCAGAAGGTGCCGTCGGCGGGCATCACGTGTTCGGGCATGGCGTCTGTCTCCTCTCAGGTTGAAGCGTAGTTTCGGGAAACTGCTCGGCGAGGTGGATGGACGAAGGCGAAGGCGAAACGGCCGCCGGAAAAAAAAGAAGGGCGGGCCTCAAACTCTTGAAAACCCGCCTTCAAAACCGCCCCTTGTTCGTTCGGAAAGAAAGTCCCGCGAGGGAGAAAATTGTGTTCCTTCTTAAAACTGCTCGGCCCTTAAAGCGTCGGGCCACTCACTGAAAAAGAGTTCCGCCGCGGCCGGCCGCGTCAGTGCGCGGCCAGCCACTCGTGGAAGACCTGCGACTCTTCGAGCTTGCCCGACCAGCGCGCGCGGTTCTTGCCCGTCAGCGCCAGAATCATCGCCTGGTGCTGCCCGGCGCGGTCGCCGAGGCGCTCGAAGTAGTTGTAGAGCCGGTCGATGCGCGCGACCGACTCGCGCGCCGCCTCGACGTTGCGGAAGTGGAGCACGTTGCGGAAGTAGCGCGTGTAGACGTTCTGCTCCCGGCCCGTGGTCGTGTAGAGGTCGAAGTAGCCGTCGAGGTGGCCGGCCTGCTGCAAGACCTGCGCGACGTAGGAGGGCCGCGCCTTGACCCTGCGCACGATCTCCGCGATGTCCTTCGTCCCGGACTCGAAGAGCGAGACGATCTGCTCCTTCTTCGTCCGTTGCTCGGCCTCGTTGGTTTCTACCCGGGCCGCGTCCCCGCCCGGCCGCCCGACCGCCTCGTCGGCGTAGTCGAGTTCGAGCGTGAGCGGCTTCATCTCTTCAATCAACTCTTCTGTCGTCATCTCTCCTCACCCCCTTGCAAGTAGGCCGCGGCCGTCTCTTCAGATGCGTGGGGCGGAGGGCAGTTCGCCCTCCGCCGCCCCCGACGCGTGCCTACTTAGCTGGCGCGGCGCACCTCGAAGGTCTGCTGGTTCTGCAAGCCCTTGAGGTGGTCGATGAAGCTCGAAGCGGCGCGCTTCGAAAGCTCCTCGGTGCGGACGCGCATCACCTGCTGGCACTCCTCGTCCATGTCCACGCCGGCCTCGCGGGCGAGGGCGCGGATCATGCCGAGCTGCTTCGGCGTGACGAGGTCGGCCATCGACTTGGCGAGCGGGTCGCGCGGGAACTCGCCCGGCTGCGGGCCGGCGCCCTCGCGCTCGATGACCTCCGACTCGCGCTGGTAGAGCTCGCGCGCGATGCCGAACTTGATGGCCGCGCGCTTGAGCGCGTCGTGCTCGGCCTTCTTGATGCCGGTCTCGTTGTCGGCGTTACCCGTGCCGACGCCCTCGCGCGTGACGCCGTCGATGGTGATGGCGCAGGTGATGGCCACCATCTCGCCGATCTGGACGATGCCGCGCACCGCGTGCGACCAGGTCGGGGCGAGGCGGTCGAGGATGTCCGCGACGGCGTGCCACTCGACGTACTCGACCATGTGCTGGTTGCCGTTGCGGTCGCGCCAGCCCTCGCGCTGCTTGATGAGGCGGGGGTCGACGGGCTGCTTGAGCGCGCTCAGGGTCTTGGCGAACGAGAGCGGCACGACCGGCGCCGACGCCTGCTGCTCGTACTCCTCGGCGGTGATGAAGTCCTGCTCGTCGGCCGGCTTCTGAACGTGTGCGGTTGCTTTCTTCGTCATCTCTGGCTCCTCTGTCTCTTCGTGTTCCGCGAGCGAACGCTGAGGGGCCTCGGCGGGGGCGATGACTTCGACCTCGGGCCGGGCCTCCGGCTGCTCGTTCTGCTCCCGTACGAAGCGCGGCGCTTTGCGCGGCGCCCTGAGCTGGGCCTCCGCGGCAGCCTCGCCGAGCTTCTCGGATGCGGGTTGCGTCAATGTGTTGGGCGTCTCCGCCGCAACAACGTTCTCGGGAGTCGCGCCCTGCGCCTGCGGGGCGGAAACCTGCGGGGCCGCCTGCGGCTTGGCGGCGGCCTCGGTGTTCTTGTTCAGGACGGCGTGCTTGACCGCCAGGATGTGCTCGCAGCGGTAGCGCGCGTCCGCGGCCGACTGCTCCTCGAACTCAAGGCAGGTGCAGCGCACACGGCCCGCGTCGTCGCGCCAGACCTCGTAGGAGGCGCGGCGGCCGCGCAGGGTCGGCGTGGTGACGCGGAAGCGGTCGCCCTCGCGGTTGACGAGGCCCATCGCGGCGATGCCCTGCGCGCGCTTGTCGCGCATCAAAGCTTTCTTGTCGAGTACGGCAGTCATGGCTAAATCCCTCCGTCCTAACTACTTAACTCAGGCGGCTTTCTCCTGCGGGAGCTGCGCGACCACGCGCTCGGCCGCCTCGGGCTGCGCCGTAAAGCCGGCGCGCTCCTGCAAGCGGCGCTCAAGCTCGACGACCCTGCGCTCCAACTCCTCGACCCGGCGCCCCTGCCGGTGCAGGGTCTTGAACAGGCCGTCGAACGTCTCCCAAACCGTGTCGCTCACCTTCTGTTTCACTCCTTGAATCTCAGGACGTCGCGTGTTTACTGCAACGCTCTGTTTCATACGTGAAACAGTGTACCGCAGTTCTCGTTTTGTTGCAAGCATAAAACAAGGTCTTGCGCAGGAAATTTTCTTGTGCTATGTTGGGGTTCGAAAGGTGGGCGCCGGGGTCCGTGTGGATTTCCCGTCGCCCCGAAGGAGGCCGAAAATGGCAGATCAATCGAAGAGTTTAGTAAACACGGTAGAGTTGGGACGCGCCATCCGCCGCAAGCGCGAGGAGTTGGGTCTCAGCTTACGGGACGTGGCGGACGAGACGAGCGTCTCGGCCTCGACGCTCTCGCGCATCGAGAACGGCACGGGCAAGCCCGACGCCGACAACATCGCGCGCCTGACCTCGTGGCTCGACATGCCGATGGAGCGCGTGATGGGAGCGCGCCAGACCGAAGAGGGCACGGACAACTCGGCCGTCGTCTACTTCCCGCACGAGGCCACGCCCGACATCGTCGAGGCGCACCTGCGCGCCGACCGGAACCTGACGCCCGAGACGGCCAAAGCCCTCTCCGAGCTTTTCCGCGTCGCCTACACGCAGTTCAGCGCGCCCGGCACGGACACGCGCGGCCGTAAAGGGCGTAAGTAGCGGCAGTTCAAGGGGTTAACATTTTACAGGAGGGGTGTTCGACTCGGGCGAGTCGAACGCCCCTTACTTGTTCAGGGCAAAGGAGATAACCATGCCGGAGAAAGTAAACCCCATCCCGGACGGATACCACAGCGTGACGCCCTATCTGATTGTCAACGACGGGGCGCGCGCCCTTGAGTTTTATAAGCAGGCGTTCGGCGCGACCGAACTGTTCCGCATGGAAGGGCCGGACGGGAAGATCGGCCATGCGGAGATCAAAATCGGCAACTCGCACCTGATGCTCGCCGACGAGCACCCCGAAATCGGCGCCCGCGGCCCGCAGGCGTTCGGCGGCTCGCCCGTCAGCCTCATGCTCTACGTCGAGGACGTGGACGCGACGGTGGGCCGGGCGGTGGAGGCGGGCGCGGAGCTGACGCGACCCGTCGCGGATCAGTTCTACGGCGACCGGACGGGCGGCGTCAAAGACCCCTTCGGCCACGCCTGGTACGTCGCCACGCACGTCGAAGACGTGCCGCCCGACGAGCTAAAGAAGCGGGCCGCCGCCGCACACGGGGGCGGGGCCTAAGAAGTAATCCGGGCGGGGAAGTGCTCCACGTTCGTCGTGCCACTTTCCCGCCCGGCCCGGCGGGGAGAGCAAGGGGAAGTTTCGGTTTGAAGTTCAGGACGATATACGGCGTCGATTTCAGCGGGGCGCGGCTGGCGGGGCGGAACACGTGGGTGGCGCGGATTGAGCGCAGGAGGCGCGGGGCCGGCGGTTGCGCGAGTCCGTGGCGGCTGTCGGAACTGGCGCGTTTAGAAGACTTATGCGGGACGGCGGAGCGTGCGGGGGCTTTGGGCCACCTGGTCGAGTTGATCGGGGCGTCGGAGGCGGCGCTGTGGAGTCTGGATTTCCCGTTCGGGCTGCCAATCGAAGTCTTGGGGGAGCGCTGGTCGAGGCAGTTTGAGTTCATCGGCGAGTGGGGCGAGGACGGGTACGGGGCGGGGCTCGAATGCGTGCGGCGCTCGAAGGAGCTGTGCGGGGCGAAGCACATCCGGCGCCTGACCGACATCGAGGAGCGCGCGCCGTTCGACCCGTACCACTACCGCATCATCTACCAGACCTTCCACGGCATGCGCGACGTGCTGGCGCCGCTCAGGCGACGCCGCGACACGGCCATCCTCCCCTTCCAGTACCGGCGGCTGCCCGGCGCGCGACGCGTCCTCGTCGAAGCCTGCCCGGCCTCGACCCTGAAGCGGATGAATCTCCCGCACCAGAACTACAAGCAGCCCGAGGGCGGGCCGCTCACGCCCAAACGACGCCGCACGCGGCGCCGCATACTTGACGGCCTTGCGCCGCACGTCTGCGTCCCGCCCGGCGACCGCCTCCGCATCATGCGCAACGGCGGCGGCGACGCCCTCGACGCCGTCCTCGCCGCCCTCGGCGCCGCGCGCTCCTGGCGCGACACGGACCACCCGGCCGTCGCCCGCCACCCCCGCTACCCCCGCGAAGGCCGCCTCTACGTCTGACGGCAGTTTGTTTAACGAAAAGTGAAAATAAGTCGGCCGGCCGGGTATAATCTCGGTCGCAACCGCAGGGTTTTGGCGCGGCCGTTGCGGAGGATGTGCATGAAATATCGCGTGCTCGTCGAGCAGGATGAAGACGGCGTTTTCGTCGCCGAAGTACCTTCACTTCCGGGTTGTATCTCTCAGGGCGATACGCGCGCCGAGGCTCTGGCAAACATCCGAGAAGCCATCGGCGTCTACCTGGAAAGCCTTGAGGCGCACGGCGAGCCGGTGCCGCCGCCCATCACCGAGGAACTGGTAGAGGTCGAGGCGTGAGCGACCTGCCCCGCATCTCGGGCCGCGAAGTCGTCAAGGCTTTGAGTAAAGTCGGTTATACGCAAGACCGGCAGGGGGGAGCCACATCGTTCTCAGGCAGGCGGACGAACCCCACCGCCGCGTCGTCGTGCCGGACCATAAAGAGGTCGCAAAGGGAACTCTCAGGGCCATCATCAAACAGGTCGGGTTGAGTGTGGACGAGTTCAGGAGACTCCTGAGTTGAACTCGTCTGACGTTCGGGAGCGTTGAAGTGGACACGGAGAAGCTGCCGCCGACGTTTAAGGGGAGACAGTACGAGGTTCGCGCTCTGGGGTTGCGCGACTTCGCGGGGCTGCGCCGGGACGACGAGCCTCTGGACCCTTTCGAGCTGGCCTACTTCGCGAAGCTGATGGTGATTAACTTCGACGAGATAGCGGGGCTGTCGGAGCAGACGCGCGAGCACCTTCTGGGCGTGGGGGTGAATGACTGGTCGGGCGGGACTTCGTCGCGGCCGCTGCCGAACGGGTGGCGACTCGTCATCCTCAACCCGAAGCACGGGCGCTCGCGGAACAACGCGACGCTGATGGAGGAGGTCTGCCACGTCTTCCTCGGCCACAAGGCGAACCGCCTCTCCATCGTGGCGCAGAACAAGCAGGGGAAGACGGCCGCGCGCGACTACAACGAGGCCGACGAGGAGGCCGCCTACGCCGTGGGCGCCGCCGCGCTCGTCCCTTACGCCGGCCTGCGCCGCCTCCTGAAGCAGGGGCGCTCGTCCATCGAGATGGCGCGCCACTTCAACGTGAGCCGCGAGCTGGTCGAGTACCGCCTGAAGGTCTGCCGCCTCTGGGCCGAGTACCGCGAGCGCCACCCGGAGGAGGACGCCGCGCGCGAGCAGCGCCGCAGGGCCTTCGCCGCCGCCAGCGCCGCGCGCGACGCCGGGGCCGATTAGGGAGGGAAGTGGTGAAAGTTAAAAGGCACGCCCCGTGCTAAGGGGCGTGCCTTTTTGTCGTCTGCCGCGCGCCGCCGCGGGGTCGTCAGTGTCCCTGCTGCGGGCGGCCGGACTGGATGAGGCGCTGGCGCGCGGTGTTGCCGGGGACGGCGATGTGCGTCGCCGGGTCGTACTCCTTGCCGACCGCGGGGCTCCCCTGCGGCACCCAGATTTCCACGCGCGTCGTGCTGTAGCCCGAGGGCAGGTAGCGCACGTAGTAGCCGTCCGGGTGCGTCGACCAGCGGCCCGAAGGCACCTCGCGGCTGCCGGGCCCGAGCGGCGCGTTGCCCGAGAGCACCGCCACGCGCTCCATCTCGGCGAAGGTGGCGCCGGGCGAGGTCATCATCTGCCGGAGCTGCGCCTCGGCCTGCGCGATCTGCCGCAGGGGCTCGGGCACCCCGCCGAGCGCGTCGGTCAGGGCGTTGCCGTGGAGCACGTCGAGCGCGCTGCGGTTGAGGCCGGCGAGCTGGCGCGGCGTGAGCAGTTGCGAGGCCGTCGCCTTAATCTCGGGCTGCAAGTCCTCGAACTTCGCGCGCGCGATGATGGCCCACAGGAGCTGCTGGATGCGCTGCTGCGGGATTTCGGGGCGGTTGACCGAGTTGCGGACGATGGTCATCACGGCGTCCTCGGCCGGCCCCTTCGGGGGAGCGTAGAGGTAGCCGTCGCCGCCGCCGGGGCCGTGCGTGCCGGCCTTGAGGCAGTAGCTCTGGTCGACGAACTCGTAGAAGCCGGGCTGGAGGACGAAGCCGCCGTTGGGCGTGCGCTGCAAGGTCATCAGGCTGCGCTTGGCCTCGCGCGGCGTGACGCCGTCCTTCGAGCTGTCGCCCCACTTGGCGTCGTCGAGGCTCGTCGTGATGGGCTGCTTGTCGCCGAGCAGGTTCGGCGTCTTCTTCTTCAGCTTGTCGCCGAGGCCGCCTAAGCCGCCGAGCTGCGCGGAGGCCGTGACGGCGAAGGCCGCGGTCAGCAGCAGGGCGCAGACCGCCACAATTTTCCGACGCGTAGAACTTGGGTTGTGCATTGGGTTCCTTGCTTCTCCAAAGGGTTGAAAAGATACCGCAGTGCCTAGATGTTAACTTCCCCGCGCGGGGTTGGACAAGCGGGATTCGCGGATTTGAAACTTGAAATCTCAAACCCGACTCCCGCGCGCCCTCTTCCATTTTCGCACGCCGCCTATTAACTTCTCAGGCATGAGGAAGGAGGGCGGCGGCGCCGCCGCCAGGCTGCGCGAGCTGCGCGACGAGGTGAAGCGGCGCATCGACTACCGCGCGTTCTACCTGCGCTACTGCCCCGAGGCGCGGGCGGCGGGCGCGCGCCTCCACTCGCTCTGCCCCATCCCCTCGCACGCGCACAGCGGCAAGGGGCACCCCAGCCTCTCGATAGACCTGCAACAGGGGCTCTTCAACTGCTTCTCGCGCGAGGAGGGCGGCGACGCCATCACCTTCTACGAGCTGATGCACGGCGTCACCTTCGCGCGGGCCGTCCGGGAACTGGCGCGCGAGCTGGGCGTGGACGGTGGCCGCCGCCCCCCGCGGCCCTCGCTCGCCTCCGCCTCGGCGCCCGACCCCGCCGGCGCCGAGAGCTTCGAGCCGCCCGACCCGGAGCAGACCGCCGAAGTCTGCGCGCGCTTCCTCGAAGTCTGCCGCGCCGAGGAGCAGCTCGAAGGCGTGGCCTACCTCGCGCGGCGCGGCGTCGGGGCGGCGACCGCGCGCCGCGCCGGCGTCACCTACTTCCCGCGCCGCGCCTACCGCCGCGTGATGCGCCGGATGCTCGAAGGCTTCGGCGTGGAGACGCTCAGGCGCGCCGGCCTCTTCAACCGCAAAGAGCACCTGACGTTCTACCACCACCGCCTGCTCTTCCCCTTCTTCGTCGGCGGCCGCCCCGTCTACCTACAGGCGCGCACGACCGCCGCGGGCGTCGAGCCGCGCTGGCACAACATGCGCGGCCCCATCCCCGCGCTCTACAACGCCGACTCGCTCCGGACGCTCCCGAGCGACTCGGTCGTCTACCTCGTCGAGGGCTTCACCGACACGCTCACGCTCCTCGACAACGGCTTCGCCGCGGTCGGGCTCGTCGGCGCGGGCGGCCTGAAGGACGAGTGGCTCGCGCCCCTCGGACGCTTCCGCGTCGTCGCCGCGCTCGACCCGGACGCCGCCGGACGCCGCGCCGCCGCGCGCTACCGTGAGCTTTTCGCCGCCCGCGGCCTCGCCCTCGCCCACGTCGAGCTGCCCTCGGACGTCAACGACTTCTTCCGCCAGTGCCCCGTCGCCGGCCTCGAACTCGACCTCCTGACGGAAAAGGCGCTCGAAGCGACGAACTCCGAAAACTGAGCCATTCCGGCCTCAGTCCACACTCGTCATTAATTTTCTTGACTTCCCGCCCGAAAGGCGTATGCTTGCCGCCCTCGCACGCGGGTGAGCGCCTCGGTGCTCCCCGCGGTGCGAGGCATGATCGGGGCAGACGGGAGCGAGGCCCGTCTGCCCCGATCTGTTTCTCACAACCGGACGGAGACGGGGGGGGGGGGGGGGGGGGGGGGG
>DASVTS010000176.1:0-35175 GCA_036387455.1 Pyrinomonadaceae bacterium | reverse complement strand
CATCTCGCCCTACTACTTCTTCAGCTACACCTTCATCCCGCTCTCGGCCATCGCCTTCCCGCACATCCTCATCTTCTGCCTGACGGCGAAGCGGATGGTGCAGTTCAAGAAGACGGTCATCTTCTACCCGCTCTGCATCCTCCTCATCTGGTCGCCGTGCGTCTTCCTCGGCGTGATGGCGAACCGCGTCGGGGACGTGCCCGCGATACGCGCCAAGCAGGAGGCGCGCCGCACGCTCGCCACGCAGGGGGCGCGGATGGAGCCCGAGCAGCGCGACGAGCTGAAGGAGAAGGCGTCGGGCGACGACGTGATTCTGCTCCTGCTCCAGCGCTTCGCCCCGCTCTGGCTCGCCGGCATCCTCGGCGCCGGCATCATGGCGGCGGTGATGGCCTCCGACTCGCAGATACTCGCGCTCTCGACCATGTTCACGGAGGACGTCTTCGCCTTCTACGGCGGGCGGCGGCGCTACGGCGAGCAGACGCAGGTGCAGACCGGCCGCGTCTTCGTCATCGTCCTGACGGTGCTCGCCTACGTCGTCGCGCTGCGGGCGCCCGAGACCATCTTCGAAATCGCCATCCAGTACGCCTTCTCCGGCTTCGCGGCGCTGTCGCCGCTGATGGTCGCGGCGCTGTTCTGGCGCGGGAGCACGAAGTGGGGCGCGCTGGCCTCGACCGTGTGGGTCGCGCTGGCCGTCGCCGCGGTCGCCGTCTTCCAGCAGACGCACGCGGCGCCGCCGCCGGGGCCGCCCGCGGTCGTCTGGGCGCCGGGCGGGACGGAGGTGCTGGCGCGCACCTACTCGGGGACGAGCGTCTTCGGCTTCATGCCGGTCGTCCCGATGGTGCTCGTCTCGGCGCTGCTGATGTTCGTCGTCTCGAAGCTGACCGCGAAGCCGAGCGCGGCGACCGTCGAGAAGTATTTTACGAAGTGAGGAAGGAGACAACCCCCTTATGAGACTCAGTAAAGCGCCCGCCGCCGCCGCCGCCTGCCTGCTCCTCGCCGCGGCCGCGGCCGCCGCCACCGCCTTCGCCCACCCGGACTTCGGCGGCACGTGGGAGCTCGACCAGACGCGCAGCCACAGCATCCCGCCCGACATGAAGCAGACGATGACGGTCGTGCAGGAAGGCGACGCGGTGAAGGTGGAGGTGAAGGTCGTCAACGCGCAGGGCGAGCGCGTCATCAAGGACGCCTACACGCTCGACGGCAAGGAGGCGGAGTTCACGCCGCCGGCCCCGCCCAACGCCCCGCCCGACGCGCCCGCCCCGAAGGGCAAGCGGAAGGGGCGCTGGATGGAGAACGGCAGGGGCTTCATCGTCGAGGAGGAGGTCGTCAGCCCCACGCCCAAAGGCCCCGAGACCGTCCTCGTCGCCCGCAAGTGGATGACCTGGCCCGACGGCACCATCTCCATCGAAGTCATCACCGAGCGCGGCGGCAACGCCTTCAACAACAAGCGCGTCTTCGTGAAGAAGTCCTGAAGCCGCCCCCGCGAAATAGAACGTCGCCTCCCGTCATAAACGTTCGGGGGCGGGAATCCCGGCCTGCCGCCGCGGGACCCCGCCCCCGAACGTTTCAGCCGCCGACAGGAGGACTACATGCCGGACATCCCTTCGACCATCAACGGCGTCACCGTGGACTTCGCCTCGGCCGTCAAGCGCAACGTCGTGCAGGGCGTGATCGACGCCCTGCGCCACGTCATCCGCCCCGACGTGGCCCCCGGCCACGCGCTCGCGCGCATCTTCGTCTCCTCGGCCCGGAGGCAGGCGTCGAACACCAGCCGCCACAACGTCGGCAAGGCCGTGGACATCTCGCGCATCAACGGCGTGAGGATGTCCACGGGCTTCGGCTCCGACCCGCAGGTCACGGCCATCGTCCGCGCCATCCAGCAGAGGTTCGAGAGCTTCCCCGCGAAGCGCGAGAACTTCGGCCCGTCCGTCAAGCTCAAGGAGGGGGCGCCCTTCCAGGTGGCCGGGCACGGCGACCACATCCACCTCTCGGTGGACTGAGGGCGCCCTCAGCCGAAGCAGTGCAGCTTGCCGTCCTGCGCGCCGACGACGACGCGCCCCGAGGCGACGGCCGGCGAGGCCGAGACGGGCGCGCCGAGGTTGAACTCGGCCAGCTTGCGCCCGTCGCCGAAAGCCAGCACGTAGAGCCGGCCGTCGTTCGAGCCGACGAAGACGCGGTCGGAGGCGACAGCCGGCGAGGACTCGACGCGCGCCTGCGTCCCGAACGTCCAGTGGGGGCGCCCGCTGTAGGCGTCGAGGCAGTGCACCATCTTGTCGCGCCCGCCGAGGACGACGCGCGCCTCGATGACGGCCGCCGACGAGTAGAAGGGGAACTGCCGCTGCGGGTTCTGGTAGCGCCAGCCGACCTGCCGCGCGACGAGGTTGACGCCGAGCACCTCGTTGTTGAAGGTGCCGTAGAAGGCGTTCCCCGCCAGCAGCGCCGGGCTCGCGCCGGTGTAGGCGCCCGAGCGCACCTGCAACACCTCGCGCCCGGTGGCGATGCGCACGCCGCGCAGAATCTCGTCGCACCCGGCGACGTAGGCCACGCCCTCGGCGATGCCCGCGGTCGAGTGCACCTGCCCGCCCGTCTTCAGCCTCCAGAGCTGCTTGCCCGTCGCCGCCGAGACGCAGTAGAGGTGCGTGTCGTACGAGCCGACGATGACGCGCGCGCCCGAGACGACCGGCGAGGATTTGATTTCGCCGCCCGTCTTGAACGTCCAGACCCTCTGCCCCGTGTCGGCGCGCACGGCGTGGAGCACGCCCCCGAGGTCGCCGACGTAGACGACGCCGCGCGCGACCGCGGGCGACGACTCGCCGATGGGGGCGCCCGCGTTGTAGCGCCAGCGCTCGCGCCCGTCCGCGAGGTTGACCGCGACCAGCTCGCCCCTCTGCGTGCCGACGTAGACGACGCCGCCCGCGACGGCCGCCGAAGACTCGACCGACTCGCCCGCGTCCGCCGTCCAGAGGTGACGCAGATTCCCCCCGACCTGCGAGCCCGAGTAGCCCGACAGCAGCGGGTTCCCGCGGAACTGCGGCCAACTGTCGGCCGGCGTCACGAAGCTGTCCCAGCTCGCCCGCGCCGCGGAAGGCAGAAGTAAAGAGGCGAGCGGCAAAAGCAGGAAGTCGCGCCGACGAAAGCCGCGCCCCCCGCCGCCGTCCGCAGCGTTACCGTCCGACTTCTGACTTCTGACTTCCGACTTCTGACTTTCCATCAGTATGCCCACTCGTACACCTCCAGCGCGCCCGCGGCGTCGAACGCGCGCGGGTTGAAGCGCCCCGTCCACTGCACCGCCGCCTCCGCGGCGAGCGAGGGCAAGTCCCCCCTCGGCACGCCCGACTCCGAAAGCCTCCGGCGCAAGTCCCCCGCCTCGGCCAGCTCCTCGACGCGACGCGCCAGCGCCTCCCCGCCCGAGTCGCCCGCGCCCTGAGAAGTCCCGCGGCCCGCCAGCTCCGCGTAGCGCGCGCCGACCTCCCGAGCGTTCCAGCGGATGACCGACGGCAGCAGCGCCGCCAGCGCCGCGCCGTGCTCCGCGCCGTAGCGCGCCGTCAGAGGGTTGGCGCAGGCGTGCGCCGCGCCGAGCATCGAGTTCTCGATGGCGGCCCCCGCGAGGTGCGAGCCGAGCAGCATCCGGCCGCGCGCCCCCACGTCCTCGGGCTCGGCCAGCACGCGCTCGTAGGCGCCTTCGAGCAGGCGCCACGCCTCGCGCGAGAAGATTTCGGAGAGCGGGTTGCGGCGCGCGGAGACGTAGGTCTCGACGGCGTGCGCGACGGCGTCGAAGCCCGCCAGCGCCGTCACGCCGCGCGGCGCCGAGAGCGTCAGCTCCGCGTCCAGGACGGCGACGCGGAAGGCGGCGGAGGCGTCGCCGCACGCCATCTTCGCGTGCGTCCGCTCGTCCGAGATGAGCGCGTAAGACTGCGCCTCGCTCCCCGTCCCCGCGGTCGTCGGGACGCCCACCATCGGCAGCAGCGGCCGGCGCGCGCGGCCGTAACCCACGTAGTCCTGCATCCGCCCGCCGTTGGTCAGGAGGAAGTTGACGCCCTTCGCGCAGTCGAGCGAGCTGCCGCCGCCCAGCCCCACGATTGAGTCAACGCCGGCCGCCGCGGCGAACGCCCGCCCGCGCTCGACCATCGCGGCGTCCGGGTTCGACTTGAACTCGTGGAACGGCGCCGCCGAGACGCCCGCCGCTTCGAGAAGTCTCGAAGCCCTCTCGACGTGCCCCGCCTCCAACAGCCCGCGGTCGGCGACGAGCAGCGCGCGGCGGAAGCCGAGCGCCCGCGCCTCCTCGCCGAGGCGCGAGAGCGACCCGGCGCCGAAGATGACCCGCGTCCGCGGCTGGAAGTCGAAACCCTTCATTCGGAGTGCCGGACGTTACTTCCTATCGGCGACGGCGTAGACGTGTCTGTGCGCGCGGAGGATGAGCATGCCGTCGGTGATGGCGGGCGTCGCCATCAGGGGCTCGCCCACGGGGTTCGTCGCCAACAGCTCGAAGCGCGGCCCGGCGCGGACGACGTAGACGTCGCCGTCCTCGCTCGAAAGGTAGAGCTTGCCGTCGGAGGCGACGGGCGAGGCGCTGAACGAGCTGGGCAGCCGCTCCTGATAGACGAGCCTGCCGGTCTTCGCCTCGAAGGCCGACAGCACCCCCGCGTCGGAGAGCGTGTAGAGCAAATCGCCGTAGACGATGGGCGTCGTCGTGTACGGGCCCCCCTTGTCGGCCCTCCACGCGAGGTGCGCGCCCGCCCCGCCGCCCGGCTTCGGCGTGATGTCGCCCGAGGCGCCGGGGCGGAAGGCGTAGAAGCCGCGGCCGGGCGGGTAGCCGCCCGCGACGTAGACGAGGCCGTGCGCGGCGACCGGCGCCTGCTGCTTGACCTCGGTCTCGTTATCATTGAAGCGCCAAAGCTCCCTGCCCGTCAGCGGGTCGTAGCCGCGTATGAAGCGCCCGCCGTTGGCGACCAGCTCGGCCCGCCCGCCCGCCTCGACCACGGTCGGCGTGCTCCATGACGTTATCTCGCCGCGCTCGACGCGCCACGCCTGCCTGCCGGTCTTCAGGTCGTAGGCGGCGATGAAGGACTGGCTGTGCCCGTCGGCCTGCACGACGACGAGGTTCTTGTGGATGACGGGCGAGCTGCCGTGCCCCCACGAAGACTCCTTGTCGTCCCACAGCCCCGGGTTGAGGACGCCGAGGTCCTGCTTCCAGAGAAGCTTTCCGCCGAAGTCGTAGGCGTAGAGCCCCTCGGAGCCCATCAGCGCGACGACCACGGAGCCGTCGGTGACGGGCGTCGAGTTGGCCTGCGTCGCCTTGATGTGGCGGCGGGCGCGCGGCACGCCCTCGTGCGCCGTCTGCTGCCAGAGCACGCGGCCGGTCTTCTTGTCGAGCGCGTAGAGGCGCCACGCGTGCCTGACCTCGTCGCGCGCCGTGGAGATGCCGCGGTCTTTCGGGACGTAGGTCGGGTTGGGGTCTTCGCCCACCGCGCTGACGACGAAGACCTTGTCGCCCCAGACGACGGGGCTGGCGTGCGAGAGCCCCGGAACCGGCGTCTTCCAGATTATGTTTTGAGACTTGGGCGCGTCCCACTTCACGGGCGTCTTCTGCCCCTCGGCCACGCCCGACGCCTGCGCCCCGCGGAACTGCGGCCAGTTCTGCGCCCGCGCCGCCAAGGGCACGGACAGGAGAAGCGCCGCGAGCAGCACGCCTTTCATCGCCTTAGCTCCTTCGTAGAGATTCGCCCCGGCTCCGGGTTCTTGACTCACGGCTTCGCGGCCGGCGTCGCGGCGGGCTTCGCGGCCGGCGTCGCGGCGGGCTTGGCGGGCGGCGTCGCGGCGGGGCCGGCGCCCTCCGCGAGCGCGAAGAGCTGGTTGCGGTTGGTGATGAAGAGCGAGCCGCCCGCCGGGATGGGCGTCGAGTAGACCGAGCTGCCCATGTTGATTTCGGCCAGCAGCTTCTTCTCGCGCCCGGCCTGCATGATGACGACGTCGCCGTCCTCGTCGCCGAGGTAGAGCCGGCCGTCGGCCGTCAGCATCGGCGAGCCCCACACGGCCGCGAACATGTCGTGCTGCCAGATGAGCTGACCCGTCTTCGCGTCGAGCGCGTGGAGGAAGCCGCTGAAGTCCGGCTGGTAGACGATGCCGTCGGCGATGGCCGGCGTCGAAATCGAGCGGCGAATCTTGTCGTAGTGCCAGACCCTCCCCGCCTGCGTGATGTCGCCGCGCTTGGTGGCGTCGATGCAGTACATGTGGCCGACGCCCTCGCCGTGCTCCGGGTCCTGCCCGTTGGCGAGGTAGACCTTGTCCTCGTAGATGACGGGCGTCGAGATGATCTCGTTGCGCGTCTTCGGCCAGGTGGAGTCCTTCGGGTTGGTGTCGAACTCCCAGAGCTTCTTGCCGGTCGCCGCCTCGTAGCCGCGCACCCACCCGTCGCCCTGCCCCATCACGACCTGGTCCACGCCGCCGACCTTGCCCACCGCGGGCGTAGACCACTGGCCGTGCAGAATCTTGTCGCCGGGCGAGGCGTCTTCCCAGACGACCTTGCCCGTCTTCTTGCTGACGGCGATGATGGCCGGCGCCTTCGGCGAGGGGATGTTGACGTGGCTCTCGTCCTGCCCGTTCGAGGTCGAGACGTAGACGAGGTCGCCGAGCGAGACGGGCGACGAGTTGGCGAGGTTGTGCGGGAAGGTGCCGACCTCCTCCATCATGTCGAGGCGCCAGAGGACGTCGGCCTGCCCGGCGCCCGTGGCCTTCTCGTCGGTCACGGGGCCGTCGTTCTCGTTGTCGGAGAAGCCCTTCAGGTCGACGCACATCAGCTCGGCGCGGTTCGAGACGTAGTAGACGCGGTCGCCCTCGACGAGCGGCGACGAGGCGATGCCCTGGAACGGCCAGTCGTTGACGCGCCCCGACTGGAGCTTGTCGTGGACGGCCTGCCAGAGGAAGGCGCCGGTGTTGGCGTCGAACGCCATCATCACGCCCTTGTCGCCCGTAATCTTCGGGTCGCGCTTGGCCTCGTTGTTGGTGCCGACGAGGACGACGCCGCCCGCGACCGTGATGTTGCCGTAGGTCTGCGACCCCAGCTCCGCCACCCACTTCACGTTCTTCTTCGTCTTCACGTCCCACGACGTGGGCATCCCCTTCGCCTTCGACACCATGTTCCGGTCGGGCGTCCCGCCCCACATCGGCCACTCGCCCGTGCCGGGGTCGGAGGCCGAGGCCGGGCGGGCGGTAGACAGCAGACAGTAGACGGCAGTTAAAACTACCAGGCTCGCGCTAACGATTCGGGTTCCCTTTTGACGCTTACTCGACATTGATTTCATCCTCAACTTTGCCTTTCCCCCACTGGCTACTGACCACCGTCTACTTGTTCGCGTACACCTTCAGGTTGTCGAAGTAGATTTCCGCGAGCGCGCTGCCGAAGATGCCGGGGCTGCCCTGGCGGTTGCCGATGGGGTCGGTGTGCTCGATTGTCCAGGCGTCGGGCTCGGGCGAGCCGGCGGGCCAGACCTTGCCGCGCGCGCGCACCTGCCCGCCCGGCAGGTTCTCGACCCTCAGCTTGACGCGGTACCACGTGTCCGGCTTCCACCCGAACGCGACGCTGGCGACCCTCTGCGTCTCGGGCTGCCACGGCGTCAGCTCCAGCTTCTGCGCGTTGCCGAAGAGCGTCAGCGAGTAGCGCTGCGCGATGACGCCGACGTCGCCCACCTGCCGCCGCCTCGTCGTGGCGAAGACGTCGGCCTCGACCGTGTAGTCGTGGAGGTCGTTCGGCCCCATGAAGGCGCGCGCGCGGGTGCGCAGCGACGAGCCCTCGGTCGTCTTCACCAGGACCTTCGTGCCGCCCACCTCGCGCGTGATGAACTTCATGCCCGTGTTCGTCCAGTGCTGCGGGAAGGTGTTCGGCTCCGCCGCGTCGAAGTTCTCCTCCCACGGCAGCGGCGGGACGACGCGCACGCGCGCCGCGCCCGCCACACCGCCCACCGCCGCGCGCACCTCGCCCGTCTGGACGACGGCGTCGCCGGCCGCCGCGAACTGGCCCGCAGTCACCGCGCCCTTCAACTTGTCGAGCGACCACTCGGCCTGCTTCTCCTCGCGGATGAAGTTGCCGCGCTCGTCGAAGAGGCGCACGCGGAAGCTCACGCGGTCGCCCGGCCTGAGCGTGAGCTCGGCGGGGACGACCTGCACGTGCCTGACCTCGGAGCCCGCCGCGGCCGGCGCGGGCGCGGGCGTCGCCGCCGCCTTGCCGGCGCCCGACTTCTTCCCGATGCAGTAGAGCGCCGCGTCGGTGACGAGGAAGACGCGGCCGTCCGAGACGGCGACCGAGGCGATGACGGCCTCGGGCTGCTGCTCGGTGCCGAGCTGGTCCTCGTCGAGAATCTTCGCGCCCGCCGCCGAGGGCTCGATGATGAAGAACCTGCCGTTCTCCGTCCCGACGTAGAGCTTGCCGTCGGCGAGCACGGGCGACGCCTTCTGAATCGTGCCGAGGTTCTGGAGCCAGAGCTGCCTGCCCGAGGCGACGTCGAAGGCGGCGAGGTTGGCGCCGTTGTCCACCTGGTAGAGCCGGTCGCCGTCGAGCACGGGCGACGAGAAGCCGCCCTGCCAGCCGTAGACCTTCCACTTGAGCTGCGACATCTTCAGCTCGCCCCTGAGCGACGCGTCGAGCGCCGCCATCATCCCCATCTCGTTCGAGTCGAGGTTCTCCTCGCTGTGCGTGATGATGGCGTCCGTCCCCCGCACGACGACGCCGGTGTTGAGGCCGCGCTTCGAGACCTCTATCTTCCAGACCGGCTCGCCCGTCTGCGGCTTGACGGCGTGCACCCAGCCGTCGCTCGCGCCCTGGATGAGCAGGCGCGTCCCGGCGACGTCGGCGATGACGGGCGCGGCGTAGGTCGTGTCGTAGGGCTGCGAGCCGGGCGCGCTCGTCCAGACCGTCTCGCCCGTCCGCTTGTCGAAGGCCATCCAGCGGTGCAGGCCGCGGAAGTGCGAGCCCCAGCTGAAGGCCACGCCGCTGACGATGACGAGGTCGCCGTCCACCAGCGGCGAGACGGTGCGCCCGCCGTGCGTCGTCAGCAGCCCGAAGTCCTCGCCGAGCGAGCGCTCCCAGAGCACCTTGCCGTCCCTGCCCGAGAGGCCGACGAGGAGGCCGCCGCCGCCGAATACGTAGACGTTGCCGGTGGCGGGGTCGCCGACCGGCGAGGCCCACCCGACGCGGTGCGGCGGCACGTCCGAGAGGTAGACGTTGAAGTGGCGCTCCCAGACGACCTTGCCCGTGTCGGCGTCGAAGCTCATCAGCCGCTCCTGGAGGCGCGCGCCGCGCTCGTAGGCGTTGAAGAGGTAGACGCGGTTCCCCATCACGACCGGCGTCGAGCGCCCGCCGTAGGGCGCCTTCCAGGCGAGGTTCTCGCCCGCGGGCGACCACTTCGCGGGCAGCCCCTTCTCGTGCGAGACGCCGTCGCGCGCCGGGCCGCGCCACTCGGCCCAGTCAGCGGCCCGCGCGGCCGAAGACGGCAGCAGCGCCAGCGCCAGCGTCAGCAGCGTGTAGAGCTTGAGCCCCCGGGGGTGTGAAGTCGTCTTCAAGTTTTTTAGCCTCGCAGTCGTTTAAAAATGTCCCGAAAAGAAACCTTGTGCGGGCCGCGCGCGTTTTATAACAAGCCCTGAGATGTGTTCCCGCCGCCTCGCGGCCAAAAATTTTCCTTGCTTTTGAGAGCCCGCGGGATGTAAATACGCCGCAGCGCCGCGATATGTTTTTCCGGCTCGCGGGCGGAATCCCCACGGCATTCCGAAATCACGTACACGCGCCCAATTTATTGGACTCAAGGCGGCGGCGCGCCCGACAAAGTTAACACCACCCCGGCGGCAACGAAAAACGGATTGAAGACCATGACGCTCACGCGCATCACCCTGGCGGCGCTGCTCGCGCTCGCCGCCGCCGGCGCGGCGGCGGCGCAGGCCGACCCGAAGCAGGCGCTCAACGAACAGCTCTACGAGGCCGCGCGCAAGGGCGACCCGGCCGAGGTCAAGGCGGTGCTCGACCGCGGCGCCGACGTCAACGCCAAGTTCCGCTACGGCGCGACCGCCATCTTCAAGGCCGCCGAGCGCGGCCACACCGAGGTCGTCAAGCTCCTCATCGAGCGCGGGGCGGACGTCAACCTCAAGGACACCTTCTACGGCGCGACGGCGATGTCGTGGGCCCTGCAGAAGGGGCACACCGGCGTCGTCCGCGCCATCCTCGCCAAGAGCACGGAGGAGGCGGGCGACGTGCTGGCGACCGGCGTCGGCTCGGACAACATGGAGCTCATCACGGCCGCGCTCGACACCGGCAAGGTGCCGGCCGAGGCGCTCACGGTCGCGCTCTTCACGACCAGTTCCGACGAGAAGAAGGCCCCCGTCGTCGCGCTGCTCAGGAAGGCCGGCGCCGTCCCGCCGCCCGAGGTGGACGCGGGCGTGCTCCGGTCCTACGTCGGCAAGTACAAAGGCGACCCCGGCCCGGAGATAAGCGTCACGCTCAAGGACGGGCGGGTGATAGCGACGGGCGGGGGCGGCCCGCTCACCCTGATGCCGCTCGACCAGAAGACCTTCCGCCCCGTCGAATTCGGCGGCGCCACCTTCACCTTCAACGTCGAGGGCGGCAAGGTCACGGGGATGAGCCTCAAGCAGGAGGCGAACACGACGCTTTTGAAGAAAGTGGACGGCAATCAGTAGCCAGAGGTCAAACATGAAAAGACTCACGCTCTCCGTCTTCTGCCTGTGCCTGGCCGCCGCGGGCGCGCGGGCGCAGAACTGGCCGCAGTTCCGCGGCGCGGGCGCCTCCGGCGTGGCCGAGGGGCGGCCGGCCCCCGTCAGGTGGGACGCCACGAAGGCGTCGGGCGTCGTCTGGAAGACGCCGGTCCCGGGGCTCTCGCACGCCAGCCCCGTCGTCTGGGGCGACAGGGTCTTCGTCGTCACGGCGGTCAGCTCCGACCCGAAGCCCGAGTCGCGCTTCGGCCTCTACGGCGACGTCGAGCCGGTGAAGAACGACCCCAAGCACGCGTGGAAGGTCTACGCGCTCGACAAGAAGACGGGCAAGGTCGTCTGGGAGCGCACGGCCTACGAGGGCGTCCCGAAGGTCAAGCGCCACCCGAAGTCCACGCACGCCGCCTCGACGCCCGCGACCGACGGCAAGCACCTCGTCGTCCTCTTCGGCTCCGAGGGGCTCTACAACTACGACCTCAACGGCAAGCTCCTCTGGAAGCAGGACCTCGGCACGCTCGACGCCGGCTGGTTCTACGACCCGGACTACCAGTGGGAGTACGGCAGCTCGCCCGTCATCTACAAGAACCTCGTCATCGTCCAGGCCGACATCCAGAAGAACTCGTTCATCGCCGCCTACGACCTCAAGACCGGCAAGCAGGTCTGGAAGACGATGCGCGAGGGCGAGCTGCCCGGCTGGGGCACGCCCACGGTCTACGAGGGCAAGACGCGCGCCGAGATCGTCACCAACGGCACGAAGGCCGCGCGCGGCTACGACCCGCTGACGGGTAAGGAATTGTGGCGGCTCTCGCCCAACTCCGAAATCACGACGCCGACGCCCATCTTCGCGCACGACCTCATCTACGTCACCAGCGGCTACCGCGCGCCGACGCCCATCTACGCCATCCGGCCGGGCGCCTCGGGCGACATCAGCCTGAAGGACGGCAAGGAGTCGAGCGAGTTCATCGCGTGGAGCAAGGCGCGCGGCGGCCCCTACATGCCGACGCCCATCATCTACGGCGACCTGCTCTACGTCCTCTCGAACAGCGGGGTCGTCACGGCCTACGGCGCGAAGGACGGCGCGCGCGTCTACCAGCAGCGCCTCGCCGACCGCGGCGGCGCCTTCACGGCCTCGCCCGTCGGCTCCGACGGCAAGCTCTACCTGTCGAGCGAGGACGGCGAAATCTTCGTCGTCCGCGCCGGCCCCAAGCACGAACTGCTCTCCATCAACCCCATGGGCGAAGTCCTGATGGCGACGCCCGCCATCAGCGACGGCATGCTCATCGTCCGCGGCATCAACCACGTCTTCGCCGTCGCCGAAGCCCCGGCCGCACCCCGGCCGGCGGCGCCCGCGAAGTGAAACAAGGAAAACAAACAGTGAAACCGTCAGTCAGAATCCTTCTCGCCCTGCCCGCACTTTTACTGGCCGCGCTCGCCCTGCCGGGCGCCCCCGCCTCGGCGGCCGGCGACACGAACTGGCCGCAGTGGCGCGGCCCCGAAGGCTCGGGCGTCTCGGCCGAGCGCGGCCTGCCCGAGGAGTGGGGCGAGGCCAAGAACGTCCGCTGGAAGACGCCGCTCCCGGGCAAGGGCCATTCGAGCCCGGTCGTCTGGGGCAGGCGCGTCTTCGTGACGACGGCCGTCGAGGGCGCGGTCGTCCCCGGCGCGAAGGCCGCCGTGCACAAGATAGAGGGGCAGGAGTGGCGCCACCCCGACAGCGTCGGCGCCGACCGCCGTCACGCCTTCAAGGTCATCGCGCTCGACCGCGACACGGGCCGCGTCGTCTGGGAGCAGACCGCCTGGGAGGGCACGCCCTACGACGACCGCCACCGCAAAAGCTCCTACGCCGCCTCCACCCCCGCCACCGACGGGCGGATGGTCTACGCCTACTTCGGCACGGAGGGGCTCTACGCCTACGACTTCGGCGGCAGGCTGGCGTGGAAGTTCATGCCCGGCAAGATAGGCACGCTCGGCATGGGGGCGGCGACCTCGCCCGTGCTCCACGAGAACCTCGTCATCGTGCAGGCCGACGAGGAGGAGGGCAAAGACTCCTTCATCGTCGGGCTCGACAAGAAGACGGGCAAGGTGGTCTGGCGCACGCCGCGCAAGGTGCAGGTGAGCTGGGCCACGCCGCTCCTCGTCGACACGGGCAAGCGCACCGAGCTGATAGCCAGCGGCACGGAGTCGGTCATCTCCTACGACCCGGCGACGGGCAAGGAGCTCTGGCGCTCGAAGGGCCTTGAGAGCAACGCCATCCCCTCGCCGGTCGCCACCCAGAACCACGACATGGTCGTCGTCTCGGCGGGCTTCCCCGCCAAGCTGGCCTACGCCGTCCGCCTCGGCGCCTCCGGCGAGCTGAAGGACGCCGACATCGTCTGGAAGTACGGGAAGGGCACGGCCTACGTCCCGTCGCCGATTCTCTACGGCGACTACGTCTACCTCCTGACCGACAAGGGCATCATGACGTGCCTCGACGCGCGCACGGGCGAGGTCAAGTACGAGGGCGCGCGCGTCCCCGTCCCGGCGACCTTCACCGCCTCGCCCATCGCCTTCGAGGGGAAGATTCTGCTGACGAGCGAGGACGGCGACACCTTCGTCATCAGGGCCGGGCCGAAGCACGAGGTCTTGCGGACGAACTCGCTGGGCGAGCCGGTCTACGCCTCGCCCGCGGCGGCCGGCGGCCGGCTCTTCATCCGCGGCGAGAAGAACCTCTACGCCATCGAGCGGGCGGCGAAATGAGCCCGCGGCGGGTGGACTAAACGGCGGGGCCGGCGCATTCTAAGGAACAAGCGCCGGCCCCGCGGGGTCTAAGCGGGAGGGCGCCGGCGGGCCGCGGCGCCCTCCCTCCCTTTTTTCAGCCACAGGAGCGACGAGCATGATTTTCGACACCCAGAGCGGAGAGACGCGGGGCGACGAGGCGCGGGAACGGACGCCCTGGTATCACTCGTGGCCGGTCGTGCTGGCGGCCTGCGTGCTGGCGCCGCCGCTCGGCCTCGTCCTGCTGCTGACGCGCCCCGGGCACGAGTTCAAGGTGCTCGGCGCGATGCTCGTCCTCGTCCTCGGCGCCACCTACGCCTACCTCCTCTTCGGCCCGCGCCGCGCCACGGCCCCCAGCACCGAGGCGCACTACGCCGAACTGGAACGCCACCGCGCCGCGCAGCACAACCAGCCCGCCCCCGCCGGCGAAGCGCCCGCCGCCGCGGCGGCAGACCCGCAGGCGGCCCCCGCCGCCGCCGCCGCCGTAGACCCGGCCGCGCAGGCAGCCGCACCCGGCGCGCAAGCAGTTGACCCCGCGGCGCAGCCGGCCGCGCCCGCCGCCGGTCAGCCCGCGGCGGCGCCGGCACCCGCCGCGCCCGCGCGCAGGAACTACTGGACGAACTTCCGCGGCCCCGCGCGCGACGGGCGCTACGACGAGCAGCCGATACGTACCAACTGGCAGGGCGGACTGACTCAGCTCTGGAAACAGCCGTCGGGCGGCGGCTACGGCTCCTTCTCTGTGGCCGACGGCGTGGCCTTCACCATCGAGCAGCGGCGCGCGCAGGAGGTGGTCGCCGCCTACAACGTCGAGAACGGCCGCGAGCTGTGGACGCACGCCTGGGACGCGCTCTACACCGACCAGACGGGCGACGGCCCGCGCGCCACGCCGACGTGGCACGAGGGGCGTCTCTACGCGCTCGGCGCGCTGGGCGAGCTGCGCTGCCTCGACGCGCGCAGCGGCAAGCTCATCTGGTCGAAGAACATCCTGAAGGATAACGGCGCGTCGAACATACAGTGGGGCATGGCGGCGTCGCCGCTCGTGGTGGACGACAAGGTGGTCGTGATTCCGGGCGGCTCGAACGGCAAGTCGGTCGTCGCCTACAACGCGCGGACGGGCGAGCGCGTGTGGGGCGCCCTGGGCGACGCGGCCTCCTACACCTCGCCGATGCTGGTCACGCTCGCCGGCCGCCGTCAGATTCTCGCCGTCACGGCGCGGAGCGTGGCGGGGCTGGCGCCGGAGGACGGCTCGGTCCTGTGGGTCTTCCCGTGGGCGAACTCCATCGGCATCAACGTCGCGCAGCCCATCGTCGTCGGCCCCAGCCGCTTCTTCGTCTCGGCCGGCTACGGCAAGGGCGCGGCGCTCGTCGAGTTGCGCGACGCGGGCGGCAAGCTCTCGGCCGCGTCCGTGTGGGAGCGGGCGTCGATGAAGAACAAGTTCAACAGCTCGGTCTTTCTGGACGGCTACGTCTACGGCTTGGACGAGGGGATGCTGACGTGCGTGGACGTGGCGACGGGCGAGCAGAAGTGGAAGGCGCGCGGCTACGGCTACGGGCAGGTGACGCTCGCCAGCGGCCACCTCATCGTCACGACCGAGGAGGGCGAAATCGCGCTCGTGCGCGCCACGCCCGCCGGACACACCGAGCTGTCGCGCTTCCCCGCCCTCGAAGGCCGGACGTGGAACTGCCCCGCCATCGCCGGCGGCCGCCTCCTCGTCCGCAACGCCACGCAGATGGCCTGCTATAAACTTTCGGACTGAACGACCGTTCAGGGCCCGTCCGAAGAGCCCGCGGAGCGGGCGGCCAGAATAAAGCCCGGCGTGGAGCCGCAAGCGTAACGCCGGGTCAGCGTTGACGAAAAACCTGAGAGCCCGCGGAGCGGGCGGCAGCGGCCACTGCTGCCGCCCGCTCCGCGGGCTCTCTCGTTTATTACGCACCTGTTCCCGGGGCTCACGCCCCGGGCTTTATTCTGCCTCCCGCTCCGCGGGCTCTTACTTAAGAGACAGCGCCGCCAGCGTCGTCTCGTCCTTGACGAGGATTCGGTCGCCGAGGAAGACGGGGTGCGCCCAGGTCTGGGACGTGGCGACGGTGTACTGCGCGGCGGGGGCGAACGTGGCGGCGCCCGCCGGGAGGACGTAGAGCACCGCGTCGTTCGTCAGCAGGAGGAGGCTTCCGCCGACGCCGACGACGGAGGCGTTCTCGCCCATCCTCCCCGGCCCCTGCCAGAGCGTCTTGCCCGTCGCCGCGTCCAGCGCGAAGAACTGCCCCTTCTTCTTCATCGAGAGCCCGTAGAGCGTCGAGCCGCGGAGCACGGGCGTGTTCATGTACAGCTCGTTCTCCTCGTTGCGCCACACCTCGCGCGCCGCCCAGCGGCCGCCCTCGCGCACGGGCCGCAGCGCCGCGATGCCGCCGCCCTCGAACGAGACGACGACCGTGTCCTTGTAGACGACCGGCGTGTTGCAGTTCGTGTCGTAGGCGGTCTTCGCCGGGAGCTTCCAGAGCAGCGCGCCGGTCGCGGCCGACACCCCGACCAGCTCCTTCTGCGTGAAGGTGACGAGCTGGCGCTCGCCGCCGGCCGTCAGCACGACGGGCGAGGAGTAGGCGGGGCCGTCGGCGTCGTAAGCCCACTTGACCGCGCCGGTCGCGGCGTCGAAGGCCGTGAGCGCGCCCCTGTCGTGCCCGCCCACGTGCGCGACGACGAGGTCGCCTATGACGACGGGCGACATCGCCGTCCCGTAGAGCGGCGAGCTGACGGGGTACTGCTTGGAAAAATCTTTCCGCCAGAGGAGGCGGCCCGTCTTCGCGTCGTGCGCCGAGAGCAGCCCCGAGATGCCGAGCGTGTGGACGCGCCCGTTCGCCACCGCGGGCGTGGACTTCGGCCCCTTGCCGTGGCCCGTCGCCGCGGGGTTGACCGTGTAGGGCGCCGGGGCCGGCGCGCCCCGCCAAAGCTCCCTGCCCGTCGAGGCGTCGAGCGCGAGCAGCACCTCGTCCTCGCCCTGCCGCGCGAACTGGTAGACGACGCCGCCACTCACGACCGGCGACGAGTGGCCGACGCCGACCGTCACGCGCCAGCTCTGCTTCAGCTCCTTCGGCCACGCCGAAGGAGGCGCGACCCCCTCCGCCGTCCCGTCGCGGTTCGGCCCGCGCCACTGCGGCCACTCGGCCGACACCGCCGCGGGCGCGCCGGCCTTCATGCCCGCGCCGTCCGCCGCACTCACGCCCGCCGCCGTCGCCCCGGCGCCCTCCGCGGCTGCCGGCGCCGGCGCCGCGTCCGCGGGCGAAGGCCGCGCGGCCGCGGGCGCGGTTGAGTCCGTGCCGGTCGTGCCCGCGTTGGCGGAGCGCGCCGCCGGCTGGTCGGTCGCGCGCGCGGCGCAGGCCGCGAGGGCGAAGGCGAGGAGTGAGAACGTCAGCAGGGTTGCGCGGCGGGCGGGCTTTGTCATTCTCATCTCAGGGCACCGGACGAACCTTTAAAACAGCAGCTTCGCGCCGAACTGTATGTGGCGCGGGTCGCGCGCCGAGGTGACGCGGCCGAACGTGGGCGAGCCCAGGAAGTTGTCGGGCAGGTTCAGGTTCGGGTGGTTGAAGAGGTTGAAGACTTCGGCGCGCAGTTGCAGGCTCACGCGCTCGCCGAGCGCCGTGTTCTTCACGAGCGACGCGTTGACGCTCTGGTAGCCGGGGCCGTGCAGGATGTTGCGCCCCGCGTTGCCGAACGTCCCCGGCGCCGGGAAGCTGAAGGCCGAGGTGTCGAACCACTGCTCGGGCGTGCGCGGCCCGTTGTTCGGGTCGCGGACGACGTTCGGCCGGTCGTTCGCGCCGAAGCCGAGCGACGAGCGGCCGGTGCCGCTGTTGTCGAACTCCTGCACGAGCGCGACCGTGAACGGGCGTCCCGTCTGCGCGGTGACGATGCCGTAGGTCTGCCAGCCCGTGAGCAGCGCCGTCAGGAACCCGCGGTCGGCGAGGAAGGCGCGCCCGCGGCCGAGCGGCAGGTCGTAGGAGTAGCTGACCGAGAGGCGGTGGCGCACGTCGAAGTTCGAGAGCCCGCGCTCGGCCCTCAGGTCGTAGGAGTTCTGCGGGAAGTTCGGGTCGCCCGCCGAGGTGAAGAAGTTCGAGGCGTCGTCGATGGACTTCGACCACGTGTAGGAGCCGAGCAGCGCGAGCCCGTTCGAGAGGCGCTGCTGGAGGCGCGCCTGGAGGCTGTGGTAGCTCGAAGAGGCGCGCGACTCTATCAGGTTGATGTCGTCGAAGAACGGGTTGGGGCGCGGGACGAAGGGCAGCCCCGGCGGGAGCACGCCCGGCCGCGGCTGGTTGATGTCGCGCGCCGAGAGCAGCTTCGTCCCCTTCGAGCCGACGTAGGCGACCTCGACGACGCGGCTGCGGCCGAGCTGCCGCTGGACGTTCGCGTTCCAGTGCTGCATGTAGGGCGTGCGCAGGTCGCGCTGGATGGCGAGCGCCGAGTCGGGCAGCGCGAAGGGGAAGTTCGCCGGGAAGGGGTTCTCGACCGTGAGCGGGAACTGCGGCAGCGGGAAGAAGAGGTTGAAGTCGAAGTAGGGGCGGTTGAAGTAGAGCGCCTCGCCGGGCGCGAGCGGCGACTGGTCGTAGTAGACGCCGTAGCCCGCCCGCAGCACCGTGTCTCCGTCCCCGCCCACGGTCCACGCCACCCCGACGCGCGGCGCGAAGTTGTTCCGGTCGGGGTGGTACCCCGAGCGCGGGACGCCGCCCGTCCCCACGGCGGCGAGCGCCCCCGTCGCCGCGTCGTAGACGTTCGCCCGGTCCTCGGCGTCCACGGGCGGCGAGGTGTACTCGTAGCGCAGGCCGGCCGAGAGCGTCAGGCGCGGCGTCAGGCGAATCTGGTCGTTGAGGAAGAAGTGATAGCTCTCGCCGCGGAGGTGCTGCGCGTTGTCCACGCGCGCGCCGCCCGTGACGGTCGGGAACCCGAGCAGGAGGTCCCCGAGCGAGTTGCCGGTGTAGGCGAACGGCGTGAACTGCAACAGGCCGCGCGCCTGCACGTCGCGGAAGGCGTTCTGCTGGACGGCGCGCAGGTCGGCACCGAACTTGAAGAGGTGGCTCCCGCGCGAGTAGGTCGCCGTGTCGAGCGCCTGGAAGGTGTTCGTCACGCTGTTCTGCGGGTTGTTGAACTCCTCGCCCAGGGGCGAGAAGCCCGTGACGGTGATGAAGCTCAGGCCGGCGTCGCGGGGGTTCGTCGAGAGGTCGGGCAGGCCCACGCGGCGGTTGACCGACGCGGCGCGGTTCTCCTGAAGCACGGCCGAGGCGACGCGGTTGAAGGCGACGCGCGCGTCGTTGACGAACGCCGGGCCGAAGACCTTCGTCCAGCCGGCCATCGCGTTCTGGCCGCGCCGCAGGACGTCGTTGCCGTAGCCGGGGACGGCCGCGAAGGTCGGCCCCGCGAACGGCTCGAAGAGCGCGCGGTCGCCGAAGCTGTAGCGGAGGGCGAGCGTCGAGTTGTCGCCCAGCACGTGGTCGACGCGCGCGTCGAAGTGGTCGTCGCGGTCGCGCTGCGTGGGCGACGAGACGAAGTTGGCGAAGGGCGTCGCGCGGTTCGGCGCCGGGTAGAGCGCGGCGACGGCGCGGCCCACCGCGCTCTGGCGCTCCGAGGGGATGCGGTTGCCGGGGAAGCAGCCCCGCTGGTCCTGCGCGTGACAGGGGAGCGGCTGGAAGGTCACGGGGTTGACGCGGAACGGGTCGCGGACGAAGACGGGCTGCCCCGTGAAGTCGAACGACTGCGAGAAGTCGCCCGCCCTCTCGGCGAGCGTCGGGACGTTGGCGACGCGCGTCAGCCCCTCGCGCGAGCGCGTGCCCTCGTAGTCGGCGAAGAAGAAGGTCCTGTCCTTCCTGACGGGGCCGCCGGCGGAGAAGCCGAACTGGTTGCGGACGTACTCCGGGGCGGCCTCGCCCGCGGGCGCGAAGAAGTTGCGGGCGTCGAGCCGGCCGTTGCGGTGGAACTCGTAGAGCGAGCCGTGGAACTGGTTCGTCCCCGACTTCAGGACGACGTTGACCTGCGCGCCGCCCGAGCGGCCGAACGACGCGTCGTAGGTCGAGGTCAGCGTCTCGAACTCGCGGATGGCGTCCACGGGCGGGCGCACGCCGAAGGTGTTGAGCTTGGGGTCGACGTTGTAGACGCCGTCGAGCAGGAAGTTGTTCGAGTCCTCGCGCGCGCCGTTGACCGAGAAGGCGAAGTCGCCGCGCACCGAGCCGGCGGAGCCTTGCGCGGGCGGCGCGGCGCCGGGGACGAGCAGGCTGAGCTCGTAGAAGTTGCGCCCGTCGAGCGGGAGCCCCTCGACCTGCCGGTTCTCGATGACCGCGCCGAGCGAGGCCGAGTCCTGCTTCAAATCGCTCGTCGAGGCGAAGACCTCGTAAGGGTCGTCCTGGACGAGCCCGACCGAGAGGCGGGCGTCGAACCTGTGCTCCTGATTAACCAGCAGCACGATGTCCGTGTGCACGAACCGCTTGAAGCCGGCCTTCTCGACTTCGAGGCGGTAAGTGCCCGGGGGCAGCGAAGACAGGGCGTACTGCCCCTCGCCGCTGCTCCTGGTCGTGCGCGTCTCGTTCGTGCCGGCGTTAACCAGCCTCACCTCCGCGTCGGCGACGACGGCCCCGCTCGGGTCCGAGACGGTGCCGAGCACGGAGCCGCGGTGCGTCTGCGCGGAGGCGTGCGGCGCGAGGGCGAGGGCGGCGCACAGCGAGATGGACAGAAGTACGAGGGCTTGGAGCTTGGACTTCAAGACGATTCTCCTCAAAGGTCAACGGGCCGGTATGCGCCGGTCGGGCGAAAGGCGCGCGCCGCTTTTTCGCCGTCGCCGGGACTCGGCTTTTTGCGGCGAAAAGGGGCGTGAAAAGCGCGTGCCCCTCTAATTTTCCGGCGGCGGGTAATCGGATTTTCCTCAAAATCTGAAACCGCCTGCTAGAATGCGGAGTATAAAGGGTCGCCCCAGACGGTGGCTATCGAACGCGGAGTTATACGTCCACATGCCGAAAAACGTTTCCCTTCTTACCCCCTTTTGCGCGAGGCTCGCCTGCCTCGCGCTCCTGCTCCTCTTCGCCCCGGCGGCGGCGCTCGCCCAGACGACGAGCACGCTCGCGGGCGACGTGCGCGACAGCAACGGCGCGGCCGTCCCCGGCACGGAGGTGACGGCCACCAGCCTTGAGACGGGGCGCGCCAGCACCACCGTCTCCGACGCCGAGGGGCGCTACACGTTCGCCGGCCTCCCCGTCGGCCCCTACGAGGTGCGCGCCGCCAAAAAGGAGTTCAAGCCCAGCCGCTTCGAGCGCATCAACCTGACCGTCAACGAGACGGCGACGCTCGACATCCGCATGGAGGCCGCCGGCGTGGCCGAGGAGGTCACCGTCACGTCCGACGCCGAGTTGGTCAACACGCGGACGCCCGAGCTGAGCTTCCTCGTCGGCGAGCGCGCCATGCGGGAGCTGCCCCTGAACGGGCGCAACTACACCGACCTCGCGCTGCTCCAGCCCGGCGTCATCGCCTACCCGCACCGCGACACCGGCTCGGTCGTCGCCCACGGCGTCGGGATGAGCATCAACGGGCAGGACCCGCGCTCGAACGTCTACCTCCTCGACGGGACGCCGCAGAACGACTTCACCAACGGCCCCGCGGGGAGCGCCGCCGGGACGACGCTCGGGCTGGAGACCATCCGCGAGTTCCGCGTCGAGACCAACGCCTACAGCGCCGAGTACGGGCGCAACTTCGGCGGTCAGGTCAACGCCGTCTCGAAGTCGGGCTCGAACGCCTTCCACGGCTCGCTCTACGAGTTCCACCGCAACGACAACCTCGACGCGCGCAACTTCTTCGACCCCGAGCGGAAGCCCGAGTTCCGCCGCAACCAGTTCGGCGGCTCGGCCGGCGGCCCCGTTAAGAAAGACCGCCTCTTCTTCTTCGCCGGCTACGAGAGCCTGCGCGAGAACCTCGGGCGCACCGTGCGCACCGTCACGCCCGACCTCGACGCCCGCGCCGGCGTCGTCACGCGCTGCGCCGTCACGCCGCCCGCGGGCCAGGCGTGCCCCGAGGCGAACGTCGTCCGCACGAACGTCGCCGTGAGCCCCGTCATCCGCCCGTTCCTCGACGCGTTCCCGCTGCCGAACCTCGGCGCCCCGCGCGTCGCCGGCAACCTCGCCGCCTACACCTTCGGCTTCGACCAGCGGGTGCGCCAGAGCTTCGTGCAGGGGCGCCTCGACTACAACCGCTCCGAGCGAGACCAGTTCTTCGGGCGCTACACGCTCGACGCCGCCGACCAGCTTTTGCCGACCGACTTCCCGCAGTTCCCGCGCACCTTCTTCTCGCGCAACCAGTTCTTCACCGGCGAGTACCGGCGGACACTCTCGGCCTCGACGCTGAACACGTTCCGCCTCAACTTCGGCCGCACGCGCGTCGGGCAGAACGTCCAGGCGAACCTCGCCAGCCCGCTGCCCGAGTTCGTCCCCGGCCGCGGCATCACCGGCGACATAGACATCGGCGGCATCCCGCGCTTCGGCCCGCAGTCCTCGGGGAACCTGCGCCTCGTCCAGAACGTCCTGGGCGGCGAGTACAACCTCGTCCACAGCCGCGGCCGGCACCTCGTCAAGGCCGGCGCGCTGGCCGAGCGCTACCAGGACAACATGGTCAACCCGACCTTCAGCAACGGCATTTACACCTTCGCCTCGGTCTCGGACTTCCTCCAGAACCGCGCGCAGCGCTTCATCGGACTCACCCCGACGGCGGCGCTCGACCGCTACTGGCGCTTCACGCTCCTCGGCCTCTACGCGCAGGACACGTGGAGCGTCCACCCGCGCCTGAGCCTCAACGCGGGGCTCCGCTACGAGACGGCGTCGGTGCCGCTCGACCGGCGCGACGTGTCGCTCCCTTCCCTGAGCGACCTCGCGCCGACTTTGGGGCCGCTCTACCGGAACCCTTCGCGGAAGAACTTCGCGCCGCGCGTGGGCTTCGCGTGGGACGTGGCGGGCGACGGGCGCACCTCCGTGCGCGGCGGCTTCGGCGTCTACTTCAACACGAACAACCAGCAGAACCTCATCGTGACGGTGACGAACCCGCCTGCCACGCCGCGCCCCGTCATCAACAACCCCTCCTTCCCCGTCCCCAACTTCGTCGGCTCGCTCTCCATCCGCCCCGTGCAGTTCGACCTCAAAAACCCGTACCTCCAGGTCTGGAACCTGAGCCTCCAGCGCGAGCTGTGGTTCGACACGGTGGTGACCGTCGGCTACGCGGGCTCGCGCGGCGTACACCTCCTGCGCAGCAACGACGTCAACATCCCGGCGCCCGTCATCCGCGCCGACGGCACGCCCTTCTGGCCCGCCGGCCAGGCGCGCCCCAACCCCGCCTTCACGACCATCGAGCTGAAGTCGTCGGACGGCAACTCCTGGTACAACGCGATGGTCTTCGAGGCGCGCAAGCGCTTCACGCGCGGGCTCTCGGCCCAGCTCTCCTACACCTTCGCGCGCAACATCGACACGACGCAGGCCTCGACCTTCTTCTCCGACGCGACGAACGGGACGACGACCGCCTTCCCCGAGTTCCCCGGCCTCAACTACAACAGGGGGCTGTCGGACTACCACGCCAAGCACAACCTCGTCTTCAACTTCACCTACCAGCTCCCGTTCGGCGAGGGGCGCGAGGGGCTGGCGGGCGTGCTGACGCGGGGCTGGCAGCTCTCCGGCATCGGGCAGGCGCGGAGCGGGAACCCCCTGACGGTCTTCGTCGCGCGCAACCGCTCGCGCTCGCAGTGGTCGCCGTCGCTCGCGCCCGGCATCGGCTTCGACCGGCCGGACTTCGCGCCGGGCTTCGACGCCGACACGGCCGTGCTCGGCGGCCCCGACCAGTACTTCGACCCGGCGGCCTTCCGCCTGCCGGCGGCCGGCACGCTCGGCAACGTCGGCCGCGGCGCGCTCATCGGGCCGAACCTGCGCACCTTCGACCTCTCGCTGGCGAAGAACACGCGCTGGGACGCGCTCGGCGACGACGGCGCGGTGCAGCTTCGCCTCGAAGCCTTCAACGTTTTCAACCGGGCGAACTTCGCCCCGCCGAGCCTGATCGTCTTCACCGGCGCGGCCGACAACGAGCAGCCGCTCTCGACCTTCGGCCGCATCCGCTCGACGACCACCTCGTCGCGCCAGGTGCAGCTCGGCGTCCGACTGACGTTCTGAAAGCCGTGAACCGTGAACCGTAAACCGTGACGAGTAAAAACGCAGTTTTTACTCGTCACGGTTTACGGTTCACGGTTCACGATTCACGGAGTGAATAGAATGCTCTGGATCATCTTCGCCCTCGGCGCGGCGCTCGCGTGGGGGCTGTACGGGCCGGTGTTGCATCAGGGGCAGGTGCAGTTGGGGAGCCCGCTGCGGGCGCTCCTGTGTGTGGGCGCGGCCTATTTCCTCATCGGGGTGATCGTGCCGGTGCTCGGGCTCTCCTCGCAGGGGGGCGTGGGCGCGGGGTTCACGACGAAGGGGGCGCTGGCGGCGACCGCCGGCGGGGCGCTCGGCGCCGTCGGCGCCGTGTGCATCATCTACGCCTTCCGCGCCGGGGGCCTGCCGACCTACGTCATGCCGCTCGTCTTCGCCGGCGCGCCGCTCGTCAACGTCCTCTTCTCGATGGTGCTCCACCCGCCGAAGAACGCGCCGAACCCGCTCCTCTACCTCGGCTTCGTCCTCGCCGCCGCCGGCGCCGGCATGGTCCTGTACTTCAAGCCCCAGTCTTAATCAGCGGCGCCGCGGGCCGATGCAGTAGAGGTGGCCGGAGGTGCGGATGAAGATTTGGCCTTCGGAGACGGCCGGGGAGCTGAGCGTGTACTCGGCGAGGTCGTTCTCGGCCAGCACCTCGAACTGCGGGCCGGCCCTGACGACCGAGGTCAGGCCGTCCTCGTTCGTCACGTAGAGCTTGCCGTCGGCGAGCACGGGCGAGGCGCTGTAGGTGCCCGGCTTGAGCCGCTGCTGCGCGTAGACCTCCCGGCCGGTCTTGGCGTCCAGACACCAGACGATGCCGCGGTCGTTGACGACGTAGAAATATTTCCCGTCCGTCACCGGCGTCGGCACGTCCGGCCCGTTCTGGGTCGACCACGCGAGGTGCGACTTAGACACGTCGCCGCGCCCGCCCGCGCGGAACACGAGCAGCGGCTTGACGCGCGTCGGCACGTAGATGAGCCCGTCGTAGACGACGGGCGACGCGACGATGCGGAAGAACGGCTCGCGCTCGGGGTTCAGGCCGCCCGCCCGCCACAGCTCTTTCCCCGTCGCCGGGTCGTGCCCCGTCACGTAGTCGCCGCCGCTCACCACCACCTCCGTCGCCTTACCCACGCGCAGCAGGGCCGGCGTCGTGTAGGCGTCGGGCGACTCGCGCACCGCGTCCGTCGGGCGCTCGACGCGCCAGAGCGTCTTCCCCGTCCTCTTGTCCACGCGCAGGACGTACGAGGGGTCGTCGGTGTTCATCCCGTGCAAGACCTGCACGTAGAGCGAGTCCTCGTGCAGGAGCGGCGAGGAGGCGTAGCCCCAGTTGAGCCCGAACTCGCCGTAGTCCTTCTGGATGTCGCGCGCCCACAGCTCGCGCCCCTCGAAGTCGAAGCCCTTGAGCAGGCCCGTCCCCGTCATCACCCAGACGCCCCGGCCGTCGGTGACGGGCGAGGGGCTGGACATGTTGTGCTTGCGCATCCTCACGTTCCCGCCGCCGAGCTTGCGCTTCCAGACGACAACGCCTTTCGACCTGTCCACGCACCAGAGGCTCAGCTCGTCGCCCTCCGCGACGTTGAGGAAGAGGCGCTCGCCCCACACGATGGGCGTCGAGCCGCTGCGGTCGGGCATCGCCAGCTTCCACGTGACGTTCTCCGCCGCGCCCCAGCGCGCCGGCAGGTTGCGCTCCGCGCTCACGCCGTTCAGGTCGGGGCCGCGCCACTGCGGCCAGTTCGCGGCGGCGGGCGCCGCGGCGAGCGCGGCGAGACACGACGACAGCAGTAACTTTCGCATCTTGAACTCTCCTAAGGGTTGCGGGTCGGGGGACGATTCTAACGCGGGCGGCGCCGGGGCGCCCGAAGAATTTCACTCCTCGCGGAGCGAGGCGAGGAGCGGGGCGCGAAGGGCGGCGGCCGTCGCCACGAGCGAGGCCGCGAGCCCCGAGGCGACGACCGCCGCGAGCAGCATCCCCAGCGACGCGAACGGCAATCGCCCGCCGCGCGACGCGACCACGGGCGCTATCGCCGGAAGCGCCGACAGCACCCCCGTCAGAAGCCCCGCGGCCAGCAGCAGCGCGTTCTCGGCGACTATCATCAACCCGAAGTGCGAGCGCCGGTAGCCGACCGCGCGCAGCAGCGCCAGCTCCCTCCGCCTCTCAAGGACGTTCCGCAGCAGCACCGCCGCCAGCCCCAGCGTCCCGAGCGCCAGCCCGAGCCCGCCGAGCATCTGGAACGTCGAGAGGTACGTGTTCTCCACCCGGTGGAAGCCCGCCAGCCGCTCCGAGGTCGAAGCGACGTCGAAGCCGAAGTCCGCGAGCTGCTCCTCCAGCGCGGCCGCCACGCGCGGCGCGGCGGCGGCGTCCGCGCCCGGCGGCAGGTCGAGCAGGAAGAACCTGTAGCCCTCCTGCTCGGGGAAGTGGCGCAGGAAGTTTTGCTCCGACACCAGAAGCTCGCCCTGAAAGATGCTGTCCGCGAGCGTCGCCACGAGCCGCAGCCGCAAGGGCTCCGCGCCGCCGCGCTCCAGCACGAAGTCCTCGCCTAAGCCCAGGTGCAGGACGTACGCGGCCGAGTTCGCGTCCGCGATGAAGGGCACCGCGCCGTCCGCGAACTCGCGCCCGAGCAGCAGCCACGGGTTCGCCTTCTCCTCCCCTTCCGCCGCGAGCGAGCTTCCGAAGTCGAAGCGCCCCTCGCGGACGAACGCGTCGGCCGGCGCGAGGATGCGCGGCTGGCTCGGGCGGTAGAGGTTCAGGCAGCTCGCGTCGTCGCCCGGCCGCAGGCGGAACCGCGCCAGCAGCACGCCTTCGAGCGCGCCCTCGCCCGCGACGCCGAGGTTCAGGGCGTCGCGCCCCTCGGGCGTGTTCGGGTCGTGGACGACGGGCAGCAGCGACTCGGCCAGCAGCGCGTAGCCGCCGCCCCCGGATTTTCTGTCGCGCGCCGCCGCCGCGTCGTCGCGCCGGAAGGCGTCCACGGCGACGATGATGAAGGCGGCGGCGGCGATGAGCGCGATGCACAGCACGCTCCGCCCCGGCCTGTAGGTCGCGTTCCTCATCCCGAGCCGCGAGACCGCGCGCCAGCCCCCGCCCCCAATCGTCCCGCGCCCCCGCCCCCGCAGCCACGCCGACTGGAACCCGAGCAGGGACACGAGCAGCAGGGCACCGCCCCCGAAGAACCCCGCCGCCTGCCCCAGCGCCCCGGCCGCCGCCGCCGCCACGAGCGCGACGCCCCCGAGCAACGCCGCCGCCGGGACGACGAGCCGCGCCGACGAAAAGGCCGAAGCCCTCCTCGAAGACGAGGCCGTTTCCTTCTCCCACTCGCGCGCCCCCGCGAGCAGGCTGCGCGCCGAGGCGCGGCGCAGGCCGCGCAGCGTCCAGACGATGCACAGGAGCGCGGCGGCCACCCCGCCCAGACACCCGAACGCGAACGGCCACGGCCCCGCGTGCAGTTCGAGCGCGGTCGTGCCGACCGCCCCGACCCACCACGTCCGCAGCCCCTTCATCAAAAGCCACCCGTAGGCGTATGCGCCCGGCACGCCGACGAGACTCCCCAGCGTCGCCAGCGCCAGCGCCTCGACGAGGAAGACCGCGCGCACGCGCCCCGGCGTGAAGCCCAGCGCCCGCAGCAAGCCCACCTCGCGCAGCCGCTGCTCGACGCCGAGCCGGAAGAAGAGCGCCGTCAGCAGCAGCGCCGAGACGACGATGAAGAAGCTGAAGTAGAGAAAGTATTCGCCGAAGTCGGTCGCCCCGCGCGACGCCTCCAGGCCCTCGGCCCTCACCGCGTAGACCGCGAGCCCGGCCGCCGAAGGCCCGAGCGTCTCGCCGAGCGCGGCGGCGAGCGACCCGCGCGCCGTCTCGGGCGTCGCGCCCTCCGCCCGCCGCACGCGCAGAGAGGTCAGGCCACCGAAGCGCGAGCGCCAGAGTTCCTGCGCCCGCGCGAGCGTGACGAACGCCTTCGGCGTCGTGCGGTGCTCGTCCCAGTAGGCTTCGTCCTGCGGGCGTATGCGCGAGAGGTCCACGGGGAACGGCGGGTCCCAGTCGGCGATGCTGCGCGAGCCCGTGATGCCCGGATACTCGGGCACGAGGTCGCGGTCGGCCGCCGCGCCCGCGATTGGCACCACGCCCCCCACGCGGAACTCCGCCGCGCGCGTCGAGAGCCGCCCCGCGTCCTCCCACAGGTAATACTCCAACGTCAGCGAATCGCCCACCTTCGCGCCCAGCTCGCGCGCCGCCCACTCGTTCAGCACGACGGGCGGGAGCCCGCCGTCAACCGCGGCCGGGCCGGGCGCTCGGGGCGCGGCGGCGAGGCTGCCGAAGGCGCCTTCGTCGAACGCGGTGACGATTGAGTAAGGCACCCGCCGGTCGCCGACGCGAATCGTGTTGGCGAGGTAGGAGAAGACGGGCGAGGCGGTCATCCCCGCCCCGCGCGCCGCCCCGCGCGCGGCGGCGTCGAGCGCGTCGCTCACCATCCCGCTCTCGCTCTCAAGCGCCAGCCCGCGCCCCTCGTCGAGCCAGCGCAGCCTCACGCCGAGGTCTTCGAGCGTCGCCGACGCGCGCAGGACGCCTTCGAGACTTTTCGTCTGGGCCCCGGCATCCCCCGCGCCGCGCGCCGCGAAGAGGAGCGTGTTGACGCGACCGACGCGGTCGAGGCTCCTCTGCAAAGAGGCCAGCGGGACGAAGACGGCGCGCGTCTCGGTCTGCCGCGGCCGGACGGAGAACTCGCCCAGCTCCTCGGCCGCCAGCGTCTCGCGCACCGTGAGGCGCGCGCTGCTGCCCACGTCGTCCTTGCGCCCGTGCAGCGACTCGACGGGGATGTCCGACGGCTGCTCGACCCGCAGCACGACGGCGTCGCCCGGCGCCGCGCCCAACTCGGCGGCCAGCGCCGGGCTCAAAAGTATCTCGTCGTTCTTCGGCGCCCGCGCGTCGGCGCCCGCGCGGCCGTGGAACTCCCAGAAGCGCGCGTCCACGCCGTAGACCTGCACGGCCAGCCCGCGCCGCCCGCTCGCCTCGTGCGTGACGGCGCCCTCGGCGACGACGAGGGGGCAGGCCGCGTCGAAACCCGCGGCGGCGAACCCGGCGCCCGCGCGCACGTCCTCGGCCAGACGCTCGCGGAAGAAGTTCGGCGCGCTCGCCACGTGCGACGCGCGCCCGAGCCGCTGGAGGAACAGCCCGCGCAGGCTCGCCCGTACCGACTCGCCCACCAGCAGCGCCCCCGCCAGCACCGCGACCGCCACGCCCACGCCGAACACCACGGCCAGGTTCGTGCGCCAGTAGTACCTGAGATTGCGCAGGACGAGATTCAGCATTTAAGAGCCGTGAACCGTGAACCGTAAACCGTGACGAGATAAAACCCTTTCTTCTCTCGTCACGGTTTACGGTTCACGGTTCACTCCTTCACGAGTCTCTGCTCCGTCAGACGGTAGCGCACGGGGAAGTGTGCGGCGAGTTCGGGGCTGTGGGTGACGACGACGAGGATGGTCTCCTGCGCGCGGTGGAGTTCGAGCAGGAGCGAGGCGACCGCCTCGGCCGCCTTCTGGTCGAGGTTCCCCGTCGGCTCGTCGCACAGCAGGAGGCTCGGCCGCATCATCAGCGCGCGCGCCAGCGCCGCCCGCTGCTTTTCGCCGCCCGAAAGCTCGGCCGGGCGGTGGTTGACGCGGTGCGAGAGGCCCACCTGTTCGAGCAGCGAGCGCGCCCTCCCGCCGTAGTCTTCGCGGCCCTCCCGCGCGACGAGCGTCGGCGTCAGCACGTTCTCCAGCACCGAACATTGCGGGAGCAGGCAGTGGTCCTGAAAGAGGAAGCCGACCTCCCGGTTGCGGAACGTCGCCAGCTCGCGCTCGCCGAGCGCGAAGGGGTTCTGCCCGTCGAGCGTGACCTCGCCCGAGGTGGGCGGCTCCAGCGCGCCGACGACGTAGAGCAGCGTGCTCTTCCCGCTCCCCGAAGGCCCCATCACCGCGACCGACTCGCCGCGCCCCAGCCGCAGGGAGACGCCCGACAGAATCGGCAGCGCCCCCGCGGGCGTCCTGTACTCCTTCGACAGGTTCTCGACTACAAGCACTCTGTTCGACCTTCGACCTTCGGAGAATTAGACGAAGTCCGCTCAAGCCGCGGCGGCGGGCGCGCGGCCGCCCGAAAGCTCCCCGTAGACTTCGAGGGCGCGTTCGGCCATCTGCGCGACCGTGTAGTGGCGGCGCACGTTCTCGTAACCGCTCGCGCTCAGCTCCGCCGCGAGCGGCGCGTCTTCGCGGACGCGGAGCAGCCCTTCGGCGAGGGCCGCGGGGTCGTCCGGCTCGACGAGCAGGCCGCCGCCCGTGCGCTCGACGACCTCGGTGAAGCCGCCGCGCCGCGGCTGGACGACGGGCACGCCGCACGCCATCGCTTCGAGCAGGAAGATACCCTTCGGCTCGTCGTAGGTGGCCGGCACGGAGAGCACGTCGAGGCCGCGCAGGAACTCAATCTTGCCCACGCGGTCGAGCGCGCCGCGGTAGTTGAACTCGCCCGAGAGCCCCGCCTCCCGCAGGCGCCGCTCGACGCCCGCGAGGTAAGCCCTGTGCTCCTCGCCGAGGTAGCCCGCGACTTCCAACCGCGCGGCGCCCGCGCCCGCCCGCCCGCTCAGGCGCACGTAAGCCTCGGCCAGAAGGTGCAGCCCCTTCTCCGGCGCGACGCGCGCGAAGTAGCCGACCGTGAACGGCTGCCCCCCCTCACGCGGCGCGCGCATCTCGTAGCCTTGCAGGTTGATGCCGAGGGGCACGAGCCTCATCTTCTCGCGCGGGATGTCGAGGTAGCCGGGCATGAACTCCTCGTAGTAGCGGCTGACGGCGAGGAAGCGCTCGACGAACGGGACGTTCTCGCGGATGAGCCGGAGCGACTCCGAGCGGTACGGCTCGGGCAAGCCTTCGAGGAAGAGGTCTTCGCCCTGGAGCGTGCAGGTGACGGGGCGGCCGAGCGCCTCGCGGAGCGGGCGGGCCAGCCCGATGAGCAGCGTGTAGGGGAGGCAGAGGACGTCGAACGGCGGCTCGGTCTTGAGCCAGTCGATGAGTTTCCCGAGCTCCTTGCGCTGGTTGCCGTCCTCGCCGCGGAGCATCGAGACGGTCAGCTCGCCCAGCATCCGCGGGCTCGTCTGGATGGAGCTGCGCGCGGCGAGCTTGAGCGCGAGCTTCGAGTCCCAGAGGCGGTCGAGCAGGCGCGGCGTGTGGCGGAAGAGCGCCGAGTGCTGTTCGAGGTAGACGCTGATGCCGCCGAAGAAGACGCGCCCGCCGCTCACGTTCGGCTCGTCCGTCAGCGTCGGCGTGTAGAGCGGCAGGAGCGCCACGTCGTGGCCGCGCGCCAGAAGCTCCGTCGCCAGCGCGTTGTCGCGCAGGCAGCTCCCGCAGTACATCTGCGCCGCCCCGGCCGTGATGTAGAGAATGCGCATCTTTGTTCGAGCGGCCGGTGGCCGGTAGAAAGTTTTTCTACCGGCTGCCGGCTACTGTCCACTTCCCGCGACCTTGTGAAAGGCCCGGCGGGCGTAGAGGTGTTCGAAGAGGTTGCCCTCGTGCGGCTGGTCCCAGCGGACAACGCTGGTCGGGACGGGGCCGACGTTGAGGCGGCCGACGAGCGGCGACTGCGCGAGCCGGCGGACGAGCCCCGCGTCCTCCGTGATGGCCGTGACGACGAGCGTCGGCCCCAGCGCCTCGGGCAGCTCGCCCTGACCGACCTCGACGACGCTCGTGAACGGGAACAAAAACTCGCGGTTGGCGAGCGGGTGCCCCGCCGTCTCGCAGTGGACGACCGTCGGCAGGAGGTACGCGCAGCCCTCGCGGCGCGCGAGGCGCTCGGCGCCGCCGCGGCGCCCGGCCGTCACGTCGCGCGCGCCGGGCTCGCCGAGCGCGGCCTCGACCATGTTGTTGATGCGCTCGGCGACCGAGGGGTCCGCGAAGGGCGCGAGCGTGGCCTCCGGGTCGTCCTCGGCGCGCGGCACTATCGCGGAAAGCCTTTCGGCCAGCGCCTCGGCTATCTCCGCGCCGTGGCGCGTGACCCACACGCCCGAGGCGTTGACGCACGAGCGCCCGCCGTTCTCCGCCACCGAGCGCGCGATGACGTCGAGGTGCCGCTCCCACTCGTCGGCCGCGTCCTCGCCGATGACGATTTTGCTGTAGCCGGGGCCGTGCAGCTCTACGCGCGGGTCGTCCTTCCACGCGCCGACCGAGGAGGCGTCGCCGAACATCATCCCGCGCCCGCAGCTTTCGAGAATCACGCCCGCGCCCGCGTGGTCGGTCGGGTAGTAGCCGAACGCCTCGCGCGGGACGCCCGCGCGCGCGAACGCCTCGATCAGGCGGTAAGGCGTCCACGGCTCGGCCGCGCCGGGCTTCAGCACGAGCGGCGTCTTCAGCGCGACGGCCGGCGTCCACAGCGCGTGGACGGCCGGCGAGTTGCTCGGCAGCACGACGCCGAGCGACTGCGCGACGGGGTAGAAGCTCAACACCTGCCCGCCCTGCTCGCCGAAGCCCTCGTCGAGCACGCGCAGGTCGAGCCCGCGCGTCAGCCCCGCCAGCACGTCGCCCATCGTTTCGAGCACGCCGCGAATCTTCTCCATGTTGCGGCGCACGAGCGCGTGCGGCATCCCCGTCGTCGCCGTCACCTGCCGCACGTAGTCCTCGGGCGCCTGCACGCCCTCGCCCAGCGGCAGCTCGTCCCCGGCGAAATGCCCGGCCGCGCGCGCGCACATCGTGAGCAGCTCCCCGACGGTGAACTTCGACAGCGCCGCCCGCGCCTCCGGCTGCCCGCGCAGGTCGCGCCGGACGAGGCCGACGTTCGCCTGGCTCACCTCCACGAACGGCTCGCGCGTCCGGTAGTGCACCGCCCGCGCGACCTCCAGACTCCTGTACGGCTCGCCTCTGCGCAGAATTGGGATGTGGAGCATAGGGCAGTAGTCAGTAGACGCCTTCGACGACGTTCGCTTGCAGCTTAGAGAAGGGGCGGACGTTGCGGACGCCGTCCCAGGGGTAGGGCTCGCAGGGCGGCTCGCGCTCGGCCTCGTCGCGTTCGAGGAAGCGCGGCATGAAGAACTCCTTCGTCAGCGTCGTCAGGCGCACGCGCCCCGTCTCGCCGTAGCCGACGACGCGCGTCGGGTCCCCGGGGTCGACGACCTCGACCATCGCGCGCGGGGCCGGCGGGTAGTAGATGATGTCGAAGGGGTCGCCCCCGGCGCGCGGCTTGTGGACGGCGAGCCCCATCAGGGTGTTCCCGTAGGTCGGCGCGAAGTAGGCGCCCTCCATCAGCTCCTCGACGGCGAAGCGGTGGAACTGCGGCGTCATCTCCGTCCCGCCGCAGAAGACGCCCGTGATGCCCACCTTCTTCAGCGACACCTTCTCGCAGAGCGCCTCCAAGAGCTTCGGCGTCGTGAACAGGCAGCGGATGCCCTCGTGCGCGCGCAGGAGCGTCAACCCCTGCTCGACGACGTGCTGCTTGTACGCCTCGGCGTCGCGCGGCCTGCCCGCCTTGAGGAGCTTGATGACCCAGCGCGGGTCGAGGTCCACGGCGAAGCAGATGCCGCCGCGGTGCTGCGCGAGGTGTTCGACGGCGAGCCGCAGGCGGCGCGGCCCCGTCGGCCCCAAAGAGAGCCAGTCGGCCCCGACGGGGAAGAACTCGTCGGGGAGCGTGCGGCTGAACATCTCGTAGTCGGTGCGGAAGTCCTCGACGTTGATGCGCGACTTCGGCACGCCGGTCGAGCCGCCCGTCTCGAAGACGTAGACGGGGCGGTCGGCGAGCCCCTTCGGCACCCAGCGGCGGACGGGGCCGCCGCGCAGCCACTCGTCCTCGAAGGGGGCGAGCCGGTCGAGGTCGTCGTAGGTCTGCACCTCGCGGCGCGGGTCGAAGCCCAAGCCTTCGGCGCGCTCCAGCCAGAAGGGCGAGCCCGTCTCCGGGTCGAAGTGCCACGCCACCACCTCGCGCACCCAGGCGTCGAGCGCGGCGCGCGCGTCCTTGATTTTCGAGTCGAGTGTTTCGGCTGGTGCTGTCATGTCGGTTCAGGAGATTAACCGCACGGGCGGTCGTCACACAACCGTCGTACGCCGCCGCGCGCGGGAGAGTTTTGGATAAACTTCACTCCGTTTGGACGGGCGGCGGCGGCCCGTCACAAAACGTTTTACAGAAGCACCGGGCGGGCGGCATTATACCCCACACCCCAGAGCGACCACGCTCCCCGGTCGAGTTCAGTCGGGCCCGGACTGCTTTTTTTGACTCAGCGAGGAGGCGACCGAAGATGAGAAGCACGCGAGTTCTGACGCCGGCGTTGACGGCGCTCTGCCTTCTGGTTTTGTGCGCGCCGCCCGCCGCGGCGCAAGGCACGGCCGACTGGCCGCAGTGGCGCGGCCCCAACCGCGACGGCATCTCGAAGGAGACGGGGCTGCTCAAGCAGTGGCCCGAGTCGGGGCCGCCGCTCGCGTGGAAGGCGTCGGGCGCCGGGCGCGGCTACTCGTCGTTGGCGGCGTCGAAGGGGCGGCTCTACACGATGGGCCTGCGGGGCGAGCGCGAGTTCGTCATCGCCTTCGACTTCAAGACCGGCAAGGAGGTGTGGGCCACGCCGCACGGGACGGCGTTCCGCAACGACCGCGGCGACGGCCCGCGCGGCACGCCGACCGTGGACGGCGACCGCGTCTACGCCCTCGGCGGCAGCGGCGACCTCTCGGCGCTCGACGCCAACACGGGCAAGGTCGTCTGGACGATGAACGTGTTGCAGAAGTTCGGCGGCTCGAACATCACGTGGGGCATCAGCGAGTCGCCGCTCGTCGTCGGCGAGAAGCTGCTCGTGAACGCGGGCGGCCCCGGGGCGTCGGTCGTCGCGCTCAACAAGAAGGACGGCGCGCTCATCTGGAAGAGCCAGAGCGACCGCGCCGGCTACTCGTCGGCCATCCCCGTCACCGTCGGCGGCAGGACGCAGGTCGTCTTCTTCACCCACTCGCGCGGGCTCGGGCTCGACCTCGAGACGGGGAAGCTGCTGTGGGACTACCCGAAGGCGGCGAACGACACGGCCAACGCGGCGACGCCGGTGGCGCGCGGCAACCGCGTCTTCCTCACGTCCGACTACGGCAACGGCGGCGGCCTCGTCGAGATCAAGGCCGACCCGAAGGGCGTGACGGCCTCCGAGGTCTACTTCACGCGCGAGATGCGCAACCACCACAGCAGCTCGGTGCTCGTCGGCGAGCACCTCTACGGCTTCTCGGGCGGCATCCTGACGGCGATGCGCTTCGACACGGGCGAGGTCGCGTGGAAGGACCGCAGCGTCGGCAAGGGCTCGCTCGTCTACGCCGACGGCCTCCTCTACCTGCTGAGCGAGAACGGCGTGGTCGGCATCGCCGAGGCGACGCCCGAGGGCTACCGCGAGCGCGGCCGCTTCCGCATCCCGCAGGACTCGCTGCCGACCTGGGCGCACCCCATCGTCGCCGGCGGCCACCTCTTCCTCCGCGACCAGGACACCGTCTACGCCTACGACCTGCGCGCGAAGAAGTGAGCCCGCCGCCCGCCGCAGCACGACTCAGACGAGAGGGGCCGCCGCGCGTCAAG
>DASVTS010000175.1:0-54103 GCA_036387455.1 Pyrinomonadaceae bacterium | reverse complement strand
CAATCACTTCATAATACGAAGACCGCTCGACTTCGTATTATGAGGGCCGACCCCGCCTCGTAATACGAACTCTCAGCCGTCTCGTAATACGAAGTTTTCATCATCTCTCAAACCTGAAAAAGGGGCCGAAATAGGGTCAGTGCAAGAGGTAAAAATGTGTGAAGGTTAACTGTTGATGTAATTGGGGATATTTGGTTACTTTTGGTTAATAACCGCCGTAAACGTAAACCGACACTCGTAAGCCTCGGAGCAGCAAAGGTTTAAGGTCTGTTTTTTCGTTTACGCCGCCTCGATTCGTTCAGCGGCCTGAGGGAGGAGAATTTTGACGCGAAAAGAGCCGCCGCGGCGTCCTCACCCCTGAGTGACCGCGGCGGCTCCGAACGCGCCAAAGTTTAATGTTCAGGTTCTACTGGCTGGAGACGAGAAAGACATCCCAAGCCCAGCGATTGACTTTAGCTCCCTTCGCGTTGTCTACCTTAGCCCGGTAGCGGAAGCTGTTACCACGTTCGTCTGTCTTCTTCGACTCTTTGTAGTCAAGGTGGAGGCGTGTTACCTGGAGCGCTGGCAGAGTGTATAACTCCGAATGCTGTGAGATTCCGTCATGGTTAACATCCTTCCAGAGGAGGAGTAACGAGAAAATCGAGTCACGCGCGTCAATAATCCCGTCGGCATTTCCCCCTCGTTCGGGTCTGTCATATTCGGCCAGTGCGAGGAAGCCATTCTTTCTTTCTCCCGACGGGGCAGATGGTTGCGGGGTAAAGTTGCCGAATAACTCTGTGCCATTCTCTACCGCCCCGTTACCGTTGCGGTCTAGCGCGAGCCAAGCATCATCACCGTCGGCGGACGTCCAACTCAGATGCTCCGCCAAGCCGTCGCTATTCAGATCGAAGTTAACCCCACCGCTGGCATCCGTAAGGCTAAAGCCGTCCCCGAGTACATCCACCAAGATAGGTGAGACGCGTGGAATACAATCGCACTGAGTCGCGCTCCAAATTTCATCCTCGAAGCAAGAGTACGCGCCGCCCGCATCACAGCCCCCGCCATCATCAGGCGTCGGCGTTGGCGTCGGCGTGGGGGTAGGGGTAGGGGTCGGGGTCGGGGTCGGACAAGTCGTCAGATCATCAACTATCCTTTTTGAAGAACAGGTCGCGCCATCATAGTTAGATTTACACCGCATTTCGACAGGCTTAGTAGCGAGATTGCCGGTCGTGTAACCGCCGACGACAACATGCAAAGCGTAGCAATTACCCACACAGGGACGCCTATCAGTATATTGAATCTCGTCACCGCAAGTTCCGACTTGCGGCGCGCTCGCTGTTAGAAATCTGACCGGGTGACGCGATCCACGCGTGTCTGACTTTTCTAAAGGTATCAACTTTCCTGGCTTGTTCTTATCCGGCTCGTACCTCTTACCACCTATCCATACCGTACCGTCGGCAAAACCAAGCATCAGGACGGATACTCTAATTTTTTTGATGCTACCGGGATAATGTGATTCCGCCAGCAGTGCTCGGATGTCCTGATAGTCCTCGTCTGACAACTTCAGCTCCACGCTCGTTTCCGGCATTACAGGTTGGGCAGAGTTGACCGGCACTTGACCGTCCGCTGAAGGTATGGGGCTTTCTCCGTAATTAAGTGGCTCAGCAAAATCTAACCTATCTTCTTGCCCCTTAGGGCGGGGGAAAAGAAGTCTGAGGGATATGTGAGTAATCGGGTAAACTGAACGATTACGTACGCTTATAGTCAGCCCCTTAAACCAGTCCTCATTCGCGGGAAACCTTTTGCCCAACTGGATAGTCCCAGACTGCGATTTGATAAGGGTAATTTCGACCGGGGGGTTAAAGTCATCCCCCTTTTCTAAAACCGCATCTTCACCCTGCATAGCCATTTCACCTGGCATTTTCAAATATACGACTGTTGGCGCTGTAAGCATCGTTACCACGATGCAGGATGTAAGGAAGAAAAGGTTCCGCCAATTCAAGACCCGGCGTTTAACGTTTTTCATGAGGATTCTCCTTTTCCGCAGGGATGTCTTCACATGAAGGTGAAGTTGGAGAGACTTAAGTTGACGGAATCTGATGAGTATCGCGTCAACGAGATGTTAGACTTAAGCCAATACCACTTGAGGTCTTAACTGGAGCGCCTGATTTGAAGGTTGGGAGAAGACCGCGCCAATCAAGGGCCATAGCCGTTTTCGCCGGCAGCCGAACTTCTACGCCCCTTCTAAGCCTTTGTCAATAAAATTCTCATGGAAACAGTAGACTTAATCCCCCCTGACGAAAATGCAGCGCAGCTTTGTGACCAAAGAGGGGGCGGGCCCCGAAGAGTCCCGCCCCCAAAGTTGGTCACGCCCGGCTCTAACAAACTCTAACTTTAAGCCGTCCGGCTACTCTCCTTTCTTCGGTGCGGCTCGCGGTAGTTGAACGGGGGCCACAGGCGGGGAAGCGCGAACGACTAAGCAAATCAATCTACAAGTTGGCGAAGAAGCCGGCCCTGCGCTACTCCACTTTGCACATGCTTGCTACTAAAGAAGTCGAGAAGGTTGATTTGAGGATATTATCGAGTAAGGTTAAGAATTGTTTTTTCTAGCTTCTTCCAATTCCATTAAGCGATCGTCGTTTTTTGCCATTCTCTTCAACCGAGAGTATAGGTTGCGGAAGTCTGATTGTTCGATTGACTTGTACATAGTATGCACAATCTTATCCGGTGCGACGCCAGGCTTTTCGACGTCAAAAGAGACAACTAAGAAAGCGTCTCTGTAATAACGAGTGAACAATTCAGGATAGTTGTCTATCGTTGAATGAATCTCTTCCAAGAAATCCATCATCACTTGGTAAGTCACGTTCGCATTGTCATCGTAAATATTTTTATGGACGCAACCACATGCCGCCAGTATTGCGAGGAACACTCTGTAGTTAGGCTTATCTTCCTTCCAAAAGCGCTGGAAGAGGTCAACATCTTCACTATCACTGTGAAGGCTTTGTATCACTTTTGCAGACTCCTGAGTGATACGGTGAATTTTAAATAGAATATCGAAGGTCTTCTCCTTGTCATCTGTGTCTTCAAAAACCTGCCGCACGATATGGTTTTTCAGCTTTGTATAGTTATTATCGATCGCATTGTTCGGCGTGTTGCTAAATAAGCCAATAAACAATGCCCTGACCTCTTCATATGTGATTTCCTTCTGGTAAAAAGAGTCCAACATGGCGAAGGCGGATGCCTCTTCAGAGGCACTCTTAAATGCTACATCTGACTTGCTGGCTACGTTCCTGATTTCTTGGGGTCGTATGTAACGTGCCAACCGAAGGTCTAGCTGCTTTATTTCATTCTGGAAGTTCGCCGCTTCTGCAACGTCCCAAGAATTTGTGGTCTCAACTATCTTTACTAATACGTGGCTCCCCTCGTGAGGGTGCTGTACGATCGACATGGTTGTCTGACATCCGTTTACAATGCTGGCCTCATCCAGCCTTAAAGTGTTCTCGTCTATTCTAGTAACGGTCGCGGCCCTGAAAGTAATGCCATTATTCCTTTCAAGGAACTTTGCGGGTTCTTCCTGAAGAGTCTTCGCGATTTCTTTATTAACAGTAATCTGTCCTTGGCTGAGAGAAACGCGGCCACTAGCTTGCCCTAAGAATTCTCGGATATTCTCTAAGAAGAGGGCGTTACCAAAGTTTCTGTATATTTGCTTTAGCTCACTTCCTGAAATAATCCCAACATACACCGGAGGCAAAAATATATAAGGCTGAACGAGATTCAAAATCACACCAGTAGGTAATATATGTTGCTTTCTGTAAGCAGTTTGTAAAACTGGAAGTAGTGTAGGGCCGTCAATTACATGTAAACGACCGGCCTGCATCATCGTGTCATAAAAAGGTTTGGAAGACATTTGTGAGCGCTCGTACCTCTGACGAATAGCCCTCAAGTCTGTGACTGTAATAATCATGAAGTGCGCGGTTGGCAAACTATCTTCCTGCAAGGCTTCAAACAGATTTCCACCGGCACTTGCTCGGCGACGTTCCGCGTCGTAGTTCTGAAATTTACTGATAACTGAATCAAACTCCTTAACTTCCGGGATAGAATATTTGGACTGGATAAGGAGTTCCTCAGAATTATCTAAACTGTGGCATGACAAATCTACGCCTTTGTCATGGGTTTTTCTCTTATTCTTCTTCGGCCGGTCAAACCTCTGTCCTAAGTCAAGGTGAGGCACAATCCTTAATGCAAATTCAACAAATCTGTCGCCCTTTTCCTCGGACTTTTCATGAGGCAATAAAGTGTTGAACTGATTTTCCAGATGAGATAGAAGGCTACCGTAATTTTCGAGGTATGAAGGATAAGCCACTCGTTTTGGCCGTTGATTCTTCATGAAATACTCCTAGCTGCATCTTAGCGAAGTGAAAGCACAGCGGGCGGCAAGAAGAAATCGGTGCCGACTTTATCAATAACTGATGTTGAAGTAAATAAGGGACGATCGGATAGCCCGCTGGTAGTGAGAGTCTCTGATTGTCTCGAATAATTGTCGTCAAATAGAAGGCCCGGCCTAGTGAACGGCCGGGCCTTCTATTTGTAAAGGGCGGGCGCATGCTGGTGACACATGCCCGCCCCGCACCCTTCTCGCCATGCGCTTTCAGTCCTGTGCCTTTCTATTTTAACCGTTGACACCCCCTCATGCCGGGCATATCATTCCCGCGTTCACCTTCGCGTCCCGGCCCCTCAACCTCAAGGGCTTACGCTACTCACGACCAAGGAGAACATTATGCTGAAACGACTCACGCGCTGGCTCTTAATCCTGCTGGTACTCGTCGCCGCCCTCGTGCCCGCGTCCTCGCAACCTGCTGACGAACCGCTTCGATAGCCTCACACTAACAGGAGAAACACCATGACTAACTCGTCTCGGAAACTAGCATTCGCCGTTCTGCTCTCTCTCGTGGTCTTTAGTTTGATTCCGGTAAGTCACGCCGGTACAAGCCGCTCGCCAAAGCCCAAGCTCAAGGTGGCGGTGAAGATCAAGACAGACGACGGACGGACAGTGAAGGCCGTCGCTACCAACGGCAGTATGATCAAGCTCGGAAAGGACGGGGATGTTTACGGGCTGGTAGTGGCGGTACAGGATGAAGGCAAACAACTGGTCGAGTTTACCGTCTCACGGATTCCTCCTAAAGAGGGCGGTGCGCCCGAAGAAATCGAGAAACTCCAGGTCGAGGGCGCGTCGGCGAAAACGACTAACACCCCTACGAGTTTCAGTATCGAGGTGGTTCGTGTAGAGAAAGTGTCTGACGCCCCCGCGCAGAGTACCGGACAGGCCGGGCAAAGCAAGTACGCGGATTTCGTGTACGCACATTTTACGCCGGGCACGAGGGGCCTCCGCCCCGGCCCTCCTCAAGGGCGCGGTTATCAGGCTGGCGACGGAGTGTGCTGTGTCTCCTGTGATGACGGATTCACAGTCTGCGCGAACTGTTACGTCGAAATCGTGGGGTGCGGGGCTTGTATTACCGCTAAATGTATGAACGAGGGCTTCCCCTCTTAACGTCGACTCCCTTCTACGTTGTGGACTGTTGGCCGAGGGCTGGGCGCGTGGTCACGACACGCGCCCGGCCCTCTTCACTGTCCGGGTTTCAATTGATGGCCGTTACGACTTCAGGCTATGCGGCTTGCGGTAGTTGAACCGGGGCCAGAGGCGGGGGAAGCGCCACGGCTTCCCCTCCCTTGGCTTGTGCGGGTTGCGGAGCTGCCCGCGGTGTTGCTCGGTTAGGTAGGTGGTTAGCTCTTGCACTACTCGCCCCCTTTTCGCCTCGCCGCGAGCGCGTCGCCCCGAGTGCTCCCCGCACGTCTCACAGTTCGGGTTCTTCTTAACTACTTTGGAGACATGCGTGGCGCGGGTGGGCAGGAGTGAGTAATGGTGCCTAAGCCGACACCCGCGAGCGGGGGCTCGCGCAGTCCATCCTCGAATAGGGGGAATAATCCCATCACCGGATTCGTGGCGCTGACCACTAGCCACGTGATGAGGCTAAACTACGACGAACTGGGTGACATCTTCGACGCGCGCCGCGCCGAGTTCAAGGCGCGCGGAGCGGGTGACCTACTGCGAGAGATTTAGGCGGACATGGGCAAATTCTTCTCGGGATTTACCAACGTCGGAAGGGATTAAAAGGTAGCCCCACTTATTTCTATCACAGCGCGCTCTCTTGTCTTTCTTCCAGATTTGCATATAGAGTTTTGTTACCTGAGAGGGAGAATTGTGTATACCCCACATGGCTCCGTTTTAGCTCTCCTAAATTGAACTTGCGCCAGTGTAGCTTATGCGCTACACTTACGGAGGTCTGATTGGCGACACTGATTCATGTAAAACTCTACCGAACAAAAGATGGCAGAACTCCGTTCAGGACATGGATCACCTCTCTCCGCGATGTTGACGGCCGCAACCGCATTAACGCCAAAATCACCGGTTTAAAATTAGGCAACACGAGTAATTGCGAGCCTGTCGGTGAGGGGGTCAGTGAACTCAAAATCGACTTCGGGCCGGGTTATCGTGTCTATTTTGCCAAGCGCGGCAAGTCGTTAATAATTCTCTTGTGTGGCAGCGATAAAGACGACCAGCATTCGGCCATTAAGCAGGCGAAAAAATATTGGGCCGATTACAAGTCCCGCCACACGCAGTAAGGAGACAAGTCATGGCAGCGACACAGTTTTCGTTTGATGTGACGACGCTCACGGAAGATTTTGAAGATTACCTTACCGACCTTTTACAAGACGAGTCCGAGGCAGCCTCGTATCTCTCCGCCTGCTTTGAGGAGGAAGACCACCGAGTGTTTTTACTCGCCTTGCGCGACATCGCGGAGGCGCGGGGGATGAGTCAGGTTGCGACGGAGGCCGGACTGAACCGTGAGAATCTATATCGGATACTGTCAGAACTCGGGAACCCACGTCTGTCCAGCCTTAAGGAGTTATTACGCGCGTTGGGGCTTAAAGTCTCCTTCTCGCTAGGGGTAGGCGCGGAGAGGAAGGGTGCCGCGTCTATTGAGCAATGCATTGCCGAAATCGATGCCGAATATCCTGCGTTAGTTCGTACATTCTCTGTCGGTAGCAAGGATAGTGCCTATGGCGACCTCGTTACAGCTTGAAGGGTATTATATCCAGGAGTTAGGCTTCCGTATCAGGAAGGGCGTATCGGTTGCCGGGACACACCAGCTGCGCCCAGGGCTTCACCCGCAACTGGCAGAGCCCTTAGACGATGCTGCCTACAGCGTCCACGTTGAGGTCAAACTAACCCGGAATAAAACAAATCCTCATCGGTGGCGTGTAAGGTTAAACTTATCTTCGGCAGAAGAGGATAACCAAAACCCTTATGAATTTAGCACCGTGCTGGTGGGCTTCTTCCGCCTGACCGAGGAGTATGACGAGGAAGATTTACAATTCTTTATTGGTAAAAATGCGCCCACCCTTCTTTTCTCAGCGGCACGCGAAGCCATAGCTACAGCAACGGGTCGGGGCCCGTTCCCCGCTCTGGTGCTGCCTGCTGTGGTGTTTCCATCGCAACCCGACCTTAAACTTTTACCATCGGCAAAGAAGCCGGCGCGTAAGGCCGCAAAAAAGTCTTCAAAAACTCGGTCTACGCGGAAGTCAAAAAAAGGGGCACGATAGAACACTTAGGCACCCGGCCCGGTCAGAAATGGCCGGGCTTTTATGTATAGGGGCGGGCGCGTGCCGGTGACACATGCCCGCCCCGCCGCCTGTTGTGGCTTACTCTTCGCTTGACTCGTCTTCTGTTATCCCCTTCTGGGCGGCCACGAGCTTGCCGAGCGCGAGCCGGATGTATGTAGGGTCGGTGTCGTCCATCTGCCATTCGGTTATGGCATCCCCTATCGCGTTGTAGAGATTGACCGGCGTGTCGGGGTGCCGTAAGACCGCGCTGATGAGTTCGGGCAGGTCTCGCTTCTGCTCAAACTCAAGCTTGAAGGTGGTCGGGCTGGTCACCGAGAAGAGGTTAGCGAGCCCGCGCAGGTCGAAGCCCTCGCCCCCCAGTGCTCAATCCCTGTCTTCGCCGTGGCCGCTTCGAGGCCGCGCATGATTAAGTCCGTGAGCCAGTCGGGCATGCCGCGGGTGTGGTCGTAGACGTCTATTAGAGCACGGGCCGCTCGCTCGTATTGCTCCGCGACGGCAACGAGGTCTAAGTCGACGCGCGGGTCTGCCTCCTGAAACTCCGCGTAGTTAATTACGAGGCGCGATAGCGCGGCCCGCTCGCCCTCGTGCTTGTAGTAGTGAACAAGCGCCGCGCTGTACGCCTTGAAAGCGTAGTTCACGGCCTCCTCGTCGAAGGCTTTGCCGAACATCTCCGACGCCTTCCGCTCCGCCGCATCGATGGCCCCGAGCAGCCGGCGCAGCTCGTCGGGCTTGTCGAGCGCGCCGCGCAGTTTGGCCTCAATCTTCTGGCCGTGATATTTCCGCGTCGCCAGCAACCCCTCGGCGCGGGCGCGGTCGTTGCCACCTTCGGCCTTCCCCTTCGTCCGAGAGGATTTGCCGGTTCGGTTCTGGTTATGGGTTTTGCTTGCCTTCGCAGGCGTGGCGGTAGTAGATTCCTTACGCATCTTTCGTGACTCCTTTACGGGTAGGACGGTGGATGCTGGGCCGTCGCGTGGTAACGACACGCGGGCGGCCATTCCTTTTGCTACGCTGAGTTGTTTGTTTACCTTCTGGCGGAAAGAATTCTTTGCAACCCTTCAAGGGATTATGTTATAACTCCGACGTTTAGGAGTCAAGAGGAATTGTTGCGATAATCGAAAGGATTATTCCAATATGGGAAAACTGATTACGCAGGCGGAGGCGGCAAGACTGCGCGGCGTGACTGTTTCAGCGATTAGCTATCTTGTTAGGCTTGGTCGTATCCGTTCGGTTGAAAGATACGGCCGCGTGCTGGTTTATGATGATGAGGTTATGAATTATGAGCCGAAGCCAGCGGGTAGGCCATCAAAGAGTACGAAGAAAGGCAAGAAGAAGTAAACCAAGAAAACTTTTCAAATTAACTCATTAACGTCACGCCGCCCTTAATTATGGACAAAGAGGTAATACAGAAACTCGCAAAGGAGGCAGTCCAGCAGTTCAAGGCGCAATGGGTAGACACGCCGTACGCACAAGTGGTTGAGCAGGAAGGGACTCATGTCTTAATCGTTAAATTATCCGAGCAGTTTCCTTATGCCTCATTGCACCTCAACTTAGAAGAGAGATGTGAGAAACTTCTAACTGACCTCCACCAAAATCTTGCAGATGATGATAGAGAAAGTGAAGATGACAAGGCAGATCTTATGCGGCGCTTTACCTACCGTCTACCACACGAGCTAATCCACATGGCTACAAGATTCATGCCTAGTTTCCTCGTCTACAGCCTTACTATGGTGGACTTGCTAACGCACCGCGAGCGCGTTCAGGCCATATCAAATCTATTAGACGAACACATACAAGCAAGCGTTACTAGACAAGCCGGAATACTTACTCGCGGCCTGCTACAGCTACTTAACCTCACAGAGAAAAGGAAGCGTGGAGCATCAAGTGTTATCGATGATGGAAAAGTGCTTGATGTTCTTCTCAAATTCAGAGGTGAAATACCTTCAATTCGCCAATTAGCCAAAGAACTCAATACTGAACCAGCTACCATACGAAACTGGCTCCGCAAGAAGGGGTATACATCTCTACAAGAGTTAGCAAAACACATGATAATGTCTTTTATAGTAATGGGGCACACGTCTGACCCGAGGAATGTCGTTAGACGATTGCTAAAAGAAGAGGGCGAAGGAAAGAAGGCTAAAAAAAAGGGGGTAATAATTAAGCCCTAATTCTACCCGGGTAGAATTAGGGCTTAATTATTACCCAATTGACAGGATTTAGATTGACGTTAGACTGAGGTGAAAGAAGCGGCGGGCGTTGAGTTTCCAGGCCCACACCCGCCGCTAGTCAAACCAGGACTTTTGAAAGCCCCGGCTCGTTTGCGAGTGTAGCGAGAACCGACCCGGGGCGCAATAGCCATGAAGGCCGCCCCGTGATGGCGCCCTACGGAAGGGCGTCGGCTGAGCCGTAGGTTTAGGTTTCTCGCGCACCGCCTGCGTGAGATGGCAAGGCGTTCGCTGTCGGGGGTCACGGCCCGACGGCGGACGCCTTTTGCTTTTGGCGGGGCCGGTATCACGCATGAAAAACCTCCTTCAGCACAACCATACCCCCGACGGGGCACCGAGCACATACAGCGTCCGCGCGGGAGGCGACATCGTCACCGTCGAAGACGACGGCTACAGGTGGACGCCGGGCACACCCATCCCGCGCGGTAGGCGGCCCAACGCCCTGCTCGCACTTGCCAGAAACGCCGAGGCCCGCGAGCGTCACCTCGAAGAGGAGCGCAACCCCGGGCGGCGGGAAGGGAGGCGAGCGGCATGACCGAACGCGCCCCGGCCGACATCATCAACGGCATCCTGACATACATACTCCGCAAGGGGCTCACTCTCAAGGACGAGCACCGCACGCAGATGCGTGTGGTGAGGGGGCTCTCGGGCGAGTGGATTGACTCTCAGGTGTACCGCTCGACGTTTGGTTCAGAGGCCGAGCGAGACGCGGTCGCCGAGCTCGCCGCGCCGTACCTCGACGCCTTCGGCGGCGGCGTGCCCGGCTTCTACCACGACGGCCGCCGCTGGCGCTCGGTCTACACAGCGTCGGGCATCTTCATCCCCGCGCGCGACGAGTACGGCCGCATCCAGGCGCTCGCCTACCGCCTCGACAGTCCGCGCGACGGCTGCAAATACATCTGGTGGAGCAGTAACCCGGAGACGGTAGACGACGCGGGCCGCCAGAAGTATCCGCTCGGCGGAGCCAGCGGCGCCCCCGTCCATTTCGCCAACCGCCCTGCCATGTGGGGAGCCGAGGAATTGACCGTCGTCGAGGGCACGTTGAAGGCGGACATCTGCGCCGCGCTCTCGGGGCTGCCGGTTGTCGGCGTCGCGGGCGTCAACAACACGCGCGGCCTGGCGGAGAGATTATGCCGGAACCTCCCGCATCTCCGCCGTGTCAACGTGGCCTTCGACAAGGACGTCTTCTCGAAGCCACAGGTCGCCGACGCGCTCGAACGCCTCGTCACCCAACTGGAAGCCGAGCGCTTCACCGTCCGGGTGCGCATGTGGCCCGGCGAGGCGAAGGGTTTCGACGACTTCCTGCTCTCTCAAATCCGCGACAGGGAGGTGGTCGCCCGATGAGCACGGCAAGGGTTCACGACTTCACGCCCGCAGCCTTCCGCCGCACGCTCGACAGGCAGCAGCCCGCGGACGACAAGCACCCGGCCACCGTGCTCGACGACATGGCCGACGGCGTCCTCGCCTTAGACTACGCGCTCACGCTCGCGGGCTTCTCCTACGAGGCGCGCCAGCTCACGCTCTCAATCATGGGCCTGATAGGCGGCGGGGGCGGCCGCCTCGAAGTGTTCGACAAGACCCTGGCGGAGCACCTCAACTGCTCCGACCGCACGATCCGCCGCTGGCGTGCCGCCCACATCAAAGAGTCGAAGGCTAAAAAGTTCTCGCTCCTTCACCTCGAAGAGTGCGACTACAACGCGGCGCTCAAGCGTTACGAAAAGACCGCGTACAGCTTCACCGCGGGCGACTACGTCAACACCGTGGTCGCGGAGGCTCGGGCCTCAGAGCTGTACCAGACCGACCGGCGGGCGGCCATCGAGCACGCGGCAGGGGAACATTACGACGAGATACCCGACGCCCCGCCCCGGGCGCGAAGGCGTAAGCCGCGGCGTGCTCCGACCGTCCGTGTCGAGCAGGCTTTCGTCTGTGCCGCCCGGAACGTAGAGAAGGGCAGGCGGGCGCTCGAAGACCTGTCCGACGACTCGCGGGCGGCGCTCCTGGAGAGCAGGCAGGGGGAGGAGTTGCGCCGGACTCTTCTCAAGCTCCAGGCGGACATCGCCGAGGTGTTGGGAGATTTTCCCGCGGAAAATCTCTCGCAAACTGTTGAAAACGAAGAGGATGACAGGGGGTATAGGACATTTTGTCCGGCACCCCCTCCGTGTCCGGTACCCACCGAAGGTGAGCCGAACGCTGAAGATGTGGTCGCGTGGGCAGAAATTGAGCGCCGCGCCGCGGGTGCGCCGCGGGTGCAGAGCCGCGAGGTGCCCTTGTGCCGGCCGTCACCGGGCGAATCGCCGCCCGGTGTTCTACGCGCCGTGGAAGATGAGGAGGCCGACGCAATACGCGCCGAAGGGTGCGGGGAGGTTTGATGGACACGCTGCTCGAACAACTGGACGAGCGCATCAGGCGTGTCGTGGCGGAGGCGCTGGCGTCGCGCGAGGAGAAGCCCGCGCCGGCGTCAGGCGATCCGCTCGACGACCAGACGCGGCAGGCCATCCGCGAGCAGGCCGTCATCGCCCACAAGGCGTACCTGACCCGCAAGGAGGTTGCCAAGTACCTGGCGGTGAGCGAGCGCGCCGTCGCGGACTGGGCAGCGCGCCCGGCCACCCAGAACCCCCTCCCCGAGCGGCGCGCGGGCGGGGAGCCGCGCTACAAGCGCGAGGAGATAGACGCCTGGGCGGAGCGCGAGGCCCGGCTGCAAAGATTGAAGCTGGCCGGGTGAGCAGTTAGTATCCGTCACGCTTCCCTTGCGTGATGGCTGCAACCGCTCACGAAGGAGGCTGCTATGCCGGTTTACCGGAGGAAGTACAGGGACAAGGCGGGCGACGTCAGGCTCGGCCACTACTACTTCAAGTTCGTCGTCGACGGCGAGGTCTACAAGGAGACCGTCCCGACGGCGCGTACGAAGAAGCAGGCGGAGGAGGCCGAAAGACAGGCCCGGCAGGCCGTGCACGACGGCGTGTACGGCACGAAGGGCAAGCGTCAACCCTTCTCGGCGTTCGTGCAGGAGGTCTATCTGCCGCACGTCGAGCAGCACAACCGGGACTTCTACCACTACCAGGTGCACGCTCGGACCCTTTGCGAGTATTTCAAGGGGCGCTCTCTCGGGCAGGTCTCGCCGCTCGCCGTCGAGTCCTTCAAGCGCGAGCGCCTGAAGACTCCCGTGCGGGGCAACAAACCTCGCAAGCCCCGGGCCGTCAACGCGGAACTGACCACCCTCTCGGCCGTCTTCTCGCTGGCCGTCCGGCTCAGGCAGTTGCGCGAAAACCCTTGCCGCAAGGTCAAATGGCTGGAAGCCGAAGAGGGGCCGTCGAGGCGTCTCTCGGCGGAAGAAGAGGCGGCGTTGCTCGAAAGCGCGGAGTCTGAGCAGCCTTATCTCGCGCCGATGATAAGGCTCGCGCTGTGGACGGGCTTCAGGCAGGGCGAGTTGATTGCGCTCCAGAAGTCGGCCGTGGACCTCGACCGCAACCGTGTCTTCGTGACTAACCCGAAGTGGAGGAAGGATAAGCGCAAGACGGAGGGGAACCCGATGAGCCCGCAGGTGCGGGAGCTGCTCACGAAGCTGTGCGAGACGGCCGGGGGTGAACTCCTCTTCACGGACGGCGAAGGCCGGAGGCTCAAGCGTCATAACGTCCGGGACGCATTCCACCGGGCGTGCGTGCGGGCCGGGATAGAGGGCCTTCGCTTCCACGACCTGCGGCACGAGTACGGCTCGCGCCTGGGCGATTCGGACGTGAACCTCAAGAAAATTGCCCGCCTGATGGGGCACTCCAACACCAAGCAGACGGAGCGCTACGTCCACCCGACGGACGACGGATTATTGCAGGCCACGACGGTCGCGGAGCGCCCCGAAAGTTCCCGAAACGTTCCCCGAAGGCTCAAAGCAATATGCTAAAATAGGCGGAAAGACCTAAGCTTAAACAGTTTACGGTCGGCCGCGCGAGACGATTCACCGGATGCGCGTCATCTGGCGCCAGAAGAAGCGGCCGAGGCGGGAGAAGGCGTTGCGGTCGCGCGCGGCCTGCTGCTGTTCGGGGGTGATGCCGAGGGCGGCGAGCAGTTGGGGGTTGGGCGGGGCGATGTCCTCGTCGCCGTGGCGCTCGGAGAGCCAGCGGTTGAAGGTGCGCGTGAGCGCGCGCCGCTGCGGGACTTCGGCCACGGCGGCGAAGGCCGCGCGCAGGTCTTCGGTCTCGGCGACTTCGAGCCGGTTCGCCTCGTAGTAGCCGCGCAGCGCCTTGAAGAAGCGCTCCTCGCCGAGGAGCTGGCGCAGCTCGACGAACATCAGCGCGCCCTTGCTCGCCACCACCGCCGCGTACTGGAACGAGTTGCGGTACTCGCGCGCCGGCCGGTCGGCCGAAACGTCCTCGCCGCCGAAGGTGCGGTAGACCTGGTAGACGCCGCGCAGTTGGTCCTCCTGCACCTGCCGCGCGGGCTCCGCGCCGCGCACGTCCTGCACGTAGAGCAGCGCGGAGAACTGCGCCAGCGCCTCATGCAGCACGGGCTGGCGCGCCGGGTCGCTCCCGACGGCCTCGCCCCACCACTGCCGCGCGACGCCCTGCGCGGCGGCGAAGTCGACGCTGTCCTCGACGCTCGCGCGCTGCTCGCGCACCAGCTCGGGGAGGGCGCGCATCGCCGGCGAGTCGAAGTCCACGTAGAAGGCGCTGGCGATGACGGCCATCCCCGAAAACTCCGTGCTGCCGAAGCCGGCGACGAGCGGCGCCTCCGTGAGCGTGACGGTCTTCAGGGGGAGCGCGCCGAAGCGCGCCGCGTAGGTGCGCGCCGCGTCGGCCGCCACCCCGAGCACGCGCCGCCCGACCTTCTCGTGCTCGGGCGTGAAGACCGAGCGCACGCGCAGGCCGCCGACCTCGCGCTCCTCGGCGCGCAGGGTGCGCCCGGCGACGACGGGGAAGCCGCGCAGGCCCTCGCCCGCGAAGAGCAGGCGCCGGTTGCGGCCGGCCGGGGCGTCCGCCTTCAGCTCGCCCGCGGTGAAGAAGTTCGGGCCGTCGGCCGTGACGATCTCGACCTCGTAGTCGGCGACGTCGGCGAAGAAGACGTCGCCGACGCTCGGCTCGACCCGGCGCTGCCAGTCGCCGCCGGGCCGCGCGGCGAGCACGGGGTAGAAGCCGCCGAGGAGCATCACGCCGCGCGCGACGAAGTTGGTATCGCGCGCGCGCCGCAGCTCGCGCGTGTCGCGCATCGCCGCGCCGACCTGCTGGACGACGTGCGCCGGCAGGGAAGTCTCGTCGGCGTCAACCTCGGGGACGGTGCCTTTGAAGGAGAGCTCTATCTCGCCCGCGGCGCCGGCCGGGACGGGCTCGCGCAGTTGCACGCGGAGCGTCGCGCCGTCGTCCTCGGGCGTGAGGGCGAGCGGCTGGCCGCCGGCGCGCGCGCCCGTCACTTCGAGGCGCGGCTCCTCCGGCGCGGACGAGTCGGGCGCGGGCGCCGCGCCCGGCCGCTCGTCCTCCGCCCGCAGGTTCGGGTAGAGGTGGAGGTAGACGACGGACGCGGCCTTGTCGTCGCGGTTCACCCAGCGCAGCCGCTCGCGCCCGGCGTAGGCGCGCGCGTCGAAGTCGAGTTCGAGGCTGATGCGGTAGAGCGTGCGCGCGGCCTCGTCCGGCTTCGGCTGCCTCGGCGGCCCCGCCTGACGCGCGTGGGGGTTGAGGGCCGCCGCCGTCGCACACAGCAGGGCGAGCGCCAGCGGCGCGAGGGGCCTGAGGAATTTCAAATCCGAAATTCGAAATTCGAAGTTTGAGAGTTGAAGTTTCAAATCCCGACTCTCAGCGCCCGCGCTCCGTGACGGTGACGGAGCGGATGCGGTCGCCGCGGACGATGCGGTCCACGACGTCCATGCCCTCGACGACGCGGCCGAAGACGGTGTAGCCGCCGTCGAGGTGCGGCTGCGGCGAGTGCGTGATGAACCACTGCGAGCCGCCCGTGTCCTTGCCCGAGAGCGCCATCCCGACCGCGCCGCGCGCGTAGGGCACGGTGTTGATCTCGCAGCGTATCTGGTAGCCGGGGCCGCCGTTGCCGTCGCCGCGCGGGTCGCCGCCCTGCACGACGAAGTTGGGCACGACGCGGTGGAAGGGGACGCCGTTGAAGTAGTTCCGGCGCGCGAGCTGGACGAAGTTGTCCACCGTGAGCGGCGCCTCCTCCGGCAGAAGCTCTATCGTCACCGCGCCCTTGTCGGTCGTGACGACGGCGCGCACCGCCTTCCCCGCGCGGGCGGCGGCGCGCTCGTAGTCCTCGCGGTGGTTGCGCGTGTTGACCGTCTCGACGCGGCGCCCGCCCGCCGCCGCGCCGCCCGGGCGCTCGCGCAGGATGTCGGCCGCGCGGCGGCGCACGAGGTAGTCGGGCGTCTCAAGCGCCGAGCGGATGGCGCTCGTCGCCTCCGCCCCGGTCTGCTTCGCCAGCGCGCCGAGGACGGAGAGCGCCGCGTCGTCCGTCTCGTCGCGGAGCGCGCGCGGCAGCGCCGCCAACAGCGCCCGCTCGCTCTCGGCGTCGGGCGGAAGCTCGGAGAGGATGCCGGCGGCCGCCGCGCGCGCGATGACGTCGTCGGCCGCGAGCGCCGCGCGCGCGACCGCGGCGAGGTCGGCGGGCTTGAAGGCCGCCAGCGAGCGCAGAAGGTCGGGGAGCGCCGACGGCGGCGTGTGCCTGCTCTGGACGAGCGTGCGCAGGGCTATCTGCGCGTCGGCCTGGAGGCTGACGACGCTGTTGCCGGCCTGCGCGCTCGTCACGCCGGCCATCTCGCCCAAGCCCTGCGCCACGGCGGAGACCTTCTGCCACGTCACCGCCGGGTCGCCCTGCCGCGAGACGCGCGAGACGAGGTCGGTGACGCCGCGGTCGCGCAGGTACTGCGAGGGGGCGATGCGCGCCAGCGCCGTCTCGACCTCCGGGGCCGCGACGCCCGCGTCGCGCACCGCGCGCAGAAGCGTGACGGCGCGCTCGTCGTTCGAGTTCTGGAGCACGCGCCCGAGCGCGGTCGCCACTTCGAGGAGTTCGTTCACCTCGGGCGGGCTCGCCGCGCCGCCGACGCGGGCCGACTTGTAGGCGGCGAACAGCTCGCCGCCGCGCCTGACGAGCGGGTCGGCCGCGCGCGCGTCCTTCAACTGCGCGAGCGCGCGGACGGCGCTCACGCGCACGCGCGCGTCGGCGTCCGTCGCGGCGTGCGCGACGAGCACGTCGAAGCCGCCGGCGTCCTCGGCCGCGCCGAGGACGCGCGCGGCGTTGGCGCGCGCGACCGCGTCCGCGTCCGTGGCGAGCATCGCGCGCACGCGCTCCAACGACTCCTTCGCGCGCGTGCGCGCCAGCGCGTTGGCGGCGTCGGCGCGCACCCGCGCGTCCGTTGACGAGAGGAAGAGCGCAGCGGTGCGCGCGCCGCCTTCGGGCCGCGCGCGCAGCAGCGCCGTCAGGCCGAGCAGGACGAGCGCGCGGTTCGGCTTCGACAGCCTGTGCTCGGCCGCGAGCGTGCCCGTGAGCCCGTCGCCGATTCTCTTCTTCGCGTCGGCGCGCGCCTCGGGCAGCGCCGCGGCAATCTTGCCGAGCGCCTCGACGGCGCGCGCGCGCACCTCGGGCGACTTCGACAGCCGCAGCGTTTCGAGCAGCGCCGCGGCGCCGGACTCGGCCTCTATCTCGCCGAGCGCGAAGGCCGCGGCCGAGCGCACCGCCTCGACGCGGTCGGCATTCAGCAGCGCGCCGAGCGGGGCGACCGCGCCCTCGTCGCCGATGCGCCCGGCCGCGAGCGCCGCGCGCGCGCGAACCGCCGCGCTCGCGTCTTTGAGCAGGGCGCCCAGGTCGGCCTCCTCCCAGCGCCGCTCGTCTTCGGCCGCCATGATTCGCAGCAGCGTCTCCTGCGGCACGCGCGCGCCGGCGCGCGCGTTCGGCGCCGCCTTCTCCTTCTCGGCCGCCGGCTTCGCCTTCGCGGGCGGGGGCTTCTGCGCCGGGGCGCGCGGGGCGGCGCCCGCCCGGGGCGCCGGCGTGAGCAGCGCGCAGAGTGTTAGCAACGCGGCCTGCGCGCGGGCGCGGCCCTTCTCGCTGACGCGGGGTGTGTTCGGCATCGAAATTTTAACGGGCGGCCCGCGCCGACGGCTGCGCGCGGGGCGGACAGTTTCAAAGGGAAGACCGAGAGCTATGCTAAGAAGGCGGGGGTCAAAAGGCAAGCCTCCCGTAGAAGACCTTCGTGTCGTAGGCGACGACGACGCGGCCGCCGCGCTCGTGGCGGCGGAAGATGGCTTCCAATTCGCGCATCATCGGCCCGAACTTCGGGTCACCGGGCTGCGGGGCGTAGGAGGACGAGGTGAGGCGGCCGCGCAGGCCGTCGAAGTCGAAGACCTGCTCGTTGTCGAACGTCCTCGTCTCGAACTCCGCCCCGCCGTAGAGCGTCGAGAGCGACGCCTCCTCCATGTACTTCGCGCTCACCTCACGGTAGTCGGTGCCGTATTCGAGGAGCAGCCGCTCGTAGTCTTCCAAAAACGGCGTGCCCGCCGTCCGCCGGTCGTTCCACGCCAGCACGACCCGGCCTCCGGGGCGCAGCACGCGCAGGAACTCCCGCCGCGCCCCCGCCGGGTCGAACCAGTGGAACGCCTGCCCCGCGGCGACGAAGTCGGCACACGCTTCGGGGAGCGTCGTCGCCTCGGCGCGCCCCTCGACGCTGACGAAGTTCGCGTAGGCGGCGAGCAGGCGCTCGCCGGCCTCGCGCATCTCACGGTTCGGCTCGACGCCGTAGACGCGGCAGCCGCGGCGGAGGAAAAGCTCGGACAGCAGTCCCGTCCCCGAGCCCACGTCTGCGACGACCGACGCGGGCGCGAGCCCGCACTCCTCTTCGAGCAGCGTGACGACGGCCGGCGGGTAGCCCGGCCTGTACCTGACGTAGTCCGAGACGCGCGTGGAGAAGCGGGCCGTGGGGTCGTTGCTCATAGCTGCGGGATTTGGCAAAGAGAACGTTGCACAAAAACGCCGGAAAAGTTGTTCAAAGTGGGGCGGTCGAATACTTTAGCAACCGCCGTGTTGACAAAAGGCGCCCCCAAAAGTAGCATGAAACCGTCGTGGTAGCCATACTCAAGAGCGGGCTCGGGGCGTCGCGCGAGGGTGTCGTGCGGCAGTTACGCGCGCGCGGGGCCTCGGGGGCGGACGAGCTGGCCGAGGCGCTCGGCGTGACGCGGCAGTGCGTCCGCAAGCACCTCGACGTGCTGGAGCGCGACGGCTACGTGGAGCACGCGCCGGCGCGCGGCGACCGCGGCCGCCCCGCGCACGTCTTCCGCCTGACGCCGAAGGCCGAGGAGCTGTTCCCGAAGCGCTACGACCTGTTCGCGCGCTCCGTGCTCCGGCAGATAGGCGAGGTCTGGGGCGAGCGGGGCCTGAACGCGGTCTTCTGCGGCTGCGCCACCGAGATGGCGGGCGAGCTGCGGCCCCAGCTCGAAGGGCTGGGCTTCGACGCGCGCATCCGGCGGCTGACGGAGCTTCTGCGCGAGACGGGCTACGAGGCGGAGGTCGAGCGCCTGGCCGACGGCTCGTACCTCCTGACCGAGTGGAACTGCCCGCAGGCCGAGCTGGCGCGCGAGTACCGGCAGCTCTGCGACCAGGAGTTGACGGTCTACCGCGAGCTGCTCGGCGCCGAGGTCTTCCGCGAGTCGCGCATCGCCGGCGGCGCCTCGCGCTGCGCGTACAGAATTTTGAGACCGATGGAAGAAAGCGTAAACCGTGAACCGTAAACCGTGACGGGAGGAGAAGCAGTTTTAACCTGTCACGGTTTACGGTTTACGGTTTACGAGGATTGAGAATGGCACAAGTAACAGAGGCCGACGTTTACGGCGCGCTGGCGCAGGTGAAAGACCCCGACCTGCACAAGGACATCGTGCGCCTCGGCTTTATTAAGGATTTGAAGATTGAGGGCGGCGCGGTCTCTTTCCGCGTCGTGCTGACCACGCCCGCGTGCCCCGTGCGCGAGCAGTTGCAGGAGCAGTCGCGCGCGGTCGTCGCACAGCTTCCCGGCGTCACCTCCGTCAGCGTGACGATGGATGCGGAGGTGCCCAAAGGCCGCGGCCTGGGCGAGAAGCTGACCGTGCCGGGCGTGCGCAACATCGTCGCCGTCAGCTCCGGGAAGGGCGGCGTGGGCAAGTCCACCGTGGCCGTCAACCTGGCGGTGAGCCTCGCGCGCGACGGCGCGCGCGTCGGCCTGATGGACGCGGACGTCTACGGGCCGAACGTCCCGCTGATGCTCGGCGTCTCGCGCGAGCAGCCGCGCATCAGCGGCAACAAGCTTCTGCCGCTCGAAGCGCACGGCATCCGCCTGATGTCGATGGCGGTCCTGAAGCCCGGCGACGAGCCGATGATCGTGCGCGGGCCTATCCTGCACGGGCTCGTCCGGCAGTTCCTACAGGACGTGGAGTGGGGCGAGCTCGACTACCTGATAGTCGACATGCCGCCGGGGACGGGCGACGTGCAACTAAGCTTGGCGCAGCTCGTGCCCGTGCAGGGCGCGGTGCTGGTGACGACGCCGCAGGAGGTGGCGCTGGCCGACGTCCGGCGGGCGCTGCGCATGTTCGAGACGGTCAACGTGCCCGTGCTCGGCGTGGTCGAGAACATGAGCTACTTCGTCGCGCCCGACACGGGCACGCGCTACAACATCTTCGGCGAGGGCGGCGGCCTCCGCCTGTCGGAGGAGTACGGCGTGCCGTACCTGGGCGCGGTGCCTCTGGGCATGGGGGTGCGCGAGGGCGGGGACTCCGGCGTCCCCATCGTCGTCGGCGACCCCGACTCGCCGCAGGCCGAGGCCTTCCGCCGCGTGGCCGAGGAGGTCGCCCGGCAGGTCTCCATCGAGGCGATGAAGCCCGAACTGGTCGTGCTGGGGAAGAAGGCGTAGGGGCAGGCGGCGGTCAGCTTTCAGCTCTCGGCCACGTTAGTTCCCTCTGGCCGGAAGCCGAGCGCTGAGCGCCGACGGCTCAAACTCACAATTCAAGAATAGCGATAAGGAGATAGACGAATGTCAGCAACAGAGACACAGGTTCCGACGATGACGCTCAACGTCACCGCGCCGGCCGCCGAGGAGATCAGGAAGTTCATTGCGAGCGAGGAGGGGCTGCCCGGGACGGCGGGGCTCCGCGTCCGCGTGGTGCCGGGCGGCTGCTCGGGCTTCCAGTACAGCCTCAACATCGAGGAGGAGTCGCGCGCCAACGACCACGTCATCGAGTCGAACGGCGTCCGCATGTTCGTCGACATGTTCAGCGCGCAGTACCTCAACGGCGTCGAGATAGACTACGTGACGAACATGATGGGCTCGGGCTTCACCTTCAAGAACCCGAACTCGACGGGCGGCTGCGGCTGCGGCTCGTCCTTCACGGCCTAGTCGGCCGCACGCTTTAAGCGCAACTAGCGGCGCGGCCGGGCGCGCGGGTCGAAGGCTTGTCGAGTGGTTCCAGAGGACGACCCGGCACGCCTCCGGCCCGGCGGGCCCGGCCGCGCCGTTTTGGTTTTACGGCCGCGGGGCGGCCGGGCCTTGCGGCCGCCGCCCCGCACACACCTCAAGGGAGCCCTTTACAAGATGGCGAAGATAACTGCGGAGATCGCGGACGGGACGAAGGAGTTCGCGGCCGAAGAGGGGCGCAAGCTCGTGCTGGCGGTCGAGGACGCGGGCATAGACATCCTGCACCGCTGCGGCGGGAACGCGAAGTGTACGACGTGCCGCGTCGAGGTGCTCGACGGCGACCCGGGCGAGATGCTCGAGCCGGAGCGCAACCGGCTCGCCAACGAGACCGGGCTCGCCGAGAACGTGCGCCTCTCGTGCCAGGTCAGGGTGGCGGGCGACCTCCGGGTGCGCGTACTCGGGCAGGCGAGCGTCCGCGGCCTCGACCCCGGCCCGCGCCCCACGGAGTAAGCTATACGGCGGAAGCCCGACCGTGAGGGAGGGCGTATAGCTTCCCGCAGATGACATGACGGAAGTTATACGCCCTCCCTCACGGTCGGGCTTCCGCCGCAGCAGTCCTACGGATGAAGGCCGACGGAGAGAGCGTGGAGGCGGCGAGCGCGCGGGGCTTTCTGGGCCGGCGCGCGCCGCTGCTGTGCGCGCTGCTGCTCGCCGTGATGGGCGCGCAGATGCTCGCCGTCGTCAGGCAGAAGAGCATCACGGTCGACGAGTGGGTGCTGATACCCGCCGGCCTCTACCACCTGAGTGGGGGCGACTTCCGCCCCGTCAACGAGCACCCGCCGGCGGCGAAACTCCTCGGCGCCGCGCCGCTGTGGCTCGCGGGCGCGCAGCCGCCGCCGGCCGAGCCGGGCCCGAAGGACTACGGCTACTTCCTCGACCGGTTCGACGAGTTCTGGGAGGCCAACGCCTGGAGGTTCGACTACCTCTCGTTCTGGGCGCGCGTGCCGATGGTCGCGCTGGCGCTCGGGTTGGGCGCGCTCGTCTTCGTCTTCGCGCGGCGCCACTGGGGGCCGCGCGCGGCCCTCTTCGCCGTCGCGCTCTACAGCCTTGAGCCGACGGTGTTGGCGCACGGCCGCGTGGTGCAGACCGACGTGCCCTCCGCGCTCGCCCTCCTGCTCTTCTCGTTCGCGCTCCACGAGTACCTGCGCGCGCCCGGCGCGAGGCGTGCGGCGTACGTGGGACTGGCGGCGGGCTTCGCGGCGGTGACCAAGTTCTCGATGGTCGCGCTCGCGCCGCTGCTGTGCGCGGTCTTCGCCGGCCTCATCATTCTGGCGCCGCGCCCGAAGTTCCCGGGCCGCGGGCGGGTCGCGGCGCACGCCGGGGCGCTGGCGCTCGCGGCCGTCCTCGCGGTCAACGCCGGGTACTTCTTCCGCCACGCGCCGCCCGAATCGCTCGACGACGCGCTCGCCCGCGCGGTCGTCCCGCTCGACCCCGGGCCGGGGGCCCTGCGCGCGGCGCTCGGGGCCGGCTACTACGCCCTCCAAATCGTCTTCCCGGCCGACTTCGTCTCGGGCGTCGGCTGGCAGCTCGGCCACGCGAAGACGGGGCACCCGGCGGGGCTTTTGGGCGACTACAGCCAGCACGGCTGGTGGTACTACTTCCCCGTGGCCTTCGCGCTCAAGACGCCGCTGCCGACGCTCCTGCTCACGCTCGCGGGGCTCGCGTGGGCGGCGCTGCGGCTGAGGCGCCGCGGGGCCGAGGGGCGCGTCCTCGTGCTCGTCCTCCCGGCCGCGCTCTTCACCGGCCTGCTGACGCTCTCGACCATCGACATCGGCGTGCGCTACTACCTGCCCGCCTACCCCTTACTCCTCATCCTCGCGGGCGCGGCCTTCGACGACGTGCTGCGCCGCGCCCGGCGCCGCGCGCTGGCCGCCGGGTTGGCCGCCGCCGCGCTCTGCTGGGTCGCGCTGGAGGCGGCGCGCGCCTACCCCGACCACATGAGCTACGCGAACCAGCTTGCCTGCGCGCGTCCCCGCTGGTGGTACCTGTCGGACTCGAACGTCGAGTGGGGTGACGACGTGCGCGCGCTCGCGCTATACTTGCGCGCGCGCGGCGAGGAGAGGGTCGGGGCGGCGCTCCTCAACTGGCAGTCGCTCGAACTCTACGGCGTCGAGCAGGTGTCGGTCTTCGTGCCGCCGGGCGAGTCGCACGCGCCGGTGCGCTACGTCGCCGTCGGCGCGAGCCTCCTGAACGGCTCGACCGTGCCGTCGGGCTTCGACGACGGGACGGAGCTGACCGAGGCCGAGCGCGTCAACTACTTCGACGAGTACCGCCGCCGCACGCCCGAGAAAGTCTTCGGCGGTTCCATCTACCTCTACCGGGTGAAGGACTGAGAGGCCCCGGCCGAAGGGGCGGCCCCCGCCCGACGCGAATGATGAACACGGACCGCACGCTAATCGTCATCCCGACCTACAACGAGCGCGAGAACGTCCCCCGGCTGGTGGCCGAGCTGCTGGAGGTCGCGCCGGGCGCGGACGTCTGCCTGCTCGACGACGACTCGCCGGACGGCACGGCCGACCACGCCGCGGCGCTCTTCGCGTCGGAGCCGCGCTTCTCGGTGCTGCGCCGCAAGGGCGTGCCGCGCGGCTACGGCCGCAGCCTCGTGGACGGCTACCGCAGGGCGCTCGACGGCGGCTACGCGCGGCTCGTCCAACTCGACGCCGACTTCTCGCACGACCCGCGCCGCGTGCCCGCGCTCGTCGAGGCCAGCCGCGGGGCGGACGTCGTCATCGGCTCGCGCTACTGCGCGGGCGGGGGCATTGAGAACTGGCCGCTCAGGCGGCGCGCGCTCTCGCGCTTCGCCAACGCCTACGTCTGCCGCATCACGGGCTTGCGCGTGGGCGACACGACGAGCGGCTTCCGCTGCTACACGCGCCGCGCGCTCGGGCGCCTGCTCGAAGGGCGCGTCGCGGCCGAGGGCTACGCCTTCCTCGTCCAGAGCGTCTACCACGCGCACCGCGAGGGGCTCGGCGTGGCCGAGGTGCCCATCACCTTCACCGACCGCCGCGAGGGGCAGTCGAAGATGTCGCGCAAGGTCATCTTCGAGTCCGTCCTCATGCCGTGGCGCCTGCGCTTCGCCGGGCCGCGCGACGGCGGCGGCGTGAACGACGAGGGGAAGCTGGTGGAGGACAGTAGACGGTAGACGGTAGGCAGTAGAAAGAGAGGGCGGCGCGCTCGGCTGACGGCCGGGACGCGCCGCCTTCTTCGTTGCCTTTTCGTTTTATCTACCGCCTGCCGTCTACCTCCCCTTGACTCTCCGCCGCGTTTAGCGTAGAAGCCAGACGCTCTACCACCCTTTCGGCGGAGTTCCTGCCATGAAAAGATTGCTCGCGCTGGCCGCGCTGCTTGTCGCCGCTTCGGCCTGCACCACCACGACGGACAACACGAACACTGGGGCGGGGAACACGAACGCGAACGCGAACGCCAACGCGGCCGCGACGCCCACGCCGGCCGGCGTCTCGCAGGCCGACGTCGAGGCCAAAGAGCGGCAAGTCCTCGACGCCATCAAGGCGAAGAACTGGGACGCCTTCGGACGCCTGCTGGCCGACGACTTCGTCTACGTCAGCGGCGAGGGCGTGGCGGACAAGGCGCGGACGGTCGAAGGCGTCAAGAAGTACGACCTGACGGAGTACACCCTCTCGGACTTCCGCCTGGTCAAAGTGGACGCCGACCTCGCCCTCCTCACCTACAGCATGAACGAGAAGAGCAGCTACGACGGGAAGCCGGGCTCGGGCAAGCCCTACCGCGCCTCGTCCGCCTGGGCCAACCGCGGCGGCACCTGGCTGAACGTCTACCACCAGGAGACCGAGGTCGCGGAGGCGCCCGCGGGGCAGCCGACGCCCGCGGCGAGCCCCGCCGCCTCGCCCGCGGCCTCGCCTTCCGCGTCGCCCGCGGCGAGCCCGGCCGCCGCGCCCGCCTCCGCCACCGAGGCGGAGAAGGCGGTCTGGGAGGCCATCAAGGCCAAAAACTCGGACGCCTTCGCCAGCTACCTGCTGCCCGACGCGCTCGAAGTCGAGCCGGAGGGCGTCTTCGACAAGGCTACCTCGGTCAAGATGGTGACGTCGTTCGACGCCCCGAAGTTCACGCAGAGCGACTTCAAGGAGACCAAGTTCGACGCCGACGCCACGCTGCTCACCTACACCGTCAAGGGGCCGGTCGCGGGCAAGACCGTGACCGAGTACCACAGCACCCTCTGGACGAGCCGCGGCGGCCAGTGGCGGGCCGCCTTCCACCAGGGCTCCCGCCAGCAGGCGCCCCAGAAGTAGAAGTAGGACGGTAGGCAGTAGACAGTAGGAAAGCGGGAGCGGCGCGTCTCGGCCTTCGGGCCGGGCGCGCCGCTCCCTATTCCTATCGACTACTGCCTACCGTCTACTTCCTTCACCCCCACACGCCGGGAATCCGCTCGGCGCAGGAGGGGCAGAGGCCGTCGGCGCCGAGGCGCGTCCGGAGGATGCGGTAGCCGCGGCGCTCGACCAGCAGCTCGCCGCAGGCGTGGCAGTAGGTGTTCTCCCAGCGCCCGACCCGGCCCGGCAGGTTCCCCGCATAGACGTAGCGCAACCCGGCCGCGCGCCCCAGTTCGCACGCGCGCACCAACTGCTCGGCCGTCGTGTTCGCGTTCTCCGTCATCCGGTAGTCCTGGTGGAAGGCCGTCACGTGCCAGGGGATGTCGGGCGAGACCGAGGCGAGGAAGTCCGCCGCGCGCCTCAGCTCGTCCTCCGAGTCGTTGAAGCCCGGCACGACCAGCGTCACCACCTCGCTCCAGAAGCCGCGCTCGTGCACCATGCGGACGGTCTCAAGGATGTTCCCCACCACGCCCCCCAACTGCCTGTAGGCGCGGTCGCTCATCGACTTCAAATCTATCTTGTAGCAGTCCGTCACGGGCCGCAGGTAGTCCAGCACCCGCGGCGTCGCGTTCCCGTTCGAGATGAACGCCGTCCTGAAGCCCCCCGCCCTCGCCTTCCTGAAGACCTCGACCGCCCACTCCGCCGTAATCAGAGGCTCGTTGTAACTCGACCCCACCACCCGCGCCCCGCACTCCCGCGCCGCCCGCACCAGACCGTCCGCAGAGACCCCGCGCGGCGCCGCCCCCGCCGCGTCGTCGCGCAGGGATTGGCTCGTCACCCAGTTCTGACAGTAGGCGCAGTGGAGGTCGCAGCCGAGCATGCCGAAGGTGAGTGTGTCGGAGCCGGGGAGGAGGTGGAAGAAGGGCTTCTTCTCGGTCGGGTCGCAGGCGAGGGCGGCGACGTAGCCCGAGGGCACGCGCAGGCGGCCGCCCTCGTTGAAGCGCACCTTGCAGATGCCGCGCTTGCCGTCGCGGACGAGGCAGCGGTGGCCGCAGGCGTGGCAGCGCACGTCCCCGCCGCCGAGTTGGTCTGTCAGCTCCCCGGCCGCGTCGGCCGTCATCCCGTCCAGAAGCTCCGCGAGGCTCGCGGAGCGCTCGCCCAGTGGCATCGCCTTTCAAACCTCCTGCCGCGCGGGGGCGGCGGGGACTTCGGTTTATACACGGGGGCGGGGGGGCGTTGGCGGAGTCGTTCAACCGCGAACCGTGACGAGGGGGAGCGAGTTCCTTCTCGTCACGGTTCGCGGCTCACGGTTCACGGCCTCAAGACTTTTCCGCGGGCTTGTGCAGGCGCTCGTTCTTGAGCTTCTCCCACTTATCTTTGGCGTCGCCGGTGAGGTCGCTGGGGAGGGTGTCGATGGGGATGCCGGTCTCGGCGCAGAAAGTGCGCCAGAGGACGAAGCGGTTGTCGAACTGCCCCGTCCCTTCGGGAATCTCGTTGGTCACCTTCGGTTTCTCTTCCGCCACTTCTGCCTCACTCCTCCGGGTCTGTGTTTGTCAGACAGTGTAGCAAAAAGAGTAGACAGTAGACAGTAGAAGAACCTTTGTCAGTCGAATCGTCCGGGTGCCGGCGTCGACGCCCGCCGGGCGGGCCTGCGGTCTACCGTCTACTGCATTTCATCCTTTCGCGGCCCCGACGAGGTAGATGCTGCCTTCGGGGGCGGGGACGCCGCCTTCGCGTTCGAGGGTGACGGCGAAGGTGGGGGCGGCGTGGCCGGGCGGGAGGCGGTCGGCCATCTGCGCGCGCCCTTCGGCGTCGGTCTTGAAGGTGCCGCCGGGCAGGGGCTTGTTGTCGGCGATGAGCCAGAGTTGATAGGCGTGCCCTTCGGGGCAGGGCGGCAGCCCCGTCGCCATGAGGACGGCGCGGCCCGTCGAGCGGTCGTAGGCGAGCATGGCGTGCCCGCGCGGCGCCGTCTCCTTGCCGGCCAGCTCGGCGACGCGCACGCCGGGCGAGGTCAGGAGGTCTTTCACGTCGCGCGCGCTGGCGAGTTGTTCGCGCTGGGCGGCCGACTCGGACTGCGCCTCGCGCAGACGGTCGTAGAGCCGCGACACCTCCGCGCCGAGCGTCTGGTTCCGGTTCCAGAGCGTGAGCGTCGCCGCGCCGAGCAGGACGAGCGCCACGGCCGCCGCCGCCGCGCCGAAGCCGAGCGCGGGCCGCCCCGTCAAAAGCTGCCACAGGCTGAAGCCGCCGAGGAGGCCGCGCGCCTCAAGCGCGCCCGGCCGGCGTCCCGCGCCCACGTCCGGGGCTTCGACGGCGCGGGCGGCGCCGCCGCGCGCCTCCGAGGGGTCTACCGCCTCGGAAGGGTCTACGAAAACCTCGGAGGGGTCCACGGCGCGTATGCGGCGGAGGATGTTCGAGCGCAGCTCGGGCGGCGGCGCCGAGGGCGCGACCGTGTAGACGAGCGAGGCGGCGGCGTCCGCAAGCTCGCGCAACTCCCCGCGGCACTCGTCGCAACCGGACAGGTGCTCGGCGAGCGTGCCGCGCTCGCCCTCGTCGAGCGCGCCCACGGCTTCGAGCGCCAGCAGTTGTTTGTAGTCTTCGTGCCGCATCGACAAACTCACGCGAACCCGCGTCTGCCCACTTGGATGCCGCGACGGCGCTTGCCGTCCGACTCCGAAATTTAGTCTCGTGCCCGCGCGGGGGCCGTCAGACTCCTCCTAAGCTTCCGCCCGCCGGCTCAGGCGAACTGCTGCCCGAGCCGCGAGCGCAGCGACTCGCTCAGCTTCTTGAGACCCGCGCGCGTGCGCGTCTTCACCGTGCCGAGCGGCTGGTTTTTGGACGCCGCAATCTCCGACTGCGACATGCCCTCCAGGTACGCGAGCACGAGCACCTGCCGCTGCTCCTCGGGCAACTCGCCGAGCGCGTCGCGGACGGCCTCGGCGCGCTCGGCGCGGATGGCCTCCTCGTCGGCCCACCCCGCGGCCGGCTGCTGGGCGGGCACCGCCCCCTCCTCGGCCGACCGCAGGGCGGCCCGCTCGCGCGAGTCCACGGCCCGCAGGCGGTCTATGGCGCGGCTGCGCGCCAGCGTCACCAGCCAGGTGAAGGGGCGCCCGCGCGCGGGGTCGAACGAGCGCGCCTGCTGCCAGACCTGGAGGAAGACTTCCTGTAGGACGTCCTCGGCCTCGGCCCGGCTGCGTAATATACGGAGCAGGAGCCCCAGGAGGATGGGGCTGTAGTGGTCATAAACGCGCGCGAACGCCGACTCGTCGCCGCGCGCCACCGCGCGCAGGAGTTCGGCGTCTTCCGCGTCCGTCTGTTGGTTCGCCAGAGACAAAAGCCTTAAAAGCCCCGCTCAAGAAGATTCAGGCCGCGCACCTTCATACCTACGAGGGCGCGCGGCCGGTCAGATTCAGCAGGCGGTGGGCGGTAGACGGTAGAAAAACCTTAATCACCCGGGCCGCCGGTGTTTTAGTCAACGCCCGCCGGGCGGAGCCCGCTGTCTACTGTCTACCGCCTACTTCTCAAGCCACCGTAATCTCTTCCGAGAGGTAGACGTCCTGAATGGCGTTGAGGAGTTGGGCGCCCTCCTGCATGGGGCGCTGGAACGCCTTGCGCCCGGAGATGAGGCCCATGCCGCCGCCGCGCTTGTTGATGACGGCGGTGCGGACGGCCTCGGCCATGTCGGTCTGCCCCTTCGACTCGCCGCCCGAGTTGATGAGCCCGGCGCGCCCCATGAAGCAGTTCGCCACCTGGTAGCGGACGAGGTCGATGGGGTGGTCGCTCGTCAGGTCGGTGTAAATCTTCGGGTTGGTCTTGCCGTAGGCGCTCTCCGTGTTGAGCAGGTTGTAGCCGCCGTTCCGCTCGGGCAGCTTCTGCTTGATGATGTCGGCCTCGATGGTGACGCCGAGGTGGTTGGCCTGACCCGTGAGGTCGGCCGCCGTGTGCATGTCGCCCTCCTTGGTCTTGAACTTCGGGTTGCGGAGGTAGCACCAGAGGATGGTCGCCAGCCCCAGCTCGTGCGCGAGCGCGAACGCCTCGGCGACCTCGACGATCTGGCGCCCCGACTCCTCCGAGCCGAAGTAGATCGTGGCGCCGACGGCCGTCGCGCCCATCTCGTGCGCCTGCTCGACGGTGCCGAACAGAATCTGGTCGAACTTGTTCGGGTAGGTCAGCAGCTCGTTGTGGTTGATCTTGACGATGAGCGGAATCTTGTGCGCGTACTTGCGCGCGACGACGCCGAGCACGCCGAAGGTGGAGGCGACGGCGTTGCAGCCGCCCTCGATGGCCAGCTTGACGATGTTCTCCGGGTCGAAGTAGATGGGGTTGGGCGCGAAGGAGGCCCCGGCCGAGTGCTCGATGCCCTGGTCCACGGGGAGGATGGAGAGGTAGCCGGTGCCGGCGAGCCGCCCGTGGTTGAAGAGCGACTGGATGGAGCGCAACACCTGCGGGCTGCGGTCGGAGTTGAGCCAGACGCGGTCGACGAAATCGGGGCCGGGCACCTGCAAGAGGTCTCTGGAGATTTTCGGCGAGTTGAACTCCAGGAGGGCGCGCCCGTCGTCGCCCAACAGCTCCTCGATGCGCCCGAGCGCCGAGCCCTCGCGTTTGAGTTCGGTAGCCATGAGTTGAAATCCTCCTAAAAAATTTCCCTACGAGCGGCCTGTTTCTTGATTGCTGGCGGAGCGGATTATAGCGCACGTTACGCTTGAGCGTAAGCGGGCGGTGCGGCTCGGTTGAGGGAAGATAAGGAGGAGGTAAAACGAGGGGAGCCGCCCGGAGGCGGCTCCACACTTTCGTCCGCCGGGCTTTCAGGCCCGCGCGTGGCCGTGCGGCCCGATTGGCTCGTAGCGCTCGGGCGAGACGAGGAGGAGGAGCGCGCCGTTGATGGTGACCAGCTCCTCGTGGACGCTGCCCGGCAGCGAGCAGTTGAAGTCGCCCGCCGTCATCCCCGTGGCGCCCGAGCGGACGTCGCCTTCGAGGACGAGGCACTGCTCGACGCCGAGGTGGCGGTGCGGGCGGATGCGCGAGCCCGGCCGCATCCTGACGAGCGTCGTGAACGTGCCCCGGCCCGGGTCGGCGTAGAGCATCTTGTAGGAGACGCCCGCGTCCCCGGTCGGCAGCCACGCGCCCTCGCCCGCGCGGACGACGAGGAACCCTTCGCCGCCGCCGTGCAGGTTCGGCCCGTCGGCCGCCGCGTCCGCCGGCGCCGCCTCCGCGCAGTCTTCGGCCGCGCAGTCTTCGGCCGCGCCGCCGGCCGCCCCGCCCCCGCCTTCCGAGACGAGCGCCAGCAGGCGCGAGCGCACGCCCTCGGGCGGCTCCGCCTCGGCGGCGGCCAGCCCGAGGCCCGCGACCACGCCCTCGAACTCGCGCAGCTCGACCGCGCAGGCTTCGCACCCCGCGGCGACGTGCTCCTCGAAGTCGCGCGCCTCGTCGCCTTCGAGCGCGCCCAGCGCGTAGAGCGCGGCCCGCCCGGCCGCCTCCTCGTCCGCGGTCGTGTGGCTCATATAATCCCTTCCCATGCCGGCTTCAACATCTCGCGCAGCCGCATCAGCCCGAGCCGCGTGCGCGTCTTGACCGTCCCCAGCGGCAGCCCGCGCGCGGCGGCTATCTCGCTGTGGCTCATCCCGCCGTAGTAGGCCAGCTCGATCACGTCGCGCTGCTCGGGCGCGAGCGCGTCGAGCGCCGCGCGGATGATGGAGCGCACCTCGCCCGCCCTGACCCCCTCCTCCACGCTCTCGCCGGAGGCGGCGCGCGCCGCCTCGTCGAGCGGGACGGCGTGCTGCTGCTCGTGGCGGCCGCGCCGGACGCGGTCGATGGCGCGGCTGCGCGCGATGGTCGTCAGCCACGCCAGCGGGCGCCCGCGCTCGGGGCAGTAGGCGCCCGCCTGGCGCCAGACCTGCGCGTAGACGTCGAGCAGCACCTCCTCCGCGGCCGAGGGGTCGGAGAGGATGCGCAGCAGCAGCCCGTAGACCGTCCGGCTGGTCGCGTCGTAGAGCGAGGCGAGCGCCTGTTGGTCCCCTTCGGCGACGCCCCGGATGAGCTCGGCCTGCCTCGACTCGGCGTCGGTCGGCGGCCGTGTTGGGGGTAGAGTCACTTTCGGCACGTCTCCCCTCAAGTGGTTACGATATCTTTACCACCGGCGGATTCATTTAGGGAAGGGAAAGTAGACGGCGGACGGTAGTCACCGGACAGCAGGAAAACCTCGCGCTTTAAACCGTATGATTCCCGCGCCGGCGGCCGTAACGCGGGGCGCCACCGGCTACTGTCTACCGCCTACTTCAGCTGAAACCCCGCGGGCACGAATTCCATGGCGACGAGGGAGCCGTCGGTCTTCGCGCGGGCGTCGGCGGCGTCGGCGCGGTAGGTGACGACCGCGACGGTCTCGGCCTTGCGCGGGCCGCAGGCGAGCTCGGCCCCGGCGTCCTGCGTGTAGGCGACGATGTGGAGCCCGCCGAAGCCCGCGGCGGCGAGGCGGAGCGTGCGCTCGCCCGCCTTGAAGACGAAGACCAGCCCCTTCGGCCCGCACTCGATGCGCGCGAGCTGCGCGCGCACGCGCGTCTCGCCCGGCCGCGGCTGGCGCAGCGCCTCGTTGAGCGCGTCGGAGAAGGCCGCCGCCGCGCGCTCGTCGTCCGTCTTATCCACCTCGTCGGGCGGGGCGGGGCCCGGGTCGCGCGGGTCAATTTCCTTCGCCTCGCCGCGCGCCTCGGGCCGCGGCTCGCCCCCGCCGCGCTCGTGGGCCTCGCGCGCCGCGCGGTATCTCCTGACCTGCTCCTCGTAGCCCTTGATGGCGGCCATCACGGACTGCGCCGACGCGCGCAACCCCGGGGCCGTGCCCTCGCGCGTCAGCGGCTCGGCCGTGCGCCGCGCCTCGTCGAACTTCTCCTGCCGCAGGTAGACCTGCGCCAGCACGAGCGCGTAGTGCTGGTTCCCGGGCGCCAGCGCGAGCGCGCGCTTGAGGTTCGCGGCCGCCTCGTCGAGTTGCTCGCCCGTCACGAGGTTGACCCAGCCGAGCAGGTGGTAGCTCTCGGGGAAGTCCGGCCGCAGGGAGATGGCCTTGCGGAGCGCGTCGCGCATCTCCTTCGCCGCGGCGGGCGCGTAGCCGCCCTGCCGGTAGCCGTCCTCGCGCGTCCCCTCGCGGCTGAGCGCGTAGGCGTAGTAGTAGTGCGCGAGGTAGTTCTGCGCGCCCGCGGCGACGGCCTTGCGCAGCTCCTCCTTCGCGTCGTCGTAGCGCTTCTGCCTGAGCCGCGCCATGCCGAGCGAGGCGCGCGCCGCCGCGAGCGAGGGGTCGAGCTGGAGGGCGCGCTCCAGCCGCGCGGCCGCCTCCTCGGGGCGGTTCGTGTGGAGCAGGAGGTCGCCCAGGTAGCCCTCGGCCTCGGCCTCCGTGAGCGGGGCGGCCGTCATCTGCGAGTCGAATTCGAGCTTGCGCTCGAAGGTCACGACCTTGCCCTGGAAGGTGCGCGCCTGGACGTACCTCTGGAGCTCCTTCTCCATCCCGGCGGTGTCGGTCTGGAAGGCGCGGCGGAACGCCTCCTCGGTCGGCACGCCCTGCTTGCCGAGCGCGAGGAACTGCCCGAGCTGCGGCAGGCGCTTGCCCTCGTTGCCGAGGATGAGGTAGTGGACGAGCGCCCACGCCTCCGCGTAGAAGAGGCCGCGGACGTCGTGCTTGTTGCGCTCCAGCGAGTGGTGGTCCACGGCGAAGAGCTGCGCGAGCGGGATGGGCCTCTGCTCGCGCAGCCGGTAGAGGTGGTAGTCCACCAGCCGCCCGAGGTAGACCCTGCGGTCGTCCTCGACGGCGAAGGTGCTGTAGTACTCGGCCAGCCCCTCGTTGAACCAGGCGGGCGCCGCGCCCCGGCCGAGCGAGTTGTTGACGAGCAGGTGGACGTACTCGTGGTAGATGGTGCTGTAGGGGTTCTCCGCCCCGCGCTCGGTCGTCAGGGTGATGTAGTTGACGTCCTCGCCCGGCTGGAAGTAGCCGGCCACCGAGACGGTCTTGCCGTCGGCCACGGGCTTGAACGGCTTGTAGGAGCTGTCGCTCTTGAAGACGACGACCGTGGTCGGCACCGGCGTGTTGAAGGGGACGCCCGGGAAGAGGCGCGTGAAGACGTCGCGGAACTGTTCGAGGCGCGTGGCGACCTGCCGAATCTCCTTCTCCGGGGCGTTGCCGACGAGGAAGAAGTTCTGCGAGCGGACGCTCGTCCAGGTGTCTTTGGCCGCCGCCGCCTGCGCCGCCACGAGCAGGGCGAGCGCGGCGACGACGGCGCGCGTGCGTTGGTGCTTCATGTCCTTAAAGCGTTAAATCCGGAATCAAAAAATTGCCGGCGGAATCCGACTAAGCCGTCTAGGGCCGCGCGGGCAGCTCGAACGTCCTGACGACGGGCGTGCTGTAGCCCGCGGCGCCGCGGTTCTCGACGCTGACGCTCACGGTGCCGGGGCCGAAGCCCTGCGGCAGGCGGACGACGAGCGAGTTGTTCGAGTAGAGGGCGAAGTCGCCGCGCCCGAGCGTGACGGCGCCGCGCCCCTCCTGCTCCATCCGCACGCGCAGGTATTTCGGGTCGGGGTCGAGCCCCGTCGCGCGGATGGCGACGAAGCGCACGCCCGGCTCGAAGGCGGGGCGCACGCGCGGGTCGGCCGCCTGCGCGGCGGAGATTTGCCGGAGCTGCGAGAGTTCGGCCGCGCTCGCCTCCGCCACGCCCAGCACCTCGGGCGCGACCGGCTCCGAGACTATCTCGATTTGCGCCGCCTCGCTCGAAGCGCCCTCGTAGTCGGCGCGCGAGGGGTTGAGGAGCCGGACGCGCACGTCGCCGGTCATCTGCTTCGGCGCGCGCACGATGAGGAGCAGGGGCGCGTCCGGCGAGGCCGCCTGCGCGCGCGCGGCGCTCATCCGCTCGGGCCTCGCCTTGAAGCTCCACGCGCCGTCGGGCGTCTCGAAGACGACGACGGCCTTCTCGGGGTCGGGGTCGAGCGCGCGGCGCCGGTCCACGGAAATCATGAGCGCCTGGCCGGCGCCCACGCGGCGCGGCGCGACGGCGAGCACGCGGGGCGCGGCCTCCTTCGGCGACTCGAAGGCGCGCGCGGCGTCGGTGACGGTGACGGGCACGAGCACGGCGTCGCCCGTCTGCCCGGCGGCGCGCAAGGAGACCTCCACCTCCGCCTCGCCCGGCGCGAGCATTTCGGGCACGTCTATCTGGAGGGCGTCGCCGGCCGGCATCAGGCGGAACGCGCCGCCCGGCATGTCCTCCCGCCCGCCCTCGCGGTGGACGACGCGCGCCGAGGCGTCGTAGAAGGCGCCGCCCTGCTTGAAGCGGACGACGACGCCGGCCTCCGCGTCCTCGGGGTCCGCGAGCGGGCGGACGTGAATCTCGACGCCCTTCGCGCCGCGCTCGAACCTGAGCCCGAGGCCGAGGCGGGTCGCGGCGTCGCCCGCGCGCGGCGGCGGCAGGCTCGCGGGCGAGATGGTCACGACGCCCGCGCCGCCGACGACGGGGCGGCCCGGGCGCTCAAGGATGTCGAGCTTGAGGGGCGCGCTCTTTTTACCCCTGTACGAGACGACGACCTCGGCCTCGCCCGCGTGCAGCCCGCGCGGCACGGCGAAGGTCAGGCCCTGATACTGCTTCATGCCGATTGAGCCGCCCGCGCCCCGCTCCGGCGGCCCCTCCCTGACGATGACGGGCGCGGCCGAGCGGACGCGCGCCGAAAGCGTCGAGCCGTCCTGCGTCAGGAGGACGCGGAGCGCGTCGCCCGGCGGCGGCGAGATGAAGCGCTCGCCGAGCCCCTCGACGCGCAGCTCCAAAATCTGGCCCGGCGCGGCGCGGTCGTAGGGGGCCACCTCGGCGATGCGCGGCCCGCCCTCGGACTGCGCGGCGGCGTGCGCGAGACAGGCGAGCGCGAAAAGCGCGGCCGAGAGAGTGCGCGGGGCGGCGAGTCTCATGAGAGTCTTCCCCTTGTGGTTTAGCTCGGAGGTTCCCGCGGCGCCCGGGGGAGGTGTCGGGGCCGCGGCTTTACGGTGACGGCGCGATTATAAGTTTGCGCGCCGCCCGACATCAAGAAGCGCGGCAGAAAGCGAAAGCCCCCGGCGTGTGCGGCCGGGGGCTTTTGGTCTAAGTCGCTGTTCGCCGTCGATGCGTCCGCTACCCGTCGCGCCTCCCGAGCCGGCGCAGCAGCGCCCAGCCGGAGGGGAGCGCGGCGGCCGCGAGCGCTATCTTGACGACGTCGCCCGCGAGGAACGGGGCGACGCCGAGCCGGAACGCCTGCGCGCCGCCGACCGCCAGCGCCAGCCACCCCCACCCGCACGCGAGGATGACGAGCGAGCCGAGCGCCATCGCCGCCGCCGCCGAAAGGAAACGCCTGTCCCACCCGCGCTCGGCCAGCGCGCCCGCGACGTAAGCCGCGGCGGGGAAGGCGAACAGGTAGCCGGCGGTCGCGCCCGAGAGGTGCCCGGCGCCGCCCGCGCCCCCGCGGAAGAAAGGCAGCCCGGCCGCGCCCTCCGCGAGGTAGGCCAGCATCGCCAGCGCCCCGAGCCTCGGCCCGAGCAGCGCCCCCGTCAGCAGCACCGCGAACGTCTGCCCCGTCAGCGGGACGGGCGTCCACGGGAGCGGCACGACGACCTGCGCCGCCGCCGCCGTCAGCAGGCTGAAGCCCACGACGACGAGCGCCGACCGCGTCCAATCAAGCGGCGCCGCGAACGCGCCCACCAGCGTCTCTGCTTTCGCGTAGCTGTTCACAGTTCCAGTCCTCCCCGGCGTTCGGGCCCGCGGCCCTTTTAGCGAGTCGTGTCGCGCCGCGCCGCGCCGCGCTCGACGTTGGCCGCGAAGTCCGAGGCGCGCGGCCCGCCTTCGAGCTGGCGGCCCGCAAGCCCCTCCGCGTCCGTCCCCATCTCGCGCGTGTTCGCGCCGCTCCCGGCGCCGATGCGCATGCCGTAGAACGAGCGGTAGACGAAGTAGGCCGAGACGAAGAAGAAGACGGCCGCCAGCAGGTAGTTGAGCGTGTGGTCGCCGCGGCTGCGGTAGACCGACAGCGCCAGCTCGACGGCGAGCAGCCCGAAGAGCGTCGTGAACTTGATGACCGGGTTCATCGCCACCGAGGAGGTGTCCTTGAACGGGTCGCCCACGGTGTCGCCCACGACGCACGCGTCGTGCAGCGCGCTCCCCTTCTCCTTCAGCTCGACCTCGACAATCTTCTTCGCGTTGTCCCACGCGCCGCCCGCGTTGGCCATGAAGATGGCCTGGTAGAGGCCGAAGAGCGCGATGGAGATGAGGTAGCCGATGAAGAAGTACGGGTCCACGAAGGCGAAGGCGAGCGAGGCGAAGAAGACCGTGAGGAAGATGTTGAACATCCCCTTCTGCGCGTACTGCGTGCAGATTTCGACGACCTTCTTCGAGTCCTCGACCGAAGCCTTCTCGATCTCGTCCCCGAGCTTGATGTTGGCCTTGATGAACTCGACGGCGCGGTAGGCGCCCGTCGTCACCGCCTGAATCGAGGCGCCGGTGAACCAGTAGATGATGGCGCCGCCGGTGACCAGGCCGAGCAGGAAGAGCGGGTTCAGGAGCGACAGATTCTCGTAGAAGGTGGCGAGCCCCTGCGCCTCCGAGAGCGAGGCGCGCGTCGCGCCCGCCAGCGCCTCGCCGCGCAGGACCTGGATGATGGAGAAGATCATCGTCGTCGCGCCCACCACCGCCGTGCCGATGAGCACGGGCTTGGCGGTCGCCTTGAAGGTGTTGCCCGCGCCGTCGTTCTCTTCGAGGAGGTGCTTGGCGCGCTCGAAGTTGACCGTCACGCCGTGGTCGCGCTTGACCTCCTCCTCGATGTTCGGCACCTGCTCGATGAGCGACAGCTCGTAGACCGACTGCGCGTTGTCCGTCACCGGCCCGTAAGAGTCCACCGCAATCGTCACCGGCCCCATGCCGAGGAAGCCGAAGGCGACGAGGCCGAAGGCGAAGACTGCGGGCGCGGCCATCAGCGCGCCGAGGCCCTGCGTGCTGAAGACGTAGGCGACGGCCATCAGCGCCGTGATGGCGAGGCCGATCCAGTAGGCCGAGAAGTTGCCCGCGACGAGGCCCGAGAGGATGTTCAGCGAGGGGCCGCCCTCGCGCGACGAGGTGACGACCTCCTTGACGTGGGCCGACTCGGTCGAGGTGAAGACCTTGACCAGCTCGGGGATGACCGCGCCCGCGAGCGTCCCGCAGGTGATGATGGTCGAGAGCTTCCACCAGAGCGAGCCGTCGCCGAGGTTCGGCACCATCAGGTACGAGACGACGTAGGTGAGCGCGACCGAGATGAGCGAGGTCACCCAGACGAGCGACGTGAGCGGCGCCTCGAAGTTCATCGTCGCGGCGCCCGCGTAGCGCGACTTCGCCACCGCCTCGTTGAGGAAGTAGGCGACGGCCGAGGCCACGATCATCATCACGCGCATGACGAAAATCCAGACGAGGAGCTGCACCTGGATGGCCGCGGTCGGCACGGCGAGCAGGATGAAGGTGATGAGCGCCACGCCCGTCACGCCGTAGGTCTCGAAGCCGTCGGCCGAGGGGCCGACCGAGTCGCCCGCGTTGTCGCCCGTGCAGTCGGCGATGACGCCCGGGTTGCGCGCGTCGTCCTCCTTGATCTTGAAGACGATCTTCATCAGGTCCGACCCGATGTCGGCGATCTTGGTGAAGATGCCGCCCGCGATGCGGAGCGCCGCCGCGCCCAGAGACTCGCCGATGGCGAAGCCGATGAAGCAGGGGCCGGCGTAATCCCTCGGGACGAAGAGCAGGATGCAGAGCATGATGAGCAGCTCGACCGAGATGAGCATCATGCCGATGGACATGCCCGCCTTGAGCGGAATCGCGTAGATGGGGTAGGGCTTGCCCCCGAGCGAGGCGAAGGCGGTGCGCGAGTTGGCGAAGGTGTTGACGCGGATGCCGAACCACGCCACGCCGTAGCTGCCCGCGATGCCGACGAGGCTGAAGAGGAGGATGACGACGACCTTGAAGGCCGGGAAGCCGTGCGTCGTCCGCCCTGCGTCGTCCACGGTCTCGGCGAGGAAGCCGAAGTAGATGCCGGCGATGGCCCCGATGAAGAGCCACAGCACCATGATGAACTTGCCCTGCGTGACGAGGTAGGTCTTGCAGGTCTCGTAAATCAGCTCGGAGATTTCGCGCATCGAGCGGTGGACGGGCAGGTTCTTCAGCTGCGTGAAGATCATCAGCCCGAAGGCGAGCCCGAGCGCGCAGACCACGAGGCCGGCGAGCAGCAGCGTGTGGCCGTCGACGCCGAGGAACTTGACCGAGGAGAGGTCGGGCAGCAGCAGGTTGGCCTCGCCGCCGGGGCGGTGGCCGGTCTGCGCGCCGCTGCCGGCGCCATGGCCCTGCGACTGCGCCAGGGCCGAGGTCGCAAACGCGGCGAGCGCCGCCAGAACGCTCAGCGCGCGGGGCAGCCCCTTCGAGAGAGTCGGCAGAAACATCTTAGACAAGTTGAACGATTCCTTTCCTGTTGTTCGTCTGAAAAGCGGCGAAGGTAAAAACGCCCCCGGGGCGGAGGCCGTCCGTGCGGCACGCGCGCGCGTTCCACTCCCCTCAAGTCGCACGAGAGAACGTGCCCTTTGTCCGCACAGACCCGTTTTTCTGGTCTCGCTAAAAGGGGGCATTATCCCTGATTGCCGCCGAAAATTCAAAGCAGCGGGGGCGGCGGCGCGCGCCTCTCTGGACAAGCGCCTGAAATCGACGTACGCTCCCCGGGCCTTTCTTTCAAACCTTTCGCGGCGCCCGCACGGCCGCGCCCGACTCCGGGGCACCCTGATGAGCGACATCTGCCTCTGCTACGCGAACGAAGACCGCGAGAAGGCCGTGAAGCTGGCCGCCCTCTTCAGGGGCGAGGGCCGCTGGTCGGTCGCGTTCGCCATCCCCTTCGAGGGCCTCACCGCCGCCGAGGTCAGACTCGCGGCGGGGTTGATTGAGGACGCGAAGGTCGTCGTCCTGCTCTGGTCGAAGGCGGGGCGCGAATCGGCCTCCCTGCGTGAGCAGCGCAAACGCGCGAACCGGCACTCCACCTTCGCCGTGCTGCTCGACCGGGCCGAGCCCCCGCCCGGCGAGGAGACCAGGGGCCTCGTAGACCTCTCCGGGTGGGACGGCTCCGAAGACCTGAGGGCCGGGCTGCAACGCCCCTCCGCCATCCAACCGCAGCTCCGAGCCCTCCTCATTGCCGTCGGCCAGCTAATCCAGTGGGCGGGGAATGCGCGCCCCGCGGCCACCGTCTCCCACCCGCCGGCGAACACAGCCCCGCCCCGACGGGCGAAGGAGTCCGCCCCGGAGCCGGCCGAGCGCCCCGCCCCCGCCGTTGACTCCTCGCAGGCGAGGGGGCCTCGGGTGGCGCTCGGGCGCGCGCGGCGCCCGAGGTCAGACTCCGCCGAGCCGGCCGCGCCGCCGTCCGCCCCGGAGAACGCGGGCGGGCAGGGCTTCGGGGGCGTCTTCATCAGCTACCGGCGCAGCGAGGGCGCCGCGTACGCCGGGAGGCTCTACGACCGGCTGGCCCCGCGCTTCGGCAAGGAGCAGGTCTTCATCGACACGGAGAACGTCGGGTGGGGCGAGGACTTCGTCGAGGTAATCACCGAGGCGGCGAAGTCCTGTGCGGTGATGATCGTTCTGATTAGCCGCGGGTGGGCGAGAGGCCACGACGCGCGGACGGCACAACCCGACTACGTCCGGCTCGAAGTGGCGACGGCGCTGGCCCGTAAGATTCGCCTGGTGCCGATTCTGATTCAGGGCGCGTCGATGCCCGCGCCGGAGGAACTGCCCGAAGACCTCTCGCCGCTGCTCAGGCGCAACGCCCTCGCGCTCAGCGACGCGCGCTGGGAGCGCGACGTGGAAGACCTCATCCAGACTCTGGAAAACATTCTGAAAGACTGAAGCCCGCCCCGGTCGTCCTTATTCCAGCCCGACGGCGGTGTGGGCGGGCGTGAGCGTGTCCTTGCGGCGGTCGTTGCGGAGTTTCAGGAGCGCGGCGACGGCGAGGTAGAGCGCGAGCAGGACGAGCGCGGCGGAGGCGACCGCGTTGATGAGCTCCACGTCGAGGCCGCGCGTCGCGCGCAGGTTGCCGACGGCCATCGCCGAGAGCGCCCAGAGCGTGATGACGAGCACGAAGACCATCGGCACCAGCGTGTAGGCGATGCGCTTGCGCGCCTGGTAGAGCCAGGCCGTGATGGTCAGCAGCGTCAGCGCCGCGAGCAGCTGGTTCGACGCGCCGAAGAGCGTCCAGAACTTCGACCACGAGTTCGGCGGCGCGAACGCGACGAAGTAGACGGGCAGCGCCACCGTCAGGAGCGTGCCCGCGAGCGCGCCCGCGCGCGTCTTCCACCCGAAAAGCTCCTGCACGATGTAGCGGCCCAGACGCGTGCAGACGTCGAGCGTGTCGAAGACGAAGGTCGAGAAGGCCATCGCGCCGAAGGTCGTGGCGACCGCGAGGTTGCCGGGGCCGACGAACGGCAGGAGCGTCAGAAACTTCCCGATGCCGTTCCCGTAGATGGTGCCCGCCGCCGTGTTCGGCTTTATCTCCGAGGGGGCGAGAATCATGATCGTCACCAGCGCGATGAGCGCCACGAACCCCTCGGCCAGCATCGCGCCGTAGCCGACCGGCTTGATGTGCGACTCGCGCTCCACCTGCTTCGAGGTCGTGCCCGAGCAGACCAGCCCGTGGAAGCCCGAGCAGGCGCCGCACGCGATGGTCACGAAGAGGAAGGGGAAGAGCGTCCCCGTCATGCTGCCCGGCACGCTCCAGCCTTTGAACGCCGGCTGCTGTATCTCGTAGCCGCCGAAGAAGACGCCGACGACGCCCAGCGCGATGGCCGCGTAGAGGATGAACCCGCCCAGGTACCCGCGCGGTTGCAGGAGCGTCCACACGGGCACGACCGAGGCGACGCAGCAGTAGGCGAGGATGAGCAGCCCCCACGCCTTGTGCGACATCACGAACGTGTTCGACATCAGCGTCCCCGCCCACGAGAGCGCGAAGGCCGCCGGGACGAAGACGGCCGTGACGAGCCAGAGCGGCGGGTCGAGGTACTTCTGCACGAGCCCGAGGACGAGCGAGAGCCCGAGGTAGAGCACGCTCGCCGCGGCGACCGCGCCGCCGGGGTTGAACCGGACGCTGGTCGCGCGCAGCTCTTCCGACCCGGCGACGAAGGTGCCGGCCGTGATGTCGGCGAAGGCGACGATGACGTAGACGAGCGCGATCCAGATGAAGGCCATCATCGCGCGCCCCGCCTTCGTCCCCAGGTGCTCGCGCGTAATCTCCGCGACCGATGTCGCGCCGTGGCGGACGGAGGCGGCCAGGGAGGCGAAGTCGTGGACGGCGCCGATGAGGACGACGCCGAAGCCTATCCAGAGCAGGCACGGCAGCCACCCGAAAGCCTGACAGGCGAGAATCGGCCCCGCGATGGGCCCGGCCGCCGCGATGGCCGAGAAGTGCTGGCCGAAGAGGTAGAACGGCCGGGTGGGGACGAAGTCCACGCCGTCGTTGACCTCGTGCGCGGGCGTCCGGCGCGAGTCGTCCAGCTTGAACTGACGCGCGACCCAGCCGCCGTAGAGGTTGTAGGCGGCGACGAGCACCAGCAGGAACCCGAGCGCGAGAAGCGTCAAGCTCAAGGCGCGCACCTCCGTTCCCGAATCCGCGGCAGGGCGCGGGGCGGTCGAAGCCTCAGGGGCGTCAGCGACATTGTGCGGGTTCCTCCAGCCGGATGCGGGTCTAAAGCGGGGGCGCGGAGATTATAAACACGAAGCCGCGCCCGCGCGCGGAAAATTTTAACCGCGCGCGGGCGCCGGGCCGGCCGGAGGCTTAAGGAAGGAGGGCGCCGGGGCCGAGCAGGGGGCGGCCCGCCACGGCCTGCCAGAAGACGAGCGAGACGCCGGCCGCGTAGAGGAGCGCGAGGGCGAGGACGCAGGCCACCTGCCGGCGCCGCGTCCAGCCGGGCCGGTGGCGGGCGAGGGCGTAGCCCGCGAGCGGGAGGAGCTGGAGCGCGTGGAAGGCGAGGAAGTGCGCGACGCGCAGGTCGCCCGAGCGCGTGCTCCAGTTGACGAAGGGCAGCCCCGGCCCGCCGTCGGGCGCGCCGACCGTGTGCGCCGCGCGCGAAATCATCGCCGTCCCTTCGAGGCTCCCCAGCAGGAACAGCAGCAGCCCGAGCCGGACGCCCCACAGGTACGCGGGCGCCAGCGGCTCCGACGTGCGCAGGAAGAAGAGGGCGAGCGCGACGGCGACGAGCAGCGTGTTGAAGGCGATCATCATCCCCATCAGGGAGAAGACCGCCGCGTCGTAGGGCGTCGCCGTGTTGTAGTGCGAGGTCACGCCGCGCGCGGCCTGCGAGACGATGCACGCCATCTCGACCGCGAAGACGAGCGCCGTGCCCCAACTGACGAGCCTCACCCAGCGCGGGTGCGTGCGCAGGTAGCCGGCGAGCCACGCGAGCGTCCACACGTAGGCCGTGACGGAGACGCAGAACTTCAGGGGCTTGACCCACGGGTTGAGCCCCGCGACCGTCCGCGCGTCGAACGGCGCGACCGCGAGCAGCGCGGCGAAGAGCGCGAGCATGGCCCACCCCGTCAGCGCCAGCACGGGGTCGCGCCGGTAGACCTCGCCGAGAACTTCGCGCGCGCTCACGACGCCTCCCCCCCGACCGCCAGCCTGCGGCGCAGCGCCGCGCGCAGGGCGAAGTAGAGCAGAAGCCCCACGGGGCCGAACATGAAGGTCAGAAAGAGGCAGGGGACGACCAGCAGGTGGTGCACGCCGGCGCGCTGCGCGTCGCGCACCTCCCAGCTCCCGACGAAGAGGTCGAAGGCGAGGTAGTGAATCCAGCCGGCGAGCAGCGCCCAACGGCTCTGGAAGAGCTGCGACACGTCGGCGAGCGAGCCGAAGCCGCCCGGCGTCCGCCCGAAGGTCGTCGCCACGATCCAGAGGTAGACGAGCGCGAGCAGCAGCGGAATCACGACGGGGCAGACGAGCCGCGCCGTCCACTTCCACCGCGGCAGGAAGACGAGCAGCAGCCACCCCGGCATGACGAGCATTCCGCAGAGCGAGAAGAGTTGTTCGGGGGCACGCGGGAGAGCCTCCTTCGTTAAGCCCGGGGCCGTGAACCGCCGGCCGTGAGCCTCGACAAGTAAGAACGGCTTTTCCCCCGCCACGGTTCACGGTTTACGGTTCGACGAAGCTCTCTTCCAACATTATCTCCCGCGCGGCGAGCTCGGCCACGAACGCGTCGGGCGGGATGCAGCGCTCCTGCGGGACGGCGCCCTTCTGCGTCGTCTGCCCGCGCGCCATCATCTGCGCGACGACGGAGGCGGGGAAGGCGGTCGTGCGCTGCATGGCGGAGAGGCCGGTGCGCTCGTCGAAGCGGTCGATGATGTCGTAGCGCAGGCGGGCCGCGCCCCCCGCGCCGCCGGCGGTCTCTTCCGCGAGCCGGCCGACGAACTCCAGCCGTATCAGCACCACGTCGGGCTCGTCGGCGGGGAGGTGGCGGTAGAGCATCTGGCCGAGGAGGCGCCGGGGCGCGAGCCGCGCGCCCTCGACCTCGACGGGGTCGCCGCCCGTCAGCCCGAGGTCGATGAGGAGCTTGAACTTCTCGCAGTGGCCGGGGTAGCGGATGGTCTTGTAGTCGAGTTCCCGAACCCCGCCGAGGAAAGTCTCCGGCAGCGTCGAAGTCCCGCCCGAGGTCTGGAACGCCTCCATCCGGCCGAAGGGCGCGGGGAAGTCGAGCGACTCCAGCTCGGTCATCGACTCGACCTCGGTCAGCCGGCCCCCGCGGATGACGCGCGCCCGCTCGACGTACTCGTTAATCAGCCCCTCGACCGAGAAGACTATCTGGTAGTCGAGCGGCGGCCTCGGGCTCAGCGGGAGGCCGCCGACGCGTATGTGCAGCTCGTCGAGCCGCGAGAAGCGCGCGGCCCCGTGCGCGGCCAGCACGGAGACCATGCCGGGCGCCAGCCCGCAGTCGGGGACGAGGTTTATCCCCGCGGCGCGCGCCTCCGCGTCGAGCGCCAGTTCGGCGTCCACGACGGCGTTGTTGCCGCCGAGGTCGCAGAAGTTCGTCCCGGCCTCGACGGCCGCGCGGGCGAGCGCGAGGTTGTGAAAGTAGGTGACGCAGCTGACGGCGGCGTCGTGGCCGCGCATCAGCGCGACCACGCGCGCGGCGTCCGTCACGTCGACCTGCTCGGCGCGCACGCGCGGGTCGCCGACGGTCTCGGCCACGGCGCGGGCGCGGGCGCCGTCCACGTCCGCCACCGTCACCCGCTCCACGCCCGCGGAGTTGTGCGCGAGGTCGTAGGCCGCGCCCAGCCCCATCCGCCCCGCGCCGAGCACGAGCGCCCTCATCGCTCAGACCTCCGGCGCCGCGCCGCGCCCGGAGCCGAGCGCGGTGCCGGCGACGCCGACGACCAGCCCGACGAGAATCATCAGGAGGCCGTAGACGGCGCGGTCGTGGCGGTCGGCGGCGGCGTCCGCGGCCGCCGCGACGAGCGCGCCCGGGCCGAGGTCGTGCGGGATGGTGAAGAGGCCGGCGGCGACGACGAGGAAGCCGACGCCCGCGGCCTTCAGCGGCAGCGGCGTGCGCGCGGGGCGGCCCAGCGCGCGCCCGACCGAGCTGCGCGTGTAGCCGTACGAGACGTAGATGGCGAAGCCCAGCATGAGCCAGCCGACGAAGCGCCACCACGAGGCCGGCGGCAGGTAGAAGATCAGGAAGAAGCACGAGCCGACGCCGAGCAGCGGCAGGAGCCACGGGCCGAGCGGCACGCGGAACGGGCGCGTCCGCCCGGGGTCCTTCATCCGCAGGACGGGGATGCCGACGCAGACGAGGATGAAGGCGAAGAGCGTCCCGATGTTCGTCAGGTCGATGACCTCGTCGATGCTGGCGAAGGCCGCGAAGACGCCGACGAAGACGCCGGTCAGGATCGTCGTCACGTGCGGGGTCTTGAACCTCGGGTGGACGCTGGCGAACGTCGAGGGGAGGAGGCCGTCGCGCGCCATCGAGAAGAAGATGCGCGGCTGGCCCAACTGGAAGACCAGCAGCACCGCCGTGTGCGCGATGACCGAGCCGAAGGCGACGACCGTCGAGGGCCACGTCGTGCCGGGGGGCGCGACGTGGTCGAGCGCCATCGTCAGCGGCTCGGCCTGCTCGGTCGTCAGCTTGTGGACCAGCTCGGGGTAGGGGATGAGCCCGGCGAAGACCGCGCCGACAACGACGTAGAGGACGGTGCAGACGACGAGCGAGGCGATGATGCCGATGGGCAGGTCGCGCGCCGGGTTCTTGCACTCCTCGGCCACGGTCGAGACGGCGTCGAAGCCGATGTAGGCGAAGAAGACGAGCGCGGCGCCCGTGAAAGTCCCCCTCCAACCGTTCGGCTGGAACGGCACCCAGTTCGTCGCCATCTTCGAGGGCGAGACGTAGTAGAGCGCGATGCCGATGAAGAAGAGCAGGACGATGATCTTGATGACCACCATCCCGGCGTTGAAGCTGGCCGACTCGCTGATGCCCCAGACGAGGACGGCGGTGATGACCGCGACGATGAGGAAGGCGAGGAGGTTGAAGATGACGGGGTAGCCGAAGAGCTGCGGCGCGCCGCCGAACTGCTCCGCGAAGCCCGCGGGGTTCGACTCGGCGAGCCGCATCGCCGTGCGGTAGTCGGTCGAGAGCCACGCCGGGATGTCCACCCCGAGGTTGTTCATCAGCGTGCGGAAGTAGTTGGCCCAACTGATGGCGACGGCGATGTTGCCGACCGCGTACTCGATGATTAAGTCCCAGCCGATGATCCAGGCGACCAGCTCGCCGAGCGTCGAGTAGGAGTAGGTGTAGGCCGACCCGCTGATGGGCACCATCGAGGCCATCTCGGCGTAGCAGAGCGCCGTGAACCCGCAGACGACCGCCGTGATGACGAACGAGAGCATGAGCGACGGCCCCGCGCCCGGGCGCGCCGCGTCGCCGGCGGCGGCCGTCCCCACGGTGGCGAAGATGCCCGCCCCGATGATGGCGCCGATGCCGAGGAGCGTCACGTTGAAGGCGCCGAGCGTGCGCCGCAGGGAGAACTGCGGGCCGCCGGCCGAGGCGAGGATGTCGTCAAGGTTTTTGGTGCGGAAGAGTCCTCGGAGCAAAGTCTGCCTCCAGCCCTACGGATTCGTATTTCGCTTTGGACGGGGCGCCGCCGGACCGGCGGCCGGCTTGAACGGCCGGAGTGTTACACAGCGGCGCGCGGCAAGGCAACAGAAAACAGTAGGCGGCAGTCGGCGGCCGGCAGAATAAAAAAACGCGGCGCGCCCGGCCCGAAGGCCGAGACGCGCCGCGCCCGTTTTCTACCGGCCGCCGACCGCCGTCTACCGCCTACTGCTTCGCGGCGGGCTCCGTGGGGAGGCCGGCGTTCTTCCAGGCGGCCATGCCGCCGAGGAGGGCGGCCGTGTCTTCGACGTTTTTCGACTTGAGTGTGAGCGCCGCACCGGCGCTGGTGTGCTCGTTCGGTCAAGTGCAGTAGAAGACGAGCGTCTTGTCCTTCGGGAACTCGCCCAGGCGGTTCGCCACCTCGTCGTGCGGCATCGAGAGCGCGCCCTTGATGTGCTCCTGGTCGTAGCTCGCCTTCGTGCGCGTGTCGTAGACGACGGCGCGGCCCGACTCCACCATCTGCTGCAACTCGGCGGGGCCGACGCGCCGGATGCCGTCGGCGTGGACTTCGGTCGTCCCCGACGGCGCCTTGCCGGTCGTGGGCCGCGCGGAGGGCGGGATGCTGTTGGCGGTCGCGTTGGCGGCCGTGCCGCCGGCCGTGTCCGCGGCCTTGCAGGCGCCGAGCAGCGCGGCGGCGGCGAGCGCCAGCGCGGCCGGCATGAGGGTGTTTCTCTTCATGGCTTGTCTCCGAAAAATGGGTGGCCGGGAAACCGGCGCGGCCCCGGGCGGCCGCGGCCGTTAGCATCTCACAGAAGGCGCGCCCTCGGCCAGCGCCCGGGGCGCCGACCGCGCCCGCGGGCTTTTGCGGGCGGGGCGAAGTGTGCTATAGATGCGCAAATTTTAAAGCCAGAAACGTCCGAAGTCCGGGGACCGGGTGCGGGAGTTTTGAAGATGAGAGACGCCGTACGGGGCAGACTATACCCTGAAGGGGCGCGCGCCTTCTGCGCGCTGCTGGCGCTGGCGCTGCTCCTGCTGGGCGCCTGCCTGCCGAAGTCGCCGACCGCCGCGCGCAGGGGCGGCGAGCGCGCCGTCACGCTCTACGCCTTCTCGGTGATGAAGGAGGTGATGGACAAGGCGGTGCTGCCGGGCTTCGCCGCCAAGTGGAAGCGGGAGCAGGGCGAGGACGTGAAGTTCACCGCCTCCTACGCCGGCTCCGAGACCATCACCAACCAGATTCTCCAGGGCGTGGGCGCCGACATCGGCATCTTCTCCATCGAGCGCGACGTCGAGCGGCTGGCGCAGAAGGGGCTGGTCACGTCGAACTGGAAGGGGACGCCCTTCGGCGGCGTCGTCAACAAGACGCCCTTCATCATCCTCGTCCGCAAGGGGAACCCGAAGGGCATCCGCGACTTCGCGGATTTGGCGAAGCCCGGCGTCAAGGTCATCCACCCCGACCCGGACGGCTCGGGCGGCGCGCAGTGGTCCATCCTCGCCATCTACGGCTCGGAGCTGAAGAAGTCGCAGGCCGAGTCGGGCGGCGGCGACCCCGGGCGGGCGCTCCAACTGCTCAGGGGCGTCTGGCGCAACGTCATCTCGACGCCCGGCTCGGCGCGCGAGGCGCGCACGCAGTTCGAGACCGGCTACGGCGACGCGCTCATCACCTACGAGCTGGAGGGGCTGATGATGCGGGCGGCGGGGGCGCCCTTCGACATCGTCGTCCCGCGCTCGACCGTCTTCAGCGAGCACCCGGCGGTCGTCATCGACAAGAACGTCAGCCCCGAGGAGCGCCCGCTCCTCGACGCCTTCACGCAGTACCTCTGGAGCGACGAGGCGCAGCGGGCCTTCGTCGAGCACCACTTCCGCTCGGTCACGCACGACGAGTTCAACGACGCGAACAGGGAGTTCGCGCGCGTCGAGCTGCCCTTCACCGTCGGCGACCTCTTCGGCGGCTGGCAGCGCGCCTACCCGGAGGTCATCGACGGCGTCTGGCGCAAACAGGTCAGGCAGAAGTAGGGGCGGCCGGGGGGTTTTTATGAGCGCGACTCTTTCCACGATGCGTCACGTCCGGGGGGTGGACTTCGCGAAGCCGTTCGGGCTCGGGATGGTCATCCTGCTGATGCTGCCGCTCGTCCTGCTGCCGCTCGCGTCCATCTTCATCTTCGGGACGAGCAGCGGGCTGCGCACCTTCTGGGCGGCGCTCACCGCCCCGGACGCCGTCTTCGCGCTCAAGCTCTCGCTGGTGACGAGCTTCTGGGCGACGGCCTTCAACGTCGTCTTCGGGCTCTTCGCCGCCTACGTGCTCTCGCGCTACGTGTTCTTCGGGCGCACGGCCATCATCGTCACCATCTCGCTCCCGACCGCCATCCCGACGGCCGTGGCGGGCTTCGCGCTCCTCCTGCTGTGGGGCAAGTACGGGATGATAGGGCAGTACGTCTCCGAGAACCACCAGATAATGTTCACGCCCTACGCCATCATCCTCGCCAACATCTTCGTCACCTTCCCGCTCGCCTTCGGCGTCCTGATGTCGGTCTTCGAGACGATGGACAGGTCACTGGAGGAGGCGTCGGCCACCATCGGCGCGACGCGCTGGCAGACCTTCCGGCACGTGACGCTCCCCTCCTTGCGCGGCGCGCTCGTGACGGGGGCGCTGCTGACGTTCGCCCGCGCCATCGGCGAGTTCGGCTCGACGATTCTCGTCTCGGGCAACCTCGCCGGGAGCACCCAGACCGCGCCGCTCTACATCTTCGCCAAGTTCAACGAGGGGCAGGTCGAGGCCGCCAACGCCGTCGCCGTCGTCCTCGCGCTCTTCTCCTTCGCCATCTTCAGCGTCCTCTTCTTCGCGCGCGACTGGCTCGAAGCCAGGTGAGGTCAAAGCCAATGCTCCCCGAAAAGGTCACGGGCGACACAGAGGACGCGGGCGCCGGGCGCGGCGCGGCGGGGGAGGCGCGCGCGGCGACGCCCCCCGCGGCCAGCGTGCGGGGCCTGAGCAAGAGCTTCAAGGGGACGCGCGTGCTCGAAGACGTGAGCTTCGACGTGGGCGAGGGCGAGGCGCTCGTGCTGCTCGGCGCGTCGGGGTCGGGGAAGACGACCATCCTGCGCATCATCGCCGGCCTTGAGCAGCCCGACGCCGGGAGCGTCACGCTCCACGGCCGCGACGTGACGGACCTGCCTGCGCGCGAGCGCGGCGTGGGCGTCATCTTCCAGTCCTACGCGCTCTTCCCGCGGATGACGGTCGAGGAGAACGTCGGCTACGGCCTGCGCATCCGCGGCCGCCGCCGGCGCGAGGTGAAGGAGAAGGTCGAGGGCCTGCTCGAACTCGTCCACCTCGCCGAGCACCGGCGCAAGCTCCCCTCGCAGCTCTCGGGCGGGCAGCAGCAGCGCGTGGCGATTGCGCGCACGCTCGCCTACGAGCCGCAGGTCTTACTCTTCGACGAGCCCTTCGGCGCGCTCGACGCGCAGACGCGCGTCCGGCTCCGGCGCGAGATACGCGCGCTGCTCAAGAAGGTGAACGTCCCGGCCGTCTTCATCACGCACGACCAGGAGGAGGCGCTCGAACTCGGCGACCGCATCGCCGTGCTGCACGCCGGGCACCTCGAACAGGTGGGCACGCCCGAGGAGGTCTACAACCGGCCCGAGTCCGAGTACGTGGCGACGTTCCTCGGCGCGGCGAACCTTCTGCTCGGCGTCGCCGCGGCGGGCGGGCGCGTCGAGCTGGGGACGGCCTCCATCGAGGCGGGCGAGGAGGCGGCGCGCTTCCGCGAGGGGCAGTCGGTCAAGCTGGTCTTCCGCCCGGAGGACGTGCGGCTGAGCCCGACGGGCGAGCTGCCCGAGGGCTGCCGCCGCCTGACGAACGGCGTCGTCGAGGAGCGCCATTTCGTCGGCGCCTACGAGCGCCTGACCGTCCGGCTCGACCTCGTCGCGCGACAGCCCGCCGCGGGCGAGCCGCCGCTCTACGAGGTGACCATCAACACGGCCGAGCGCCGCCTCGGCGTCCCCATCTTCGTCACGCTGCCGAAGCCGGCGGCCGGCGCCGCCGCCGCCGCGCGCGTCGGCGACCGCGTCGCCGTCTGCCTCACCTCCTTCCGCGTCCTCCCCAACTTCCCCCTCGCCTCCGAGCGCGGCGGCCGGATACTGGACACGTCGAAAGGGTGAGGGAAAAGCGGCCCGTATCACCCTTCATTCTTCACCCCCCATCCTTTCATGCCGAGCAACCCCGCGTGCTATCATCGCCTCAAAATTGCGGACAGAATCGGGCAGGCGTAAGAAGGATTTGGGGAGCCGTCGCTCTCGCCTCCGGCCGGCGTGCCAGCCGCGCGTCCCCCGCGACATTTCGTGAAGGTTTTATGAAGCCAAAACTGTCAGGACGTACCCTATCCGTCTTCGCGCTCGTCGCCTCGCTGCTGGCGGGGTCGCCCGCCGGCCCGGCCGCCTCGGCCGCGCCGCAGCGTAAGGGGGCCGCCGCCGCGACGGCGCCCGCGCGCCCCGCGCCGCAGACGGCCGCGGCCCCGGCCGCGCCGCTCGCCGAGGCCGCGCCCTTCGTCAACAAGGTGCTGCCGAACGGGCTCGAAGTCATCGTGCTCGAAGACCACTCGGTGCCGCTCGTCACGGTCGAGCTGGCCGTGCGCAACGGCTCGTTCACCGAGCCGCCCGAGCTGAACGGGCTCTCGCACCTCTACGAGCACATGTTCTTCAAGCTCAACCGCGCGGCCCTGACCGGCGAGGCGTACATGGCCGAGATCGACTCGCTCGGCATCGTCTCGAACGGCGAGACGCACGAGGAGGTCGTCAACTACTACTTCACGACCACGACGCCGAACTTCCCCGTCGCCATGCGCTTCATGCGCGACGCGACGCTCTACCCCGGCTTCGGCGACAACTGGACGGAGCCCATCCGGGCCAAAGACCCCGGCTTCTACGGGCGGCTCAGGAACGTCGTCGAGCAGCAGTTCGCGCAGGAGCGCGAGGTCGTCGTCGGCGAGCTGGACCGCCACGAGTCGAACCCCTACGGCGAGCTGGGCGAGCGGATGAACGAGCGGCTCTTCTACAAGTTCCCGAGCCGCAAGAGCCCGGGCGGCAACCGCCAGACCGTGCGCGCGGCGACGACCGACATGATGCGGCTCATCCAGTCGCGCTACTACGTCCCGAACAACTCGGCCATCATCATCACCGGCGACGTCACGCCGGCCGAGGGCTTCCGCATGGTCGAGGAGCTGTTCGGCGAGTGGAAGCGGCGCGAGCGGGCGCCCTTCGAGGAGTTCCCGCTCGTCGAGCACCCGCCGCTCCAGAAGAGCGAGGCGGGGCTGCTGACCAAGCCGGTCACGAACGTCATCGTGCAGCTCGGCTGGCAGGGCCCCTCCATCGGCAAGGACGACGCGGCGACCTACGCGGCCGACGTCTTCTCCTTCATCCTGCGCCAGCCCAACTCGCGCTTCCAGCGCGCGCTCGTGGACAGCGGCCTCGCCGCCGGCGTCGGCTTCGGCTACTACACGCAGCGCAACGTCGGCCCCATCACGCTCGTCATCCAGACGACGCCCGACAAGGCGCGCGCCGCCGTCCGCGCCGCCTACAACGAGGTCGCGCACTTCAACGACCCCGGCTACTTCACCGACGAGGAGCTGGAGAGCGCCAAGGCGCTCCTCGAAGCCGACGACCTCTACTCGCGCGAGAAGCTGTCGGAGTACTCGCACACGATCAGCTTCTGGTGGGCCTCGACCGGGCTCGACTACTTCCGCGGCTACCTGAAGCGGCTGCGCGCCACGTCGCGCGCCGACATCGGCCGCTACCTGACGACCTACGTGCAGGGCAAGCCGCACGTCGGCCTGGCCATGCTGTCGGAGGAGTCGCTGCGCGTCTCGGGGCTGACCGAGGCCGACCTCATGGGCGGCGCCGCCGCGGCCCCGCAGGCGAAGGCCGCCGCCGGCGGCAGGTGAGCCCGCGTCAACAGTTTTGCAGGCAACGGGGACGGGGATTCGAGATGACGAAGACTTTTAAATTCGGGCGCGTGACCGCCGCGCTGCTGCTGACCTTGTCGCTGGCGCCGGCCTCGGCCTACGCGCAGGCGGCCGCGCCGGCGCCGGCCGCGACCCCGCAGAGCGCTGCGGCCGCGGCCGCTTCGCGCGAGGCGGCGGACACCCTGCGGCTCGTCAGCGAGTTCGAGGTCAACGGGCTGAAGGTGCTCGTCAAGCGGCGCGAGGGCAGCCAGTCGGTCGTGGCGGGGCTGTTTTTGCGCGGCGGCGCGCGCAACGTGACGGCCGAGAACGCGGGCGTCGAGGCGCTGATGCTGGAGGTGGCGACCGAGGCCACGCAGAAGTTCCCGCGCGAGCAGCTGCGCCGCGAGCTTTCGCGCACCGGCACGCAGCTGAGCGACGGCATCAACCTCGACTACTCGGTGCTCACGCTCGGCAGCACCCGCCGCCACTTCGAGCGCTCGTGGGAGATTTTCGCCGACGCGGCGCTCAACCCGAGCTTCACGCCCGAGGACTTCGAGCGCATCAGGAACCGCTTCGTCGTCTCGCTCTCCGACAACGAGGACACGCCCGACTCCTTCCTGCAAATCCTACAGTCGCGCGTCGCCTACGCCGGACACCCGTACCTCAACGACCCGCGCGGGACGGCCGCCAGCGTGCGCGGCCTGACGCTCGAAGAGGTGAAGCGCTTCCACAGGCAGATGATGCAGACCTCGCGGCTGCTGCTCGTCGTCGTCGGCGACGTGGACCCGCGCCAGATTCGGCAGAAGGTCGAGGCGTCTTTCGGTAAGCTCCCGCGCGGCGAGTACCGCCCGGAGCCGGTGCCGCCGCTCGCCTTCCGCGCCCCGACCGTCGCCGTCACCGAGCGCCAGCTCCCGACCAACTACGTGCAGGGCGTCTTCGCCGCGCCGGCGCTCACCTCGCCCGACATCTACGCGATGCGCATCGCGCAGACCATCCTCCAGGGCCGGGTCTTTACGGAGGTGCGCGTGCGGCGCAGCCTCTCCTACGCGCCCGACGCGTTCCTGTGGAGCCAGGGCGCGAACCTCGGCGGCATCTCGGTCACGTCGGTGGACGCCAACCAGTCGGTGCAGGTGATGATGCGCGAGATAGCGCGGCTTCAGAGTCAGGAGATAGAGCCCGCCGAAATCAGGGCCACGGCGCAGCACTTCCTGACGCGCTACTACATGGGGCAGGAGGCGAACGCGGCGCAGGCCGGCGAGCTGGCGCAGTACGAGCTGGTCGGCGGCGGCTGGCGCAACTCGGCCGTCTTCATCGAGCGGCTGCGCGCCGTCACCCCGGCCGACGTCCGCCGCGCCGCCAACACCTACATGCGCAACCTCCAGTTCGTCGTCATCGGCGACCCCCGCCAGATAGACAAGAACGTCTTCGCCCCACCCGCGGGGGAGTGAGGGAAGTAGTCGGTAGATAAAACGAGGGCGGCGGCGGGCGGC
>DASVTS010000174.1:0-8210 GCA_036387455.1 Pyrinomonadaceae bacterium | reverse complement strand
GCAAATCTCCGCCGCGGTCGAGGCCGCGCACGACGCCGGCATCATCCACCGCGACCTCAAGCCCGGCAACATCTTCCTCGTCCAGCGCCCCGACTCGCCCTACATCGTCAAGGTGCTCGACTTCGGCATCGCCAAGATCGCGGCCGAGGGCGGCGAGTTCGGGCTGGCGGACACGCTGACGGGCACGGGCGTCATGATCGGCACGCCGCGTTACATGTCGCCCGAGCAGTGCGACGGCGCGCAGCTCTCGCCCGCCTCCGACGTCTACTCGCTCGGCGTCATCCTCTACGAGATGCTGACGGGTCAGACGCCCTTCACGGGCGTCTCGCCGCTGGCGCTGGCGCTCCAGCACTCGTCGGAGATTCCGCGGCCGCCGCGCGAGCTGGTGCCGACCATCCCGCCCGCGCTCGAAGCGGTCGTGCTGCGCGCGCTGGCGAAGGGGGCCGAGGAGCGGCCGGCGGACGCTGGCGAGTTCCGGCGAGAGCTGTTCGCCGTGGCCGAACGCCTCGGGCTCGAACACTCCGCGGGCTTCAGCGCGCCGACCATCGAGACGCTGCGCGACGCCGGCACCGAGACGCCCTCGGGCCGCCTCGTCATAGACATCGAGCGCCTGCGCCGCAGCCGCGCCGCCACGCAGACCGGCGAGTCCGGCCTCCCGACCTCCGAAGAGGACGCGCCCGACACCGCCGGCCGCCCCGCGGGCGCGCGCGCCGCGCATGCGGCCGAAGAAGCCGTGCCCGAATCCGTCTCCGGCGCGTCGAACGTCTCGGCCTTCGGCGGGGGCGCGCCGGGTAGATTCGAGGGGGCCTCGGCCGCGGCCTCGGGTCGGGCGGAACGTGGGTGGAGGGAGTGGCTGACGCACCCCCTGGCCTTCGTCGCCATCATCTCGGCGGCGCTGCTGCTCGTCTTCGGCGGCGTGATGCTCCGGCGCTCGCCGCGCGGCCGCTCGCCGCTCGCGGCGGCGGGCGCGCGCGCGGGGGACGAGGCGGAAGACTCGCTCGGCCGCACGTTCACGTCGGAAGACGCGGGGCCCCGCGGCTCGCAGGTCGCCCAGCCGCGCACCGCCGCCGAGTTCTACGAGAACGGCGCCTACTTCCTCTCCATCCGCAGCTACGACGCGGCCGTGCGCGACCTGCGGCAGGCGGTCGCGCTCCAGCCCGACTTCCCCGAGGCGCACAACCGTCTGGGCCGCGCGCTGATGCGAAAGGGCCAGTTCCGCGCCGCGGCCGACGAGTTCCGCACGGCCGTCGAGCAGCGCGGCGGGCGCTACCCGACCGCGCAGTACAACCTCGGCTTCGTCCTCCAGCAGCAGCGCGATAACGACGACGCGCTCGCCGCCTACCGCGCCGCCATCGAGTCGAACGGCGGCGTCTACCCGGACGCGCACTACCAGATGGGCAGCATCCTCCTTGAGACGCCCGCGCGCGCCGGCGAGGCGGCCGAAGCCTTCCGCAAGGCCATCGAGCAGAACAACGGGCGCGACCCCGAGGCCCACTACCGGCTCGGCTTCGCGCTCGTCCAGCAGAAGGACTACGCCGGCGCCGAGTCGGCCTTCCGCGAGGCCGTCAACCAGCGCGGCGGCGACTTCCCGTTCGCGCACTACAACCTCGGGCTCCTCTACCAGCAGACCGACCGCACGGAAGAGGCCATCAAAGAGTTCGAGACCTACTTACAGCAGGCGCCGGGCGACGAGAACCGCCACCGCGCCGAGAACACGCTGCGCGACCTGCGCCGCAAGGCCGCGCGCGAGGGGAACAGACGACAGTGAGTTTTGAGACGCAGCAGATGAAACCCTTCAAGGTCGGCGACGCCACCTTCGGCGACGGGCGCCTGACGCTCATCGCCGGCCCGTGCGTGGTCGAGTCGCGCCAGCACGCCCTCTGGATGGCGCGCGAGTGCCAGAGGCGCGCCCGCGACGCCGGCCTCGACTACGTCTTCAAGGCTTCCTACGACAAGGCCAACCGCTCGTCGCACGCCTCCTACCGCGGCCCCGGCATGCAGGAGGGGCTCGACGTGCTGCGCGCCGTCAAAGGGGAGACGGGGCTGCCCGTGCTGACGGACGTCCACGACATCTCTCAGGTAGAGGCGGCGGCGGGCGTGGCCGACGTCCTGCAAATCCCCGCCTTCCTCTGCCGCCAGACCGACCTCGTCGCCGCCGCCTGCGCCACGGGCAGGGCCGTCAACGTCAAGAAGGGCCAGTTCCTCGCGCCCTCGGACGCGCGCAACATCGTGGAGAAGGCGCGCGCGGCCGGCTGCGAACGCCTCCTCCTGACCGAGCGCGGCTTCACGTTCGGCTACAACAACCTCGTCGTGGACATGCGCTCGTTCCCCATCATGCGCTCCTTCGGCGCCCCCGTCGTCTTCGACGTGACGCACAGCCTGCAACTGCCCGGCGGCCTCGGGAGTGCAACGGGCGGGCAGTCGGAGTACATCGAACCGCTCGCGCGCGCGGGGGTCGCCTGCGGCGTGGACGCCGTCTTCATGGAGGTGCACGAGGCGCCCGAGCGCGCACTCTCCGACGGCCCCAACGCGCTCCCGCTCGCGCGCATGGGCGCGCTGCTCCGGACGCTCCGCGACCTGCACGAGCTGGCGGGGCGCGGCCGGGCGGCCGAGACTTCGGAGGGCGCCGCGGGCGGCGCGCGGCAGTAAAACTTTCGGCCCCGACTCAAATATGAAAACGCTCGCCACCTTCGTCCTCTTCGCCGCCGCCCTCGTCGCCCCCCCGGCCGCGCGCGCGCAGCAGCCGGCCGAGGCCGCGCCCGCGTGGCAGGTCACCACCTTCGACGTGAGCGTGAACGCGTCCGGCGCCTACGGCGCGGAGCGCGCCATCGCGGCCCGCGCCACCATCCTCGCGCGCAACGTCGGCGGCGCGCCCGGCCGCACGCTGACCCTGCGCATCAACACGGCCGCGAAGGTCGAGGCGGCGAGCGTCGGCGGCGAGGCGGCGCGCTTCGTCGCGGGGAAGGACGCGCGCGCGCAGTTGCAGACGGCGCAGATAACCCTGCCCGCGCCCGTCCCCGTCGGCGGGACGCTGACGGCCGCGCTCGACTACCGCCTGCCCGTCGCGGAGAACACGGGGCTCGCCGCCGTCTCGCCGCTCGGCCTACAGTTCCTGCCGCTCTCCTACTGGTACCCGGCGCCCAACACCTCCTTCGCGCCGCGCGGCGCGGACTACGCGCCCTTCCGGCTCACCGTCTCGGGGCTGCCCGGCGGCGAGACGCTCGTCTCCTCGGGCAGGGCCGCGGGCGGCGGCTTCGACCAGCCGCTCAACGCGCAGCCCTTCTTCATCACCGGGCGCTGGGAGACGGTCGAGGGCTCGGGCGACGCGCGCGGCGTCTCCGCCATGCTCCACGCGGGCGCCGACGCCGGGGAGCGCCGCGCGGCCGAGACGCTCGTGGCGCTGGCCGGCTCGGCCCGCGCCTTCTACTCGACGCTGCTCGGCCCCGCGCCGGACGCGCCCGTCCGCCTCGTCGGCGTCACGCGCGGCGCGGGCTTCGAGACGGGAGGCACGCTGCTCGTCAACCACGCCGCCTTCCGCCGCCGCAAGCTCGACGCCCTGACGGCGATGCAGGTGGCCGAATCAATCGCGCGCCTCTGGGTCGGCGGCGCGGCCGGCGTCGAGGGCGAGGGCGCCGGCGCCGTGCGCGAGGGCCTGCCGCGCTACCTCGCCGCGCTCTTTCTTGAGAAGCAGTTCGGCAAGGCGGTGGCCGACGCCGAGTGGACGAGGATGGCGCTCCTTTACGCGCCCGTGGCCCAGCGCGACCCGCCGCTCTCGAAGCTCGCCCCCTCGTTCGACACCTACTTCAACTCATCTGCGAACAAGGGCGCGCTCGTCTGGCGCATCCTCGCGGCGGCCGTCGGGCGCGAACAGTTCGCGGGCGCCCTGCGCGCCCTCGTCGCGGCCGACGGCGGCCGTCGGCTCTCGCTCGCGGCCCTGCGCGAGCGCATGGCGCAGGCCGGCGGCGACCGCGTGAGCCAGCTCATGGCATCGCTCTTCGATTTGCCGACCGACACCGACCTCCTCGTCGGCCTCCCCGTCCAGCGCGCGGGCGCGTGGGTCTCGAACCTGCGCAACACCGGCTCGTTCGACGTGGAGGTGACCGTGCTGGCTCTGGCCGACCGCGGCGAGCGGCTGCCGGTGACGGCGCGCATCCCCGCGAAGGACTTCGGCGAGGCGCAGTTCCGCACCGCCTCGAAGATCGTCCGCGTCGAGGTTGACCCCGAGAAGCTTTACCCGCAGACGAACTTCGCCAACGACGTCGTGCCGCAGGGGCCGGGGCTCGTCGAGGCCGTCGAGCAGGCGCGCATCCAGCTCGGCCAGCAGCCGGCGCGCGCCGAGCAGCTCGCGCGCGAGCTGCTGGCGCGCGCACCCGCCAGCGAGGAGGCGCGCGTCGTGCTCGCCCGCGCCCTGCTCGAACAGAACCGGCTCGACGACGCCGAGCGCGAGTTCCGCGCCGCGGCCGACTCGCCGCTGCCTCTGCCCTCGACGCTGTCGTGGGCCGACATCGGCCTGGGCGAGGTGGCGCTGCGCCGCAACCGCGCCGCCGACGCCGCGCGCCTCTTCGACGCCGCGGCGAGGGCCGAGGCCGACTACGCCACCACGCTCGCGGCGCGCTCGGCGCGCATACGGGCCGAGGCGGGCGCGCCCCCGGCCGTGGACGAACAAATTAAGGCGGCGGCGGTGGCACTCGACGCGGCCATCAGGTCGGGGCGCAAGGCCGAGATAGAGGCGCAGATTGCCGCGGGCGAGCTGTCGGGCTTCTCGAAGGGGCTCTCCGGCATCCCGCCCGAGGCGTGGCAGACGCGCGTCGTGCGCACCGAGCAGCTCGACCCGAACCGCGTCGCGGCCGACGTCGTCCTCTCGGCGCGCGTCGCCGGCCGCGGGCAGGAAGGCCCGGCCGTCTTCGTCTTCGCGCGCACGCCCTCCGGGTGGAGGCTCGCCGAGATTCCGATTTTCGAAGTCAAATAAAGATGCTGGAACGAGACGAGGTCGAGAGGCGCGCGGCCGCCGTGCGGCTCCTGCTCCTCGACTGCGACGGGGTGCTGACCGACGGGCGCATCACGCCGGTCGAGGGCGGGGGAGAGCTGAAGAGCTTTCACACGCACGACGGCCACGGGCTCGTCATGCTCCACCGCGCGGGGCTGCGCTCGGGGATAATCTCGGGCCGCACCTCGCGCCTCGTCGAGATGCGCGCGGCCGACCTCGGCGTCGCCTTCGTCCGCCAGGGGGCGCTCGACAAGGTGGAGGTCTTCGAGAGTCTTCTCGCGGAGGCCGGCGTCGGGCCCGCGGCCGTCGCCTACGTCGGCGACGACGTGGTGGACATCCCGCTCATGCGCCGCTGCGGGCTCGGGGTCGCGGTCGCCGACGCCACGCCCGACACACGCGCCGCCGCCGACCACGTCACGCGCCTGCCCGGCGGCTCCGGCGCCGTCCGCGAAGTCTGCGAGCTGATTCTCAAGGCGCAGGGCCGCTGGGACGAGCTGATGAAACGCTACCTCGCCTGAAAACCCCCCTTCACTTCTTAGACTTCGCGGCGCGCTTCGCGGCGGACTTCCGCGCGGGCTGCTTCCCGCCGCGCGCGGCCTGCGGCGCCGCCCGGCGCTCCGCCGCGGCCGCGGCCGCCCCCGCCGCGAAGTGCGCGCGGCAGAGGTCGAGGAACGTCTGCGTGACGGGCGAGAGGTAGCCGCCGCTCAGGCGCGCGACGCCCATCTCCCAGTTGATGCGCGCGCCCTCTATCCACCAGCGGACGAGCCGGCCGCGCTCCACGTCGTCGCGCGCCACCGACAGCGGCACGATGCCGACGCCCATGTCGGCCGCGACCATGTTCTTGATGGCCTGCTGCCGGCTCAGCTCCATCGCCACCGTCGGCTTCAGACCCGCCTCCGCGAAGAACTCGTCTATCTGCCGCCGCGTGTTCCCGCCGCGCTCGCCCAAAATCAGCTTCTCGCCCGCGAGCGCGAAGGCGCTCACCACCTTCTGCCCGGCCAGCGCGTGGCGCGGGCTGGCGATGGCGACGAGCTGGTCGCGGCTGAGCAGCTCCGTCTCTACGTTGCGCGCCTGGACGGGGACGGGGAGCGAGACGAAGGCCGCGTCAATCTCGCCCGCCAGAATCTTCTTCACCAGCTCCTCGCTCGTGCCCGAGGAGACCTGAACCTCCGCGTGCGTGTGCGACTTGCGCAGCTTCTTCAGGATCAGCGGCAGCGCGTCGGAGCTGACCATCCCCGAGGCGCTCCCCACGCGCAGCCGCCCGTGCTCGGCCCCGGCCAGCTCGGCCAGCTCCGCGAGCGCCGCGTCGTGCTCGCGCAGGATGTGGTGCGCGCGCTCCAGCAGACGCTCGCCGGCCTCGGTGAGCACGACGCGGCGGGGCATGCGCGTGAACAGCGGGACGCCCACCTCCTTCTCCAGCTGCTTGATCTGCATGCTGAGCGCGGCCTGCGTGTAGTGGATGCGGTGCGCGGCCGCGGTGAACGTGCGCGCCTCGGCGATGGCCACGAACGCCTTGAGCTGTCTGATCTCCATCTAGGTCTCCGCCATCAGGAACGGTTATCGCAGAAATAAAATCTTTTAGTTTTGATTATAAACAAACTTCCGCTAGGATTGCACAAAATTTTTCGGGCGCGGGGCCGAAGTCCCGCCGCCGCCGCCCCGGTTCCCCGATGAAGGCCAGGCGCCGACCAGTCAAACTCCAGTCCAAACGCGCGCCGCAGCTCGGCGCGAGGCAGCTCGTCCTCGGCGTGGACGGCGGCGGCTCGAAGACGCGGGCCGTGGTGGCCGACGGCGCGGGCGAAGTGCTCGGCGTGGGGCTGGCCGGCCCCTCGAACCCCCTGCGCGTGGGCGTGACCGAGGCCGCGGGCGCCATCCGCGACGCGGCCGACCGCGCCTGCGCCGAGGCCGGCGTGCGCCGCGTCGAGATAGTCGCGGCCGAGGTGGGGCTCGCCGGCGTCAGGCGCGAGGACATCCGCGAGCGCATGCGGGCGGCCGTCGAGGAGCTGGGCGTGAAGACCGTGGAGGTCGTGACCGACGCCGACATCGCGCTCTACGGCGCGACCGGGGGCAAGCCCGGCCTCGTCATCATCGCCGGGACGGGCTCCATCTGCTGCGGCGTCAACGCGCGGGGCCGGCGCGCGTGCGCGGGCGGCTGGGGGCCGATTGTGGGAGACGAGGGGAGCGGCTCGTGGATAGCGAGGCGCGCGCTCCAGGCCATCGCCCACGCGTCCGACGGGCGCGGGCGCAAGACCTCGCTCTCCGAGGCGGCCTGCGAGTATTTCAACGTCGCACAGCCCGAAGACCTCTCGACGGCCGTCTACGCGCCGAACGTGACGAACAGCCGCATCGCGGGTTACGGCAGCCGCGTGGTCGAGGCCGCGAAGAGGCGCGACGGGGTCGCGCGCGAGATAGTGGAGGCGGCGGGGCGCGAGCTGGCGCGCGCCGCCGCGGCCGTCATCCGCAAGCTCCGCATGGAGCGCGAGCGCTTCCGCGTGGCCTACGTCGGCGGGGTCTTCGCCGCGGGCGCGCTGATACTCGACCCGCTCGGCGAGGAGGTCGCGCTCGTCGCGCCCGGCGCGTTCATCGCGCCGCCGCTGCTGGCGCCCGCCGAGGCCGCCGCGCGCATGGCCGGCGAGCAGTTGCAGCTCGCCCTCGCCGGCTGACCCGAGGGCCCGAAGCCGTCGCCCGCTACCCGATGAGTCAAGACGCCCCGACAGAGCTTCCCGTCACCGAGCAGGAGAACCCCCGGACGCGCGAGCTGAGCAGGCTCCCGACCGGGGAGGTCTTGCGCCTGATGAACGAGGAGGACGCGGGCGTCGCCGCGGCGGTCGGGCGCGTGCTGCCCGACGTCGCGCGCGCGGTCGAGGGCGTGGTCGGGCGGCTGAGCGCGGGCGGGCGGCTCTTCTACGTCGGGACGGGGACTTCCGGCCGCCTGGGCGTGCTCGACGCCTCGGAATGCCCGCCGACCTTCGGCGTGCCGCCGGGGCTGGTGCAGGGCATCATCGCGGGCGGCTACGACGCGCTTTACCGCGCGACCGAGGCGTCGGAGGACGACCGCGAGGCGGGCGCGCGCGACGCCGCGGCGCGGGGCGTGTCGGGCGGTGACGCCGTCGTCGGCATCGCCGCCTCGGGGCGGACGCCGTACACCATCGGCGCGGTCGAGTACGCGCGTAGCTTGGGGGCGTTCACGGCCGCCGTGACGTGCGCGCCGGGGTCGCCCATC
>DASVTS010000173.1:0-30943 GCA_036387455.1 Pyrinomonadaceae bacterium | reverse complement strand
GTTCCTGAACGAAGACATCGGCCGCGGCGACATCACGACGCAGTCCACCGTGATGCGCAGCCAGAGCGCCAAGGGGCGCTTCATCGCCAAGGAGGCGATGGTCGTCTGCGGCCTCGAAGCGGCCGAGGCCGTCTTCTCCACCCTGGATTCGCAGCAGCAGATCGAGGCGTTCGTCTCCGACGGCGACGAGGTCGAGGCGGGCAAGGTCATCGCGCGCACGACCGGCTTCGCCGACGTGCTGCTCGCGGGCGAGCGGCTCGCGCTCAACCTCATGCAGCGGCTCTCCGGCATCGCCACGCTCACGCGCCGTTACGTGCAGGCGGTCGAGGGCACGCGCGCCGAGATAGTCGACACGCGCAAGACGACGCCGGGCCTGAGGATGCTTGAGAAGTACGCGGTCACGACGGGCGGCGGGCGCAACCACCGCTTCGGCCTGGACGACGGCGTGCTCATCAAGGACAACCACGTCGCGCTCGCGGGGGGCGTGGCGACGGCCGTCGGGCGCGCGCGCAAGGCCGTCGGGCACCTGCACAAGGTCGAGGTCGAGGTCTCGCGCGAGCGCGACCTGCGCGACGCGGTCGAGGCGGGCGCGGACATCCTCCTCATCGACAACCAGACGCCCGAGGAGACGCGCCGGCTCGTCGAGATCGCGCGCGGGCTCAAGGCCGACATCCTGCTCGAATCCTCGGGCGGCATCACCCTGGAGAACGTCCGCGCGTACGCCGAGGCGGGGGTCGACCTCATCAGCGTCGGCGCGCTCACGCACTCGGCGCGCGCCGTGGACATCAGCTTCAAGATTCAGTCGACGTGAGCCGGACGGGCGGGGACGCGGAACCGAGCGCCGCCCGGCGCGTGTAAACCCGGGGGCGGGCGGCGCGCATCGGAGTTGACGCCGGCAAGCTTTCGAGGAGGATGTGATGAAGAAATCTCTGGCACGCATGGCGCTCGCGGCGCTGGCCGCACTCGTGGTCTTCCAGGCGGACGCGCAGTCGCAGCGCCGGCGCACCTCGCGCCGCACGTCGAACCCCGCGCGCCCGCAGCGCGTGCAGCCCCCGACGCTCCCCGACGAGCCGGCCGTCATCAGCACCGCCGACGATGGGCAGCCCGCGCCCGCGCGGCGCGCGACCGGGCGCGCGCGCCAGCAGAGCACGCAGGCCGAGAACGAGCAGTTGCGCGGGACCGTCCGCGACCTCTCCGGCCAGGTCGAGCAGCTCTCGGGTCAGCTCAACCAGATGAAGGCCGACCAGCGCGCGATGTACGACCTCGAACGCCTGACGCGCGCCGAGCAGCGCGCCGAGCAGTTCCGCACGCAGCTCCGCGAGGTGACCGACAAGGAGTTCCAGTTGCAGGAGCGCCTGGCCGAGATCGCCTACGAGTCGCAGCCCGACGCCATCCAGCGCCGCTCCGCGCTCGTCGGCTCGCTCAACCCCTCGGCCGTGCGCGACGCCATCACGCAGCAGTTGGAGCGCGAGCGCCTGCGCATCAACAAGCAGTTGGAACTGCTCGCCACCAGCCGCGCGCGCCTCGAAGCCTCGGTCGCCTCCGCCGACGCCGAGGTCGACCGCCTGCGCCAGCGCGTCGAGGCCGCCGACCAGGCGCAGCAGACGCCGCCCGCGCCCGGCACCGAGGGCACCAACGGGGCCGCCGCCACGCCCCAACCCAGCCCGTCCCCGACGCCCGCGGCGCAGCCGCCGATGTGAACGATGAAGTAGGAACGCTGAACGATGAACTGAAGGCGGCTTGTCTTACAGTTCATCGTTCAGCGTTCCTACTTCACACTTCCGACTATGTCTTCCGTCACCAAACTCGAACTGTACCGGCTGGTCGGCGAGGCCGCGGCGCGAGGCGAGCGCGTGGTCGTCGCCACGGTCGCGCACACGCGCGGCTCGACCCCGCAGCGGCGCGGGGCGAAGATGCTCTTCTTCGAGGGCGGTGGGACGGCCGGGACGGTCGGCGGCGGCTGCGTCGAGGCGGAGGTCTGGGCCGAGGCGCGCGAGGCTTTGCGCACCGGCCGGCCGGCGCTCCACCGCTTCACCCTCACCGCCGACGAGGCCAGCGAAGAGGGCATGGTCTGCGGCGGCACGATGGAGATTTTTCTGGACGTGTGGGGGAGGGAAGTGATAAGTGATGGGTGAGAAGTGAGAGGAAGGAGACGAGGCCCGCCGTTCTCTTCTCATCACTCATCATTCGTCACTCGGCACCTACCGCGAACGGAGTGAGCCATGAGTTCTTTCGTCGAAAACTACAGGGCGAAGCACCAGCACCCTCTGAATAAGCTGACGCACTCCGTCGGCATCCCGATGATCGTCGTCAGCCTGCCGCTCTTCTTCTGGGACTGGCGCTGGGCGCTGGGGCTGTTCGTCGTGGGCTGGGTCTTCCAGTTCGTCGGGCACGCCATCGAGGGCAACAGCCCGGCCTTCTTCCGCAACCCCGTCTACCTCATCGTCGGCCCGCTCTGGCTCCTGCGGCGGGCCCTCTCCGCGGTCGGCCTCGTCCGCCCGTCGGGCGAGAAGTAGGCGGGCCTCCCGCGACCCCCGAGTTTAAATTAACCCCGCCGATGGACAGCCCCGTCGCACAGAACCCCTCCGCCGAACTCACGCGCGCGCTCGCACGCGTGCTCGAAGCGGGGGGCGTGGCCGTGCTCGCGACGCTGGTCGAGGCCGCGCGCGGCGTCGGCGCGAAGGTCCTGTTCGAAGCCTCCGGCGCGCGGGCGGGGACGACCGGCGACCCGCGCATGGACGACGCCGCGGGGGAGCACGCGCGCGCCTTTCTCGCTTCGCGCGCCGAGGCGAGGACGCTCCGCGCGGAGGAGTTCGCGCCCGGGCTCGAAGCGTGGCGCGGGGCGCGCGTGCTGTTCGAGCGCGTCGAGCCGGAGCCGCACCTCGTCGTCTGCGGCGCGGGGCACGTCGGGGCCTCGCTCGCGCGGCTCGCGCACGCGGTCGGCTACCGCGTCACGCTCGTCGACGACCGCGCGGACTTCCTCACGCGCGAGCGCTTCCCCGAGGAGGGCATCGGCCTCGTCGCCGCGCCGGGGTGGAGCGGGGCTCTGACGGAGGTCGTCGGGACGGGGCGCGGCGTCTATGTCGCGGTCGTCACGCGCGGCCACAACGAGGACGAGGAGTGCATGAGGGCGGTCCTCCTGGCGCGCCCCGACTACGTCGGCATGATCGGCAGCCGCCGCCGCACCAACATCGTGCTCGGTCGTCTGCGCGAGGCGGGCGCGGACGAAGAAGCGCTCAGGGAGGTGCGCGCGCCCGTCGGCCTCGACATCGGCGCGGTCTCGCCCGAGGAGGTCGCGCTCGCCATCCTCGCCGAAGTCGTCGCGCACCGCCGCGGCGGCACGGGCGCGCCGCTGTCGGCCTGGCGGCGCGAATGACCTGTAGTCGTGGAACGCGCACGTGGCGCGGCGGGCACCTTCAGCCGGCGGGGGCGTCAAGCGGGGAGCCGGCCTCGGGGGGGAGGTCCTGTTCGAGCCGTTTGCGGCGGCGGCCGCGCGCGTAGCCGTGTATGAACTGCGCGGGTCCGATGAGCCAGTAGGCGAGGCCGGAGAGGAGCGAGAAGCGCGCGCCGCCGCACGCGGCGATGGCGACCGAGAGCAGCCCGACGCCGACGTTGAGCGCGTTCTCCTGCGCGAAGGTGCGCGTGTCGAAGGTCTCAAGCTCGGACAGCTCCAACTCCCCCCGCCTGCGGTAGGCGTGGTGGTAGAGCAGCGTGAAGACGGCGAAGACGGCCGCGAAGCCGAGGCCGAAGATCGACATCATCAGGGGCACCTGCTCGCGCCTGACCGCCGGGACCGTCGTCCCGTCCGGCGCGAGGAAGCCGGTGGGGACGCCCGTGAAGTTGTTGACGAAGAGCGTCCAGACGAACTTGAGCGGGTAGACGTAGAAGAGGACGACGAAGAGCAGCAGCGCCGTCATCCAGATGGTGAAGTTGTCGTTGAGCCCGTAGCGCCGGAAGAAGCGGTACTGCGTGTGCCAGACGTGGAAGAGCATCGCGAAGGTGATGGCGAAGGCGACGAAGCCGCGCATCGTCACGAGCAGGTCGTCGAACGTGCGCGGCACTTCGAGCGAGACGACGAGCAGCGTGATGGCGAAGGCGATGACGCCGTCCGAGAGCGCCTCGACGCGCGAGGTCTCGCCCAGGCCGCGCAGGCGGAAGCCGTTCTGCACCGCCGCCTCCTTCCCCATCAAGTGCTCCCGAATCATCCTTCTTCCTTGCGGTTTCCCGGCGTTGAAGGCATTTTAGAGTGCGCCGCCGACGTGTCTGCGCGGCGGCGAGCATTATTCACGTTCGGGGCGCCCGCCGCAACACTCATGACCACCGCAGGGACCCAGCCGACACAGACGACGGGCGCGCCGGGGATGTTCCGCGCGCTCTCGCACCGCAACTTCCGGCTGTTCCTGGCCGGCGCCTTCCTCTCGAACGCCGGGACGTGGATGCAGACGGTGGCGCAGAGCTGGCTCGTGCTGCAACTGACCGACTCGGGGACGTGGCTCGGCGTGGACACCTTCGTGGCGACGGCGCCGGGGCTCGCGCTGACGCTCGTCGGCGGCGTCATCGCCGACAAGCTGGACCGCAAGCGGCTGCTCATCTACACGCAGGCGCTCGCGGGGCTCTCCGCGCTCGTCCTCGCCCTGCTCATCTGGTCGGAGCGCATCCGCTGGCGGGGCGAGGCGCGCCGCCCCGGCGACGTGTGGATGGTGCTCGTGCTGACCTTCGTCACCGGCTGCTGCTGGGCGCTCGCGGGGCCGTCCTACCAGGCCATCACGTTCGACCTCGTCGGGCGCGAGGACGTGGCGAACGCCGTCGCGCTCAACTCGTCGCAGTTCCAGCTGGCGCGCGTCGTCGGGCCGCTGCTCGCCGCGCTGACGATGCGCCTGCTCGGGATGTCGGGCTGCTTCCTCGCCAACGGGCTCTCCTACGTCGCCATCGTCGTCGCGCTCTCGCGCGTCAAGTTCGGGCCGCCGGGCGGGGCGCGGGCCGCGCCCGCCCAAGGCGCGGCGGCGGCCGCGGGCGTGGCGTCGCCCGGGCCGCGCTCGATGTGGGGCGACCTGGTCGAGGCGTTCCTGTACGTGCGCGTGCGGCCGCGCGTGCGCGTGGTGCTTCTGTGTTCGACGGTGGTGAGTTTGTTCGGGGCGCCCTACCTCGTGCTGATGCCTCTGCTGGCGCGCAACGTCTACGGGTGGGGCGAGGCGGGGCTGTCGCTTCTGATGGGGACGGCCGGGGCGGGCGCGCTCTGCGGGGCGCTCGTGCTCGCCTACCTCGGCGACTTCCGGCGCAAGGGGCTCCTGCTGCTCGGCAGCCTCTTCTCGGGCGGGGCGTGCATCGCGGCGCTGGGGGCCGCGTCGCCGGCGGCGGCCGTCCCCCTGCTCTTCGGGACGGGGATGTCCATGGTCTGCGTCTTCGCGCTCGGCAACACGCTGCTCCAGCAGCTCGTCTCGGACGGGATGCGCGGGCGCGTGATGAGCATGTGGATTCTGACCTTCATCGGGACGATGCCGGTGGGGGGCTTCCTCTCGGGCGCGGCCTCCGACCGCTTCGGCACGCGCGTCGTCCTCGCCGCCTGCGGCCTCGTCGTCTTCCTCTTCGGCCTCGCCGTCGCCTCGCGCAACCCGAGCCTGCGCGAGATGTGAGCCCGGCGCCGGCGCGCCCTACTCCTCCTCGCGGAAGACGCGTTCGAGCGGCGTCAGGCCGCGGTCGTTGAACTGCGGGACGGGCGGGCGTGCCGCGGCGTCGGGCGCCGCGAGCTGCCGTGCGGCGTCCCGGCCGAGGGCGTGGGGCCGGGCAACGCCGCCGGCCGCGGAGAGATTCAGAGTAGTCGGGCGCGGCTCGGGCGCGCGGCGGAGCAGGGCGGGGAAGAGGTGAAACCACTGCGCGTAGCCCACCCCCATCGCCAGCGCCCAGAAGGTGAAGCGCCCCGTAACGCCGTAGCCGGCCGAGTGGAAGGGGAAGGCCGCGGCCGTCCCGAGCGGGAACGAGAGCAGGAACATCAGCCCCTCGATGAGAGAACTGGGCGCGCCGTTGAAGAAGAACGTCTTGCCCCCGCCCGGCATGACGGAGTAGACCAGGAGCAGCGTGGTGCAGAGCAGCAGCCACGGCTTACGCAGGTTGTCTTGAAAAGGGTTCTGCATCGGCTCCCTCCAACTTGACGGGGCGGAAGCCCGACCGTGAGGGAGGGCGTATGTCTTTCGACGTCGCGCCCGGTAGGAGTTGTGACGCCCGCCCTCACGGTCGGGCTTCCGCCGGTTTGACTTTAGACACCGACTTTCCCGGCCTTGTTCCGCGCGGCCGGGCGGGCGCAAGAAGCCGGGCGCCGGGGCGTTCTACGGGCGTGCGGGCCGGTGTGGGGCCCGCGAAAGAGATTGTTTGAGGAGATAAGGATGCGTACCACCAGAGACCTGCTGTGCCTCTTCTTCGGCCTCGTGATGATGGCGCTCGTGACGGCGACCGCCAGCGCGCAGGGCGTCATCGTCCCCGGCCCCTGCCGCCGCTGCCCGCCCGTGCCGCGCCCCCTGCCGCTGCCGCGCGCCCTCCCCGTCAAGTCCATCAAGATTGACGCCAGGATCGCCGCGCAGGTGGCGACCACGCACGTCGAGCAGGTCTTCCGCAACGACACCGACGCCACGCTCGAAGGCACGTACTTCTTCCCCATCCCCGAGTCGGCCTCCATCGCCGAGTTCGCCATCTGGGACGGCGACCGCCGGCTGGTCGGCGAGGTGCGCTCGCGCGAGGAGGCGCGCCGCATCTACGACGAGATCGTCCGCCGCCAGCGCGACCCCGGCCTGCTCGAATACGCCGGCCGCGACCTCTTCCAGGCCAGCATCTTCCCCATCCCGCCGCACTCGGACAAGAAGCTCGAACTGACCTACACGCAAGTCCTGACGGCCGAGGGCGGCACGGTCGCCTACCGCTACCCGCTCGGGACGGGGCGCAACGTCGCGCAGATTACGGGCACGGTCTCGGGGCGCGTCGAGGTCGAGGGGCGCGAGCCCGTCCGCAACCTCTACTCGCCGAGCCACGAGATAGACGTCACGCGGCCGGGCGAGCGCCGCGCGCGCGTCTCGTTCGAGTCGGCCGCCGGGCGCGAGCCGCAGGACTTCCAGCTCTTCTACACGCTCTCGGACGCCGACTTCGGGATGACGCTCCTCACGCACCGCGAGCCGGGCAAGCAGGGCTTCTTCCTCCTCACCATCTCGCCGAAGGACGACCTGGCCGAGGCCGAGTACGCGGCCAAAGACGTCGTCTTCGTCCTCGACACCTCGGGCTCGATGGCCGAGGCGGGGAAGATGGAGAAGGCGCGCGCCGCGCTCCTCTTCGGCGTGCGTTCCCTGAGACCTGCGGACCGCTTCAACGTCATCAACTTCGCGGGCGAGGAGCATTTGATGACGACGGGGCTCTTGCAGGCCGACGCGCAGGGGCGGGCCGCGGGCGAGCAGTTCATCTCGCAGCTGCGGCCCGTCGGCGGCACCAACATCAACGGCGCGCTCGTGGCCGCGATGGCGCAGTTCGACCGCGCGGAGCGCCCGCGCATCCTCGTCTTCATGACCGACGGGCTCCCGACCGTCGGCGAGACCAAGGCCGAGCGCATCGCCGAGAACGCGCGGGCGGCGCGCGTCCCCGGCGTCCGCCTCTTCACCTTCGGCGTCGGCTACGACGTCAACACGGCGCTTCTGGACAAGCTGGCGGCGGAGAACGGCGGCGTGGCCGAGTACGTCGAGCCGAAGGAGGATTTGGAGGTCAAGGTCTCGAACTTCTTCACCAAGATTAACTACCCCGTGCTGACCGGCCTCAAGCTCGACATGGGCGGCGTCGAGACCGACCTCGTCTACCCGCGCGAGATGCCCGACGTCTTCCGCGGCACGCAGGTCACGCTCATCGGCCGCTACCGCAACCCGTCCGACCTGAGCGCCGTCCAGCTCCGCCTCACGGGCCGGACGGGCAGCCGCGACCGCTCGTTCAACTACGCCAACCTGAGCTTCCCCCTGCGCAGCGAGCGCAACGACTTTCTGCCGCGCCTGTGGGCGACGCGCCGCGTCGGCTGGCTGATGGAGCAGGTGCGCAGCAACGGCGAGCAGAAGGAGCTGACCGACGAGATAGTGGACCTCGGCACGCGCTACGGCATCGTCACGCCCTACACCTCCTACCTCGCGCTCGAAGACGAGACGCGCCTGACCGCCCTGCGCGAGGTGGACGCCGACGACGCCGTCCGCATCACGCCGGGCGGGCGCCGCACTCGCGGGGCCAACCGCAACCAGGCTCCCCGCCGCGCCGGCACAGTCGGGGGCAGCGGCGTCGGGGGCAGCGGCGCAGGCGCGCCGGTAATCGCAAACGACGAGGCGGCGCCGCCGCCGATGGAGGCCGCGAAGGCGAAGACCGGCGCGCTCGCCGTCCAGCAGAGCAAGCGCGACCGCGCGCAGCAGGAGAGCGTCCGCGTCGAGGCCGAGCCGGCGCAGGCGGCCGTCCGCAAGGTCGGCGAGAAGACCTTCTACCTGCGCGAAGGCGTCTGGGTGGACTCCGAGTTCAACCCGGAGGCGCGGCTCCCCGAGACGGCGCTCGAATTCGGCGGCGAGGACTACTTCGCCCTCGTCCGCCGCGAGCCGCAGCTCGCCCGCTTCTTCTCCCTCGGCGAGCGCGTCCTCGTCGTCTACAAGGGGCGCGTCTACCGGGTGAACAGTAAGTAGACAGCAGTCAGCAGAAAGACAGGCGGCGCGTCCCAGTCAACGGCCGGGCGCGCCGCCTGTCTTTCTACTGACTACTCTCCCCCCTTGTATCCCGGGTGTCCGTTCATGTACAAAGAGGGAGGCAGGTTCGGGGCCGAGTTTTCAAACTCCTTTCAGGAAAGAGTTGGGCCGTAGATGAGTTTAAAAGAGTCTTGTCGGGGGGCCGCGCTCGCGTCGTGCGCGGCCGTTCTTTTGGCGGCGTACGCGGGCGCGGCGCTGGCGCAGGAGTTGGGCTGGACGGGCGGGCGGCAGGGCCTACAGGGGAAGGACTTGAACGCCGTCTACTTCGTGGACTCGAAGCGCGGGTGGGCGGCGGGCGACGGCGGGGTGGTGCTGCGCACGCGCGACGGCGGGCGGACGTGGGCGCGGCAGACGGTCGCCGCGAAGGCCAGCTTCAACGACGTCTACTTCCGCAACGACGAGGACGGCTACCTCCTCGCCGGCGCCGAAATCTTCACCACCGAGGACGGCGGCGAGACCTGGCTCCCCGCGTCGCGCTTCACGGCGCAGACCTTCGGCGGCGCCGAGCCCGAGCTCTACAGCGTGCGCTTCACGAGCAAGAAGCGCGGCTGGGTCGTCGGGAGCCTGAGCCGCGGCGAGAACGTCGTGGACAGCCTCGTGCTCTCGACCGACAACGGCGGCGCCACGTGGACGCGCCAGCGCGTGCCCGTGCGCGACGAGCTGATTCACCTCGACTTCGACGGCGAGCGCCGCGGCTGGGTGGTCGGCAGCGGCGGCCGCATCCTCTACACGCGCGACGGCGGCGAGTCGTGGCTGGTGCAGACCTCGGGCACGGCGGCGGCGCTCTACCACGTAGACTTCGACGGCGACGAGCGCGGCTGGGTCGTGGGCGAGCGCGGCACGATTCTGCGCACCGTTGACGGCGGGCGCGTCTGGAGGGCCATCCCCGCGCCCGTGCGCTCGACGCTCCTGAGCGTGAAGTTCGTCAACAAGGACGAGGGCTGGGCCGTGGGGCGCGGCGGCATCATCCTCCGCTCGGACGACGGCGGCGAGACCTGGAAGCAGCAGGACACGGGGACGCGCCAGCACCTCTACGCCCTCTTCTTCGACAAGAAGGTCGGCTGGGCCGTCGGCGGCGACGGCCTCGTCCTCCGCTACGAACGGTGAAGCGGCGGCGCCGGACGGCGGGCTGAAAAGCTGAAGGCCGGGCCTCCCGCGCGGGACGCCCGGCCTCCTGTTCTTAGCCCGCCGTTCGGCGTTTCAGCAGTGGCAGTCCACGGCCACCACGACGGCGTCTGCGTGCAGTCGCAGGAGCCCCCTCACCTCGGCCCGCCAGCGCGCGGCGTCCTTGTTCTCGCGGTCGAGCCACGCGCCCTCGGGCGTGACCAGCGCGTAGGGGGTGAGTTCGGCCGGCACGTCGGGCGCCGCGCGGACGTTGTCCTCGTCCCTCAGCACGTCGAGGCCGTACCTGCGCTGGAACTCCGCGGGCGTCAGGTTGTACTGCGGCTCCGCGCCGTAGAGCTGCCCGTCGAAACGGCCGCCGATGACGTAGCCGTCGAACTTCGCGGAAGGGTTGCCGGGGTCGTACATCTCCTCCGCGAAGTAGGGCGCGAGCAGTTCGTGCGCCCTGCGCGCGGGGTCGGCCTCACCCGGGCCGACGAGTACGAAGGTCAGAAAGTGGCTCACGTCTCTTCGGCCCTCACGCCGCAACCTAATTCTTCGGCGACCGCGCGCGCTTCCACGTGAGCGAGCACTCGCCGTTCGGGGTGATTGACTCGATGCGGAAGACGGCGTGGTAGTCGGCCTTCCCGTCTTTGACGCGCAGCACGTAGACGTGGCCGGGGACGGCCCTGACGACGGCGTCCGCGGGGTGGAAGCCCCGGGCCCTGAAGGTGACGCCGCCGGTGTGCGGGGCGGGGCTCGGCTCCAGCACCGGCAGGCTCTTCAACTCCGCCCAGTCCAACGCGCCCAGGTCTTTGAGCACGCTGCGGGTGCCGGCGCGGTTCGGTATCTGCAACCAGTTGCTGTCGCCGTTGAAGGTCAGCCCGCCGAAGTGGATGTCGAAGCGCTCCCCACGCCGGTCGGCCCGGGCGGGGGCCGTGTCTTCCGTCATCCCGAACGGGGTGAAGCCGGGCGACGGGCTGTAGCGCTGGCCGGTGTCCTGCGGGTTCTCGCCGGGGTACCGCGTCACGAGGCCCTGGTTGTTCGGCAGCCCCTTCAGGCTGACGGAGCGCCTCTGCTCCGCGGACGCGACCTGGTCGCCGCGGACGCCGTGCTCGAAGTTGAAGACCGACTTCCTGTAGTCCTTCTGTTTGGCGTGGGAGACGAGCGTCGCCGTCCTGAGGGGGACGCGGCCGAGGTCGGACTTCTGGGCGCCGGCGGCGCCGCCCGACAGCAGCACGGCCGCGCACGCTAAGAGCAGCCTGTGTTTCATCCTCGTCACCTCCCGGGGCGTATGATGCTCCCGCCCGCCGGCGAACTCAAACGATTTACGTCCGGGGGGGCGGGCGGCGGGGCCGAAAGTTTCGAGCAACGCGGCGGCCCGCCCCGGGCATCCGAAGGAACAGCATAGCAGTCACCGACCGGGCCGCGGGGAAACGCGGCCGGGGGTGACGGACGGTTCTCCTGTGGTTCCCGCCCGGCGTTGGACGAAGCGCCGGGCGGTTTTTTTATCCCGCGGCGGCCCTCAGGATTTCGGTGATAGAGGCGAGGTGGTGGTCGTCGTGTTCGGCGACGAAGTAGGCGAGGTCGATGACGCGCATCTGCTTGCGCAGGCGCGGGTGGAGCGCGGAGGCCGCGACCTCCGCGTCGGTCATGGCTTCGAGCCGGCGGACGAAGCCGAGGCGCGCGGCGCGGAAGGCCGCGAGCAGGTCTTCGAGGCGTGCGTCGTTGTGCCGCGCCTCCTCCGTCTTGCGGTTCGTCATGTCGGCCGCGCGCAGCGTCGAGGCGTGGCGCGCGTAGTCTTCGAGCCGCGCCTCGTGCAGCCCGTCGAGGTCGTAGAGGTGGCCGGCCTGCTCCTGAATAGACCACGCGCCGGCGAGCCCCCTCGCCGTCAGCGCCTCGCGCGTGAGCCCGCGCGTCAGCTCTTCGAGCCGCGCGGGCGTGCCCCGCAGCCGCTCGACTACGCAGGGGAAGACGCCGACCGGCAGGCTGAAGTCGAACTCCCTCTCGACCCATCTCGTCCTTCTCAACACGTCGCACCTCCTCGCCCGAAACGGTCTTAGTGTAGACGATTTAACCGCAAAGACACAGAGACACGGCTGACTTGAAATTTCACATCTGAAATTTCAAGTCAGCCGTGTCTCTGTGTCTCTAGTTTTTCGCGCCCGGCCGGCGGCGGAAAGCTCAGCCGACGAGCTTGATGCTCTTGACCAGCTTCATGTACTCGGCCGAGTGCTTCTGGAGGTTCTCCGACGAGCCCATCGTCAGGACGATGAGCGGCTGCTTCGCCTCAAGGATGTCGGCGCTGAAGAGGATGTCCTTGCCGTCCACCTGCCCCGACCCGCTGACGGCGGCGTGATCCATGCCGTTGTGCTTGTCGGCCTTCGGCTCGCCGTCGAACTTGAGGTTCTTGATCTGCTTGGCCAGCTCCGCGCCGAGCGCCTTCGCCGCGGCGTCGAAGTCGTCCTCCTCGGTCACCCAGAAGACGAGGGCGACGCTCTCGTCGGCGGGCGAGACGGTCAACTGGTCGCCGTCGGGCTCGGCCGTCCACCCGGCCGGGAGTTCGAAGGTGACGCCGGCGCCCGCGTGCGTGAAGGTCTTGCCTTCCTGCGCGGCCGCGGCTGTCACGGGGGAAGAGGCTTTGACGGGGACGCGCGCGGCCGACGCGGCGAGCGTGGCGGCGGCGGCGAGGCCGAGTATGAAGTTACGGGTTTTCAAAAGTCTTAAATCCTCCGGGGATGTTTCGGTGTTTCAAGGTAGAGCTTCGGGCGGTCGGCACGGAGTGCCGGGGCCGACGAATATTAAAGCAGCGTGCGGGGAAAGGCCAGCGGCAGCGCGGGCGGGGGCGCAGGTGAAAAGACGAGGGGCACGGGCACCATCGCCCGCGCCCCTTCCGGGGTCGTCGGCGTGCGCTCGGTCAGTTGGCGGCGCGCTGGCGCCCGGGCTTCGGCCGCTCGGTCTTGCCGAGCACGGTGCGCGCGACGGCGAGCGTGGCGAAGGCGCGGGGCGACTCGCCCTCGAAGGTGCGCGCGAGGTCGGCGGCGCGTTGCAGGTCTTCGCGCGCCAGCTTCGTGAAGATGTCCGTGAGGTCGAACGACTGGGCGCTCGAACTCGACATCATCGTCATGCCGCCCGCCTGGAAGCGCGTGCTGAGGCGGCCGTCCTCGCCCGTGTAGTCCTTCGCGGCGTTCGACGCCTTGACGACTTCGAGCATCACCTCCCAGGCGCGCGGGCGGTCTATCTCCACGAGCTGCGTGGCGACGGCGACGAGCGCGCTGACGCGCTCCTTCGAGGCCGCGTCGATGCGCTCCTTCGCCTCGGTCAGCGCCTCGTCCAACAGCTCGACGGCGCGGCCCGGCTCGTTCTTCGAGACGAGGCGCGCGGCCTCCGTCAGCGCCCACACGCGCTGGAAGCTGGTGAGCGAGCCGGCGCGCGCGAGGCGCAGAACCTCCGGCACGTCCTTCTCGTTGACGGCCGTGCGCGCCGCGTCCATGTCGATGAAGGCGCGGAGCTTCTGGCGCGTGTCGGCGTCCTCTATCTTCGAGAGGAACTCCTCGGCGCGCGGGTCCTTCTTCTGCATGGCGTCGAAGACGGCGTCCACGTAGACGGCGTCGCGCTCGCCGGCCGTCTTGGCGCCGTCGAGGCGCTTGAGCGTGTCGGCGACGCGGTCGCGGTTCGGGTCTTCGGGGACGATGCCGCGCGTGAGCGCGTTGTTCTCGCCGCCCGCCCGCCGCACCCAGTCGGGCGCGTCGGGCGAGAGCGAGGCCGACTTCGCGCGCAGCGCCGCCGACTGGTCGGGCGCGTAGCGCTCGAAGAGCGGCAGCAGGCGCGCGATGACCATGTACCAGCCGGCGCGGCCCGAGGAGGTCGTGTCCTGCTCGGGCGTCGGCGTCGGGCGCAGCAGGATGGAGGCGGCGGCGCGGAAGAATGCGGCGCGGAGCTGCGGCGCCGAGTCGCCCGGCGCGGGGAACCCGACCGGGCCGCCGCGCCCCCACGAGTTGGCGTTCGACCCGGCGTTGGCCGAGAAGGTCATGAAGAGCGTGGGCGTGAAGAGGTAGGACGAGAGCAGCGAGGCCGTGTTGGCGTCCGAGGCCGGGCTGGACGCGGCGCGCGCGACCATCGCGGCGTAGCGCTCGTCGGCCGCCGGCGCGTTCTTCTGGCGCAGGCGCGCGAGGAATTCGAGGCCGACCGGCGTGACCGCGCCGAGGGCGGGGTCGGCGAACTGCATCGCGCGCTCCGTGTCGCCGTCCTCGACGAGCTGGATGGCGAGCCGGAGGCGCTTGGCGACCGCGGGCGGCGTCTCCATCGGGTCGGGGCGCTGCGGCTTACCCGAGGCGTCCGGCGGCGCGTCGGGCGGGCGCTCGTTCGAGGTGGCGGCCGACTCCGACTCGCGCTTGCGCGCCTCGTCGAGCTTGGTCAAAAACTCCTCGCCGAGCGCGCGGTCGCGCTTCGCGGCGAGGCGCAGGACTTCCGTGCGCAGGCTCGGCGGGAGCTGGACGGAGGACGTGCCGCGCTCGCGCTGCTGCCGCCTCCGGTCTTCGGCGACGCGGCGGTCGGCCTCGGCGTCGGCCGACTCGGCCTCGTCCCACGCGCGGCGGAAGAGGGTGACGGCGCGCTCGCGGTCGGTGTCCCAGAGGGCGTCGGCCGAGCGGGCCTGCACGCGGGCGCGCAGGCCCGCGTCGCGGAAGGTGCGCGCGTCGTCGGCGAGCGAGGTGACGAGCGAGACGGCGGTGGTGCGCTGAATCTCGGCCATCGGGTCGACCTCGGCGGCCGGCTTCTTCGCGGCGGCGGCGGGCTGCGCCGGCTTCGGCTTCGCCTGCGGCTGCTGCGCGAGAACTCGCGCGGGCGAGACGGCGGAGCACAGCGCGAGCGCCAGCAGGGAGACTCTTTTCGACATCGATTACCTCCGGGGCGGCCTGTTCACTTCCTCTCTTCCTTTTTGCGCGGCCGGTAGTTCCAGAATCAGTTCGTGGCGGCCTCCGCGCGCTCGGGCTTCTTGACGAGGACGGAGCGGGCGACGGCGAGCATCGCCACCGAGCGCGGGCCTTCCGCCTTGAGCGTGCGCGCGAGGGCGGCGGCGCGCTCGAAGTCCTCGCGCGCGAGCGCGGCGAAGACGCCCGAGAGGTCGAACGACTCGACGTTGATGTTCTGCGTCATCGCGCCGCCCGACTTGAACTCGACGCGGACGGTTATCTCGCCGTCCTCGCCGCTGTAGCCCGGGAGCGCGTTGGCCGACTTGACCACCTCGTTCATCAGCTCCCACGCGCGCGCGCGGTCGTGCGCGGCGAGCTGCGTGGCGACGGCGACGAGCGCGCGCACGCGCTCGGGCGTGCCGTCGTCTATGCGCCGCGCCTCGGCGGCCGCCTCGTCGAGGGCCTCGGCCGCGCGCCCCGGCTGGTCTTTGGCGAGCAGCCGCGCGGCCTCGGTCAGCCCCCACGCGCGCTGCACGCGCGTCAGCTCGTCGCCGCGCGAGAGGCGGAGCGCGTCGTCGGCGCGCTTGCCGCGCACGGCGTCCTGCACCTGCTGGAAGGCCATGAAGGAGAGGAGCTGTTTGCGCGTGTCCGTGTCTTCGATCTTCTCCGCCAGCTCGCGCGCGCGCGCCGGGTCTTTCTCAAGCGTCTCCATCGCCGCCTGGAAGTAGAGCATGTCGCGCTGGGCCGGGGTCTTCGCCTGTTCGAGCTTGTCGAGGGCCTCCTGCGCCTTGTCGCGGTTCGGGTCTTCGGGCACGACGCCGCGCGTGAGCAGCTTGTCGTCGGGGCTGCGGTTCTTCTCGGGCGTGTCCTGCGCCAGCAGCGACTGGCGCGCGCGCAGCAGCGCCGCCTTGTCGGGCGCGTGGCGCTCGAAGAGCGGGAGCATGCGCGTCGTGACGACGTAGCCGCCGATGCGCCCGGACGAGGAGCGGTCCTCCTCCTTCGGCGGCAGCGGCCGCAGGAGTATCTGCGCCGCCGCGTTGAGGAATGCTTCGCGCACGCGCGGGTCGAGCCCCTCGGGCGGCGACGTGTTGCCGCGCCACTGCCGCGTGTGCGCGGCGCCGTCGGGGCGCACGGTGACGTAGAGGAACGGCGTGAAGGGGTAGGACGCGAGCAGCGAGACCGAGTTGGCGTCGGCCGCGGGGTCGGAGGCCGCGCGCGTGACGAGGGCCATGAACCGCTTGTCGGCGGCGGGGGCGTCCTTCTCGCGCAGCGTGTTCAGGATGTTCATGCCGAAGGTGTTGACGGGGTAGAGCGCGGGGTCGGCGAACTGCAGCGCGTGCTCCGTGTCGCCGTCGTCGAGGAGCTGCTGCGCGAGCCCGAGCCGCTGCATCATCGCCGGCGGCGGGCTGTCGGGGTTGAAGGGCTTGCCGGGCGTCGGCGCGGGGCCCTGCGTGGCGGCGGGCGCGGCCGCCGTGGCCGACTCCTCGGCCTTGCGCGACTCGTCCATCTTCGCCAGAAACTCCTCGCCCAGCTCGCGGTCGCGCTTCGAGGTGAGGATGATGACCTCGCGGCGCATGTTGATGAGGCCGCGCGCGCCGGCGGCGCCCTGCGCGACGGCGCGGCGGCGGCGCTCGGCGTCGGAGAGGTTCTGCGTGTCTTTGTCGTGCGCCTCGGCCGCCTCCCAGGCGCGGCGGAAGAGGGCGCGCGCCCGCTCGCGGTCGGTGTCCCACAGGGCGTCGGCGGCGCGCGCCTGCACGCGCGCGCGCAGCGCCGCCTCGCCGAAGCCGCGCGCCTCCTCGGCCAGCGCCGAGACGAGCGAGACGGCCGACGCGCGACGCACCTCCGCCATCGGGTCGGCGGCCTCGGCCGCGGGCTTCTTCGCGGCCGGCTTCTTCCTGGCCGGGGGCGCGGTCTGGGCGCCGGCGGCCGGCGCGAGCGTCGAGAGACAGAGCGCGAAGGAGAGGAGACGTGCGGGTCTGTTCATTGTTTCGTCCTCCATCCGGGAAGTGAACGCCGCCTGTGCGGCGTGCGCCGGATGTTCGTTGAAAGGTCGGGAAACGCGCGCCGGCGCCCGGATAGACGGGCGCCCGCACTCTGGCTGAGTTGGAGGGGTAAACGTCCGCCGCCGGGGTCGGGTTCCAAAAAAAGGATGAAGGCGGCGGGATGAAGGGTGAAGGGAAGCGGGTTTTACTTCACCCCTCCGCCTTCACCCTTCATCCTTGTGTCTAGACGGCGACGATTTCGATGGCCGGGTCGACCTCGTCGCGGACGAGGCTCTCGATGCCCATCAGCGTCCCCGTCAGCGAGCTGGGGCAACTGCCGCAGGCGCCCTGGTAGCGGATGGTGAGCCGGTTGTCTTCGAGCGACAGCACCTCCAGCCAGCCGCCGTCGGAGGCGAGGTAGGGGCGCACCTTCTCGTCCAGTATCTCGTTGATGCGCAGGAGGCGCGGGTCGTCGCTCATCAACGCGCCGAGCGCCCCGCCGACGCCCTCCGCCTGCCTCGCGTGTGCCGGCTTCGTGAAAGACGTCGGGCCGTCCGGGCTGAGCCCTTCGGCGGCGCGGATGGGGACGGCGAGGCGGGGCAGGAGGTCGTCCCAGTCGGCCTCCTCCGCCTTCTCGACCGTAATCATCCGATCCATGTAGAAGACCGAGGAGACGTCGCCGACCGCGAAGAGCGGCCCGGCCAGCGGGTCGGCCGCGGCGTCCTCGGCGCTGTGGAACGAGCGGGTCGTGCCGGCCGTGACCGGCTCCTTCAGGATGAACTTGATGGCGTTGGGGTTAGGCGTCTCTTCGATGTTGTCAATCTTGGGCATACAATAAACTCTCCGTGATAATTGCCGGCCCGGCGGGCCGCGCCCCGCGCGTCGGACGCGGCGGGAAGTCTGGTTTTAGTCCGGCTACATTATAGCCTGTTTCCGCGGGGCGCGCAGTCCCCGGGCGGGAGTCCCGGGGGCGCGGTTTTGTGCGGCGCCGCATGAAAATAACCTCTTTTTGGCGCCATTTAACCGGCCCGGCGCGATGGTGCCAAGCCGGGCCTACGCGGCGCGAAAATTAATTTGTCAAAAGTCGGAAGTAGGCGTATAGTTCTGGCTCTCGCTTGTCCCCCCTTCGCAGGTGAGACAAGTTGAGACGAGAGGCAGACGGTAGCGAGGGCCGGCTGCCTCTTGCTATTTCTAGAGGCTGGGGGCTAGAGACTAGAGGCTAGTGGACGCCGCCCGTAGGACTTAAATTCGTCCTCCCGGCAGTTGCTTTTACTGGCCCCCAGCCTCTAGTCTCTAGCCTCTAGCTATGAACATCGGAATCACTGTCTACCCGACCTACGGCGGGAGCGGCATCGTCGGCTCGGAGCTGGGCAAGGAGCTGGCCGAGCGCGGCCACACCGTCCACTTCATCTCGTCGGCGCTCCCGACGCGCCTGACGCAGCTCGGCGAGCGCGTCCGCTTCCACGAGGTCGAGATGATGTCGTACCCGCTCTTCGAGCACCAGCCCTACACGCTGGCGCTGGCGACGAAGATGGCCGACGTGGCCGAGTCGGAAGACCTCGACCTGCTCCACGTCCACTACGCCATCCCGCACTCCATCAGCGCCATCCTCGCCCGCGAATCCCTGAAGCCGCGCCGCACGCTCCCCGTCGTCACGACGCTGCACGGCACGGACATCACGCTCGTCGGCGCCGACCGCTCCTACCTCCCCATCACGCGCTACGGCATCGCGCAGTCGGACGGTGTCACCGCCGTCTCGCACTACCTCAAGCAGGCGACGGCCGAGACGTTCCAGTTCGAGCACATCGCCGTCATCCCCAACTTCATCTGTGCGACCGACTACAGCCGCAAGCCGCGCGGGGAACTCCGGCGCGAGCTGTCGCCCGCGGGCGAGCCCCTGCTCGTCCACGTCTCGAACTTCCGGCCCGTGAAGCGCCCGGTGGACTGCGTCGAGATTCTGGCGCGCGTGCGCGCGAAGGGCGTCGGCGCGCGGCTGGTGATGGTCGGCGACGGCAGCGAGCGCGGGCGGGCCGAGCACCGCGCGCGCTGCCTGAACGTGGAGCGCTACTGCTCGTTCGTCGGCAAGCAGCCGCGCATCGTGGACTACCTCTCGGTCTCGGACGTGCTGCTCCTGCCCTCGGAGCAGGAGTCGTTCGGGCTCGCCGCGCTCGAAGCCCTCGCGTGCGAGGTGCCCGTCGTCGCCTCGCGCGTCGGCGGCGTCCCCGAGGTGGTGGACGACGGCACGACCGGCTGCCTCGCCGAGGTCGGCGATTTGGAGAAGATGAGCGAAGACGCGGCGCGGCTGCTCTCGGACGAGCCCGCGCGCCGCGAGATGGGCCGGCGCGCGCGCGCCTCGGCCGTGGGCCGCTACAGCACGGACCTCGTCATCCCGCAGTACATCGAATTCTATGAGCGCGTCATCGCCGCGGCCAAAGAAGACCCCGCGAAGTGAGTCGCCCGCCGAGGCGTGGGCGGCCGCGGTCGCCGCGGAGAAGCCGGTCGGCTACGTCATCCAGAACCTGGAGCGCGCCTACGGCGTGCCCGAGAACAAGTGGACGGGCTGGGACGTGCTCGACATGCTCGTCGCGGTCATCCTCTCGCAGGCGACGAGCGACGCCAACAGCGACCGCACCTACGACGCGCTCAAGCGGAGGTTCCCGACGTGGGACGCCGTCCTGCGCGCGCGCGAGCAGACGCTCGCCGAGACCATCCGGCTCGGCGGCCTCGCCAACCAGAAGGCGGCCGTCATCCGCGAACTCCTCCGGCAGGTCAAAGGGCGGCACGGCTCCTTCGACCTCTCGTTCCTGCGCGCGCTGCCCGCGGCCGAGGCGGTCGGCTACCTCTCGTCCTTCCGCGGCGTCGGGCCGAAGACGGCCGCCTGCACGCTCCTCTTCGCCTGCGGCCTCGACGTCTTCCCGCTCGACACGCACATCTTCCGCATCCTCCGGCGCGTCGGCCTCATCCCCGCGAAGTGCTCCGACCGGTTCGCGCACGAGGTGATGAACCGCCTCGTGCCCGCCGGCAAGTTCTACTCCTTCCACGTCAACCTCATCCGCCACGGCCGCAAGCTCTGCCGCCCGCGCGACCCCCTCTGCGGGCGCTGCCCCGTCGTCGAATACTGCGACTATGGCCAGACGAGGATTTGAGGGCGGCGAAAATTTCCTCCCGCCGCCCGGTTGACGTTGTATGATGTGCGCCCGCGCCGCCCACTTGAAACGAGATGAACGCCGAAACACGCCCGCTGGTCTTCTCGCTCCTGACGATCCTGATGTGGGGCCTGTGGGGCTTCTTCGGGAAGCTCGCGCTCGAAAGGAGGATGGCCCCGACCACGGTCTTCGTGGCCGAGACGCTCGTCAGCGCGCTCATCGCCGTCCCGCTCTTCCTCGTCCTCGTCCAGCGCGGGGGCGCGCAGCCGTTCCAATCCGCGGTGAACGTCTACGGCATCCTCTCGGGCGCGGCGCTCGCCGTCGGACTCCTCTTCTACTACCTCGCGCTCGAAGGGGCCGGCGTCTCCGTAGTCGTCCCGCTCACGGCGACCTACCCCGTCGTCGCCGCGCTCCTCGGCTACGCCGCCCTCGGCGAGAGGCCCACCCTCGCGCAGTGGGCCGGCGTGCTGCTCGTCATCGCGGGCGCGGCGCTGCTGCTCTCCGGCCCGGCCAAAGTCTCCGGGCGTTGAGCGCGGAGGACGGCCCCCCGCCTATTTTCGTCCCGCGGGCGGTCCCTTTGTCCACCTTTGCGTATGCCGAACTGTTCGGAACAGTACCGTTTGCGCCCCATGCAATTTTTTCGGCGCGCGGGTTGACCTCTCAAATGTTTCCGCTTACTATCTGTCGGCCGAGTTTGAGAAATACCTCGCCGAAACACGGGAAATCCTCCTTTTGGATTCGGGTTGGTGGTAAGTCTCTCCGGGCCGGCAGGCCGCCTTATCAAACAAGGTCAGGGCCGCAGGCAATCATTCGGACAGTTCGGGCATCTATTTACGGCCGGCGCCATATTCCGTTAATTTCAGCGCCGGACTTCCCTTAATAACAGTCTTCTGCCCAGGGTGTTTCATATCTTGATTCGCTTAGGCTTTTTCTGAAGCAATCGCGCCCCAACGACTTGTACAAACGAAACCTCACGTCTGTGAAGTCACGGCTGCTCAACGGCAGATGATCTGGCGGGCCTGACCGCTCGGAGGGAAAATGAGAAAAGTTTTTGCGTCACTGTTCACTCTCGTCCTTTGCACCTTACTACTACCGGCCGTCGTATTCGGTCAGGGTAAATCCGAGGTGATGAAACCCGATCACTTCGACAAGACTCCCGCGCCCCTGCGCGAGATGTTCGACCGCGGCGGCAAGCCCGAGCCCGCCCGCGGCGGCAAGGACTTCGAGCCCGGCCGCCCGCAGCCGGTCGGCAACTCGATGCCCGCGGGAGTTGACCCGCTCGCCGGGCAGAACGCCGTCATCGGCGCCTACGCCGAGCCGAAGGCGGCGACCAACGGCGTCCCCGTTGACCCGTCCTACCGCGTCTCGCCGCCCGACACGACGGGCGACCTCGGCCCGAACCACTACGTGCAGTGGGTCAACCTCCGCTACGCCATCTACAACGTGTCGCGCGACGCCAACGGCATCAGCGGCTTCAGCCTCGTCCCCGGCTTCCCGAAGAACGGCAACACCCTCTTCCAGGGCTTCGGCGGGCGCTGCGAGTCGGACAACGACGGCGACCCCATCGTCCAGTACGACCAGTTCGCCGACCGCTGGATTCTGACGCAGTTCGCCGTCTCCGCGACGCCCTACACGCAGTGCGTCGCGGTCTCGACCTCCCCCGACCCGACCGGCACCTACTACCGCTACTCCTACTCGTTCGGCACCGACTTCAACGACTTCCCGAAGATGGGCGTCTGGTCGGACGGCTACTACATCACCTACAACATGTTCAAGCGCGGCCGCACCTTCTCGGGCGCGAACGTCTGCGTGCTTGAGCGCGACAAGATGCTCGCCGGCGCCGCGGCCCGCCAGATCTGCACGCTGACGACCGCCGCCCACAGCATCGAGCCGGCCGACATCGAGGGCAGCACGCTGCCGCCCGCGGGGAGCGCCAACCCGATGCTCAGCATCGGCACCACCTCGCTCAGCTCGTGGCGCTACAAGGTGAACTGGGCGACGGGCACGGCGGCGCTGACGGGGCCGACCGCGGTCGCCGGCGCGGCCTCCTTCAGCCGCGCGTGCGGCGGCGGCACCTGCATCCCGCAGCCCGGCACGACGCAGCAGCTCGATAGCTTAGGCGACCGCCTGAACTACCGCCTCAGCTACCGCAACTTCGGCACGCGCGAGTCGATGGTCATCAACCACCCCGTGGCGACGAATAACACGAGCGGCATCCGCTGGTACGAGCTGCGCAACGCCTCGGGCTCGACCCTCGGCACCGGCAACCCGACCGTCTTCCAGCAGGGCACGTACTCGCCCGACTCGACCCACCGCTGGATGGGCTCGGCCGCGATGGACAAGGCCGGCGGCATCGCCATCGGCTACAACGTCTCCAGCGCGTCCGTCGTCCCCTCCATCCGCTACGCCTACCGCGCGGCGGGCGACCCGCTGGGCGCCATCGGCAACGAGACGAACATCCTCGTGGGCGGCGGCTCGCAGTCCGGCAACAGCCTCGCGCGCTGGGGCGACTACAGCACCATCAGCGTCGACCCCGTGGACGGCTGCACGATGGTCTTCACGACCGAGTACCTGCCGGCGACCGGCAACTACAACTGGACGACCCACATCGCCTCGTTCAAGCTGAGCACCTGCCAGTAGGCGCTCGCGCGACTTGGGCCAAGAAAGGGGCGGGCGTCGAAGGCGCCCGCCCCTTAACTTTTACCCGGCGCCCCGGCGCGCGGGTGGTCTATACTCGGCGCGGTCGAGGAACGGAGGGGGCTCAAGTGAAACACCGGCTGAAAGTCACACTAACGTCCGCCGCGCTCGTACTCCTCGCGTCGCTCCCGGCGGCCGGGGGCGCGGCGGCGGACGGCTCGGCCGCGGCGGCGGCGAGGCGGAGGTCTCCGATGTCACAGGGCGGCGGCAAGGGTGTCAAAGGCAGGCCCGCGGGCGACGCGCTCACGCCGGGCGTGTGGGGCGGCGGGCACATACGCTTCGAGGTCACCGAGCGCGGGGCGAACATCGAGTACGACTGCGCCCACGGGACGGTCGAGGGCCGGATAGTGGTGGACGCCCGCGGCCGCTTCGAAGTCTACGGCATGCACTACGAGGAGCACGGCGGGCCTTCGCGCCCCGGCGACAACGCCGCGGCCGGCTACCGCGTGCGCCTGAGCGGGCGCGTCGGCGGGAGCCTGATGAAGCTCACGGTGACGCGGCCCGGCGCGCGCCGGGCCGTCGGCACCTACACGCTCGGGCGCGACCGCGAGTCCCTGCTCGTCAAGTGCCGCTGAGTCGGTTCGGCCGGGCGAAAAGAATGAGGGGCGGGCCTGTAAGCCCGCCCCTCATTGCGAATGCCTTCGGCTTAAGTAAGGCCGGAGACCAGGCCGCCGCGAAGTGACTACTCGTGGTGGTGCTCGTCCTCGGGCTGCTCCTCAATCGCCCAGATGACGTGCGTGTAAACCTTGTGCCCGCCGCCGAAGTCGAGTTCGTAGTCGGAGTAGCCCTGCTCCTTGCCCCCGCGGACGAGTTTGCCCCACTGCCCCGGCCCCTCGATGATGATGTCGAGGGCGGCGGGCGGCATCCTGGCGGCCGCGGTCGTCTGCCCGGCCGTGTTCGAGCTGTCGAGGTGGCCGTAGATGGTCGCCAGCTGCTCGTAGTCGTGCTGGTTCGGGTGCTCGTTGTTGAGCGTGCCGTTGGTGCCCGCCAGACCGGTCGGGTCGTTCGTGTAGTCCATGCACGTGCCCAGGTTCGTGTTGCGGAAGTTCTCGTCCTGGTGGTCGAGGCCGAAGGTGTGCCCGACCTCCTGGCACGTCACGAACCGGCGCCAGGAGGGGGTGTTGTACCGCGCCTGGTTGAAGTAATAGTCGTTGTTCTTGACCGTGCCCTGCGAGATGTGGCCGCCGCTCGTCCAGACCGAGGCGATGCCGAGCCAGCCCGTCGAGCCGTAGTTGGCGTTGCAGACCTCGACCATCCCGAGCGTCGGCGGGCAGGTGGAGGGGTTCGACGAGCCGCGCACGACCTGCGTGTCGAGCACGCTCGACACGCTCCAGTCGTTCGAGGCGTCGGTCAGGTAGGAGGACCAGCCGCTGCTGAGGTTGTTGCCCAGCTTGACGGTGAAGGGGTTGCTCGTGCGCGCCCAGTGGTACGTGCGCCAGTTGTGGTTGGCGTAGGCGACCGCCGCGAAGCCGAAGGCGGCGAGGGCGACGGCGGCGAAGACCAGCGTGCGCCGGCCAGAGCGTTTGAACATTCGGAGGGCTCCTTTCATGGATGTGCCGTGGGTTTAGTGGACGTCCGACCACACGCGCGAGGGGTCACACGCCGGCGGCGGCCGGTTAAAGATTCGTCTTGAACCTTAACTTAAGGACGTTGGAGAGTCGTCTATCAACTTCCGAGGAGAGGTCAGTCCGCTCTGGGCAAGCCCGACGTTTTTAAAGGAAGCGGGGAGGGAAGTCAACAGTTATATTGTCCGGCCTGAGGCGTGTCCGAACCCGGAGGGGCGAGCGGGAAAGGTTACAAGCCACCCCGCCGGGGATGTCAGCGAATATTAAAGCCCGGCCGGGCGTTGTAAGATGAGGCCGGGGGCTTCGGGATGTCATACCTCGTGGACGGCAACAACGTGATGGGGCAGCGCGTCGGCTGGCACAGGGACAAGCCGGGGGCGCGGCGGCGCCTGCTGGGCGAGCTGGCGCGTTTCGCGCGCGGGGCGGGCGTGACGGTCGAGGCCGTCTTCGACGGGGCGCCGGACGAGTTCTTCCCCGACGGGTCGTACTTCATGGGCGTGCGCGTCTTCTACGCCGCGCGGGGCTCGGACGCGGACGCGCGCATCAAGGGGCTGGTCGAGGCGTCGCGCGAGCGGCGGACGCTGAAGGTCGTCACCTCCGACCGCGCGCTGGCCGACTACGTCCGGCGCTGCGGCGCGCAGGTCGTCCGCTCCGGCGAGTTCCGCAAGCGCCTCGACGCCGCGGAGGCCGCGCCGGACGCGACGGAGGCCGAGCGGCGCGGGGGCGTGAAGGAGTCCGAGCTGGGCGAGTGGATGTACTACTTCGGCGCGGACCCCGCGGACGACGAGAACGGGGGGTAGGGGCCGGGGAAACAGTCACGCCTTTCCCAAACCCCCGACCCCTATTCCCCGTTCCCGACCAGTTCGAGGTCGAAGATGAGCTTCTGGCCGGCGAGGGGGTGGTTGCCGTCGATGGTGACGTGCGTGTCGGTGACTTCGGTGACGACGACTTCTATCTGGCTGCCGTCCTGGAGCGGGAGCAGGAAGTTCATCCCGACCTGCGGCTCGACGGGGAACTGCGCCCGCTCGCGCTCGACCTGCGTGACGAGGCCGTCGCGGCGCGGGCCGTAGGCGTCCTCGGACTCAATCTCGACCGTCCGCGTGTCGCCGACGCTCATGCCGCGCACCGCCTCGTCGAAGCCCGGGATGACCTCGCCCGCGCCGACCGTGAACTCAAGCGGGTCGCCGTCCTTCGAGGAGTCGAAGACCTGCCCGTCGTCGAGCCGCCCGGTGTAGTGCACGCGCACGCGGTCGCCGTTTTTCGCCGGCTCTGTCATAATCGCCCTCCGTCCGTGGTGTCCGTTTAATAGCGGGAAGCATCGCACATCCGTTTCGCAAAGGCCAGCCGCCACCCCCGGCGCCCTGCCGCCGACGACGGAGGAAGCCCTGCCATGAGAAGAGACCTCTCAGCCCTACTCGTCCTCCTGCTCCTGACGTCCACAGTCCCGGCCGCGAGCGCCGCCGCCGCCGCGCGCCCGACGCAGACGCCCGCCCCGGCCCGGCCCGCGCGCCAGCAGCCGACGCCCACACCTGCGCCCACGCCCACGCCCGCGCAGGCCGCCGGCGAGGACGACGTGGTGCGCATCACGACAACCCTCGTGCAGTTCGACGCCGTCGTGACCGACAGGCAGGGGCGGCTCGTCACCGACCTCCGCCCGGAAGAGTTCGAGGTGCTGCTCGACGGCAAGCGGCAGGAGATCAGCAACTTCTCCTTCGTCGGCATCGCGCCGGCCGCCGCCGCCGCCGAAGAGGCCGCGCCCCGCCCGCGCCCCGAGAAGGGCGCCCCGCCGCCGCCGCCCGCGCCCGTGCGCGCCGCGCAGGTGCGCCGCACCATCGCGCTCGTCGCCGACGACCTCGGCACCTCCTTCACGGACCTCTACTACGTCCGGCAGGCGCTCAAGAAGTTCGTGGACGAGCAGATGCAGCCGGGCGACCTCGTCGCCATCATCCAGACCGGCAAGGGGCTCGGCGCGCTCCAGCAGTTCACCAACGACAGGCAGCTCCTCCACCGCGCCATCGAGCGCGTGCGCTGGAACCCGCTGGGGCGCTCCGGCGTCAGCAGCTTCGCGGCCATCGAGGCCGACCCGCTCGCGCAGGCGGGCGGGGCGACCGAGGGCGGCCCCGAGGCCGACTCCGACACGGCCAGCGGCGGCGTGCGCGAGCGCGACGCGCGCGCCGTCCAGGACGATTTCCGCAACGCCGTCTTCACCGTGGGCACGCTCGGCGCGCTCAACTTCATCGTCCGCGGCATGAGGGAGCTGCCCGGGCGCAAGTCGGTCATCCTCTTCTCGGGCGGCTTCCCCATCTTCAAGGACGTCAGGAACCCGAACGACACGGGCGACGACGAGCGCGTCGTCGAGAGCCTGCGGCGGCTGGCCGACGCCGCCAACCGCGCCTCGGTCGTCATCTACACGATGGACGCGCGCGGCCTCGCCGTCACGTCGCTGACCGCCGCCGACAGCGTCGGCAGCGTGCGGCAGGCGCAGCAGGCGCTACAGCGCCGCGGCGACGAGCTGATACGGAATCAGGAAGGGCTCTCCTTCCTCGCCGAGCAGACGGGCGGCATCTTCGTCAAGAACGCGAACGACCTCGGCGCAGGCGTGCGCCGCATCCTCGACGACCAGAAGGGCTACTACCTCGTCGGCTTCCGCCCCGCGGCGGACGCCTTCCAGCCCGAGGGCGGGCGGGCGCGCTTCAACAAGTTCGAGGTGAAGGTGAGCCGCCCCGGCGTGCGCGTCCGCACGCGCGCGGGCTTCTACGGCTACGCCGAGGGGCAGGCCCGGCCCGTCGCGCGGACGCGCTCCGAGCAACTGCTGGCGGCGCTCAGCTCGCCGCTCACGTCGGGCGAGCTGCCGCTGCGCCTGACCTCGCTCTTCAACAGCCCCGCCGACGGGTCGGCCGTCGTGGACTCCCTGCTCCACGTCGACGGGAGCCGGCTCCAGCTCGCCGACGAGCCCGACGGGTGGAAGCGGGCCGTCTTCGACGTCGTCGCCCTCACCTTCGGCGAGAACGGGCAGGTCGTGGACGAGATTAACCGCACCGAGACGCTGCGCGTGCGCGGCGACGTGCTCCAGTCCATGCTCGCGGACGGGTTCGTCTACGTGATGAAGGTGCCGGTGAAGAAGCCCGGCTCGTACCAGCTCCGCGTCGCCGTGCGCGACGCAGCGACCGAGCGGGTGGGCTCGGCCAGCCAGTTCATCGAGGTGCCCGACCTGAAGAAAGACCGGCTCGCGCTCTCGGGCATCTTCATGTCGTCGGGGGGCGACGCGGCGGCGGCGGCGCAGAAGGGCGCGGGCGCCGAGGCGGCGGCGGCCGGCACAGACCCCTTGCGCGACGCGACCGTGCGCCGCTTCCGGCAGGGCACGTTCGTGGACTTCCGCTACCACGTCTACAACGCGAAGACCGACCGCGCGACGGGCCGCCCCAGTCTCCAGACGCAGACGCGCCTCTTCCGCGACGGGCAGGCCGTCTACACGAGCCCCGCGCAGCCCTTCGACCCCGGCCCGCAGCCGGCGGCGAGGCTCGAAGCCGGCCGCCGCCTGCTGCTCGGCACACAGCTCCCGCCCGGCGAGTACGTCCTCCAGGTCGTCGTCACCGACCAGCTCGTCAAAGGCAGGCGCGGCACGGCGACCCAGTGGATAGACTTCGAGATAGTGAAATAACCCGTGAACCGTAAACCGTGAACCGTGACAGGAAGAAAAGACACGGTCTTCTTCCTGTCACGGTTCACGGTTTACGGTTCACGGCTCCATTCTCGTCACGGTTTACGGTTCACGGTTCACGGCCCTTATATGCCGCTCCTTTTCGCCGTCGCCCTCTTCGTCAGCGCCTTCCTGCTGTTCTGGGTTCAGCCGCTGGTGGGCAAGATGGTTCTGCCGCTGCTCGGCGGGACGCCCGCGGTGTGGAACACCTGCATGCTCTTCTTCCAGGCGCTGCTGCTCGCGGGCTACGCCTACGCGCTCGCGCTCACGCGCTGGCTGTCGGCGCGCGCGCAGGCCGCGGTGCACGTGGGGCTGCTCGTCGCGGCGGCGCTGGCGCTGCCGCCCGCGATTGACGCGGCGGCGGCGGGCGGCGCGCCCGAGGGCGGCAGCCCCGCGTGGTGGCTGTTGAAGACTCTGCTCGTGACGGTCGGGCCGCCGTTCCTCGTGCTCTCGGCCAGCGCGCCGCTGTTGCAGCGCTGGTTCTCGCGCACGCGCGACGCCTCGGCCTCAGACCCTTACTACCTCTACGCGGCGAGCAACGCCGGGAGCTTCGTCGCGCTGCTCGGCTTCCCCGTGCTGCTGGAGCCGGGGCTGACGCTCGGCCGGCAGGGGCGCGTCTGGGCGTTCGCCTACGTCGCGCTCGCGCTCCTCGTCGCCGCCTGCGCCGCGGCCGCGCTGCGGGCGGGCGCCCCCGCCGCCGACGCGGAAGGAGCGGCGTCCGCGAATAAAGTTGACGAGGGCGCTCGGGAAGAGAGTGTGCCGCGGGTCACGTGGCGGCGGAGGCTGTGGTGGATGCTTCTGGCGTTCGCGCCTTCGAGCCTCGTGCTGGGCGTGACGACGTACGTCACGACCGACCTCGCGGCCGTGCCGCTCCTGTGGGTCATCCCGCTCTCGCTCTACCTGCTGAGCTTCGTCATCGTCTTCGGGCGGCGGCGCGTCATCGAGCCGGGGTTCGCGGGGCGGCTCGTGCCGGGCGTGGCCGTGCTGCTCGCGCTCGTCTACCTCTCGGGCGCGACCGAGCCCGCGTGGTTCCTCATCATCTTCCACCTCCTCTTCCTCTTCTGCGCCGCGCTCGTCTGCCACGGCCAGCTCGCCGCCGACCGCCCGGCGGCCTCGCACCTCGCGGACTTCTACCTCTGCCTCGCGGCGGGCGGCGCGCTCGGCGGGCTCTTCAACGCGCTCGTCGCGCCCGTCGCCTTCGACACGCTGGTCGAGTACCCGCTCGTCGTCCTCCTCGCCTGCTACCTGCGCCCCGGCTTCCGCCGCGAGCGCGGACGCCTGCTCGGACTGAGGCTCGGCGCGAGGCCGGGGGGCGACGCGCCCGGCGCGCCCGGCGAGGAGGCCGACGAAGATGATGAGAAGGTGGGCGCCCTGGACTTTCTGCTCCCGCTGGTGATGGGCCTGCTGGCGGCGGCGCTCCTGCTCGTCGTGAGCCGTTTCGAACTGACGACCGTGGAGCGGGTGGCCATCTCGCTCGGCGTCCCGCTCTTCCTGCTCAACCACTTCTTCGCGCCGCGCCCGCTCCGCTTCGCGCTCGGCCTCGGCGCAGTCTTCCTCGCCTCCGCGCTCTTCGCCGGCAGCGAGGGGCGGACGCTGCACGCCGCGCGCAACTTCTACGGCGCGCACCGCGTCCTCGCCGACCAATCCGACACGCTCCACTGGCTGCGCCACGGCAGCACGCTCCACGGCAAGCAGTACACGGACCCCGCGCGCCGCTGCGAGCCGCTCTCCTACTACCACCGCGGCGGCCCGCTCGGCTCGGTCTTCGAGGCGCTGCGCGCAAGGGTGACGACGGCCGACGTGAAGGTGGGCGGCGAGACGCGCCCCTTCGCGCCGCGCGCCGTCGCCGTCGTCGGACTGGGCGCGGGGACGACCGCCGCCTACGCGCGCGCGGGCGAGTCGTGGACGTTCTACGAGATAGACCCGGCGGTCGTGGGCGTGGCGCGCGACCCCGCCTACTTCACCTACCTTTCGGCGTGCGCGGGGGCGCCGGTCGCGGTCGTCGTCGGCGACGCGCGGCTGCGCCTGCGCGAGGCGCCCGCGGGCGCCTACGACCTCATCGCGCTCGACGCCTTCAGCTCCGACGCCGTGCCCGCCCACCTCCTGACGCGCGAGGCGCTGGCGCTCTACGTCTCGAAGCTCGCGCCGGGCGGCGTCATCGCCTTCCACGTCTCGAACCGCAGCCTCGAACTCGAACGCGTCGTCGGCGGCATCAGCGCCGACGCGGGGCTCCACGCGCGCATCTTCAACGACGCCTACGACACGAACGCCGACGGCGCCGACCCCGGGCACGACCCCTCGGGCTGGGTGGCCGTCGCGCGCCGCGCCGAAGACCTCGGCCCGCTCGCCGCCGACGCGCGCTGGCTCCCGCTCGACGCCACCAACACCCGGCTCGAACTCTGGCGCGACGACTTCTCCGACGTCCTCGGCGTCTTCCGCTGGCGCTAAAAGGCCGTGAACCGTGAACCGTAAACCGTGACAAGTAAGAACTGACTTTCTCTTGTCACGGTTTACGATTCACGGTTCACGGTTTACAGTTTACGCTCATGCGATCCGTCATCGTCGGCACGGCCGGCCACATCGACCACGGGAAGACGACGCTGGTGCGTGCGCTCACGGGCGTGGACGCCGACCGCCTGCCGGAAGAGAAGCGGCGCGGCATTACCATCGACCTCGGCTTCGCCGAGCTTGATTTGGGCGACGTGCGCGTCGGCTTCGTGGACGTGCCCGGCCACGAGCGCTTCGTCAAGAACATGCTCGCCGGCGCGCACGGCCTCGACCTCGTCGCGCTCGTCATCGCCGCCGACGAGGGCGTCATGCCGCAGACGCGCGAGCACTTCGACATCTGCCGGCTGCTCGGCGTCCGGGCCGGCCTCGTCGTCCTGACGAAGTCGGACGCCGTGGACGAGGAGCTGCTCGAACTCGTCCGGCTCGAAGCGTCGGAGCTGGTCGCCGGCTCCTTCCTCGAAGGCGCGCCGGTCGTGGCCGCGAGCGCGCGCACGGGGCAGGGGCTGGAGGAGTTGAAGGAGGCGCTGCGCGCCTCGGCGCTCGCGGCGCCCGAGCGGTCCGGCGACGCCGTGGCGCGCCTGCCGGTGGAC
>DASVTS010000172.1:0-54169 GCA_036387455.1 Pyrinomonadaceae bacterium | reverse complement strand
CAAGAATTTGAGATTTCAAATCTCAAATTCTTGAGGCCGCCTCTCCGCATCTCTGCGGCCGGCCGTTCAGCGCACGCTGCCGGCGATGGTGACTGTCTTCGGGTCGCCCGACCTCGCCTGCTCTATCAGCTCGCGCTCGGCGCCCGTCCTCGCCACCTCGCGCACCGAGGCCGCGCCCGGCACCGAGACGGCGGCGAGGAAGTAGCGCTCGCCGTGCTGGCGGAAGGTGAGCGACGCGGCGTCCGGGCCCTCGTCGCCCGTCGTGGTCAGGACGACGGCCGCGCCGCCCTTCCCCTCGCCCTTGATGAGGAGCGCGCTCTCGGAATCAATCCGGACGCGGCGGACGGTGTAGCCGCCGGCCGGCAGTTGCTTCTCCCCGGCGACGAAGTCGAAGGGAATCTGAACCCGTATGCCGCGCGAGGTCTGCGCCTGCGCGCCCGCCGCCAGCATCAGCATCGCGAAGAGACCGAGAAGCGTCCTCGAAATTTGCTTTTTCATACATCCTCCATTTAGTCTCAGTGGCCGTCAGTTCTTTTGACCCGGCCTTAAACCCCCGAAGCCCCGACGGCCACCCGCCGCCGCCCAACGACGCCGCCGCGCCTTTTCCGCGCCCGTCCCGTCGAATACCCGAACGGGCCGGCGACCGCGGCTCGTATAAAGAGCGTCACACACGGACGCGGGGACTAACGCGGCGGGGGGTCACCGGGACTTTCAAATCCGGCTCAAAGGCCGCCAAAATAGTTCTCAAAGAGTTATCAAAGAGCTTTCAAAAGCCGCCTATGTATAGTTTTTCCAGGCAATTCTTCGAGTTCGACCCCTTCGTCCTCGACGCGTCGGAGCGCGTGCTGCTGCGCCGGGGCGAGCCCGTCCACCTGACGCCGAAGGAGTTCGACACGCTCCTGGCGCTGGTGCGGGGGGCCGGGCGCGTGATGTCGAAGGAGGAGCTGCTGAAGGAAATCTGGCCCGACACGTTCGTCGGCGAGGCGACGCTGGCGCAGAACGTCTTCACGCTGCGCCGCGCGCTGGGCGAGGCCGAGGGCGGCCGCCCCTTCATCGAGACCGTCCCGCGGCGCGGCTACCGCTTCGCCGTCAAGGTGACCGAGCGGCGCGAGGCCGTCGTGATGCCCGTGGCCGCCGACGACGAGGGCGCCCGCGCCTTCGCCGCCGCGCGCGCCGCCGCCGCCCGGCGGGTTGACGAAGAGAGCGCCACCCTCATCCGTCACCACCCCGACGACGACGCCGCGCCCCCGCCTCCCGAAGCCGACCGCCCGGCCCATGAGCCGGCGGACGAGGGCTCGGCCTCGAAGCCCCCGGCGCCGGACGCGCGCGCGGCCGAGTCGGACAACGGGCACGTCGCGGCGGCGGCGGTTTCGTCAACCCCCGTTCAGGCCGGGCCTGCGCGCGAGCACGCGCGCGAAGGGCACCCCGCCCGCGCGGCCGTGCTGATTGCCGCCGCGGTCTTCGCGTCGGTGGCGGGGCTCGTCTACCTCGTCTACAAGCTTTCGGTGCGGCCGGACGTGGAGCGCGCGCGGGCGCCGGCGCCGGCCTTCCAGTCGATGAAGGTGACGCGGCTGCCCGTGACGGGCACGGTCGCGGAGGCCGCCATCTCGCCCGACGGCAACTACCTCGCCTACGTCGCCACGGAGCCGGGGCGGCGCGGGCCGGGCGTCTGGGTCAGGCAGGTCGCCGCCGCGAGCAACACGCAGCAGCTCGTCGCGCCGGCCGAGGGGACGACCTACGGCGCGCTCGTCTTCTCGCCCGACAGCCAGCACGTCTACTACGGCGCCGCGCGCGAAGGCCCGGAGCCGCCCGCGCTCTTCCGCGTGCCCGTGTTCGGCGGCCCCCCGGTGAAGATTCAGGCCGCGCCCTTCGGCGGCGTGGAAGGCCCCGTCGCCTTCTCGCCCGACGGCCGGCGTCTGGCCTACGTCCGCGGACGCTTCGGCGGCGAGATGACGCTCGTCGTCTCCGACCTCTCGGGCGAGAACGCGCGCGAGGTGGTCACGCGCAGGCCGCCCGACGTCTTCGGCATGCCCGTCTGGGCGCCCGACGGCCAGTCGTTCGCCTGCGTCTACGGCTCGACCGAACAGGCCGAGGGCGGCGTCCTCATGGCGGGCGTGACGACCTTCCGGCTCGCGGACGGCGCGGAGCGGCGCGTGACGGAAGGGCGCTGGATGGACGTGCGGCAGATGGCGTGGCTGCCCGACGGCTCTGGTGTAGTCCTGAGCGCGGCCGAACAGGAGTTGAGCCCCGCGCAAATCTGGCAGGTCTCGGTCCCCGCGGGCGAGGTGCGGCGCGTCACCAACGACCTCAACACGTACCTCGGCGCGAGCCTGACGGCCGACGGCTCGGCGCTCGTCACGGTGCAGACCGACCGCGCGCCGAACATCTGGGTGGCGCCCGCGGGCGACGCCGCGCGCGCGCGACAGGTCACGACGGGGTCGGGGAAGTTCGACGGCTACTACGGGCTCTCGTGGGCGCCGGACGGGCGGGTCGTCTACGCCTCGATGGCGGGCGGGAGCTGGGACGTGTGGGTGATGAACGCCGACGGGACGGGGCAGAGGCAGTTGACCGTGGGCGCGCGCTCGAACTACGGCCCGTCGGTCTCGGCCGACGGCCGCTACGTCGTCTTCGTCTCGAACCGCGCGGGCGGCCCCTTCAACATCTGGCGGATGGACGCCGACGGCTCGAACCCCGTCCGGCTCACCTCGGGGCGCGGCGAGAACTTCCCGCACGTGACGCCCGACGGCCGCTGGGTCGTCTACGCGACCGTCGGCGGGCCGGACGCCGCGGTCTGGAAAGTCCCGATTGACGGCGGCGAGCCCGTCCGCCTGACGGGCAAGCCCGCGTCGTGGCCCTTCGTCTCGCCCGACGGCAAGTCGTTCGTCTGCACCTATGGCGAGGCGCCTTACGCGGCGGGCAAGCTCGCGGTCATCCCCATCGAGGGCGGCGAGCCCGTCAGGCTCTACGACGTGGCGCCGACCTTCCGCGCCAACACCGTCTGGCTGCCCGACAACCGCGGCATCGCCTTCCTCGACACGCGCACCGGCACGGGCAACGTCTGGATGCAGCCCCTGGGCGGGGGCAAGCCCGTCCAGTTGACCGACTTCGCCGCCGACCACGTCGCCGCCTTCGACTGGTCGCGCGACAACCGCCTCGTCGCCACCCGCAGCGTCGAGACGACCGGCGTCATCCTCATCAAAGACTTCAGGTAAGAGCGTGAACGGTGAACCGTGAACCGTGACAGGAAAAGACGGGTTCTTTCTTGTCACGGTTCACGGTTCACCGTTCACGCGCCTTAGCGCGTCGCGCTAAGGCGACGGTGTGGACGAAGACGGCGGCGATGATGACGGCGCCGCCGAGCATCGCCCACCGCGACGGCCGCTCGCCGAGGAAGAGGAAGACCCAGACGGGGTTGAGCATCGGCTCGATGTAGCCGACCACGCCCGCGTCGAGCGAGCGCACGCCGCGCGCCATGCCGAGCGTGAAGAGCGTGTAGGCCAGCCCGATCTGCACGACGCCGAGGTAGAGGACAATCAGCACGTCCCTCGTCGTCAGCCCCCCGGCCGCAGGCGCGAACGACGGGAGCGTGAAGAGGCAGAGCAGGAGGTTGCCGTAGATGACCGAGGAGGCGCGGTTGACGCGCCCCGCCTTCGGGTGGCGGAGCGAGAGCAGGAAGAGCGCGAAGCAGAGCCCGGAGGCGAGCGCCGTCAGGTTCCCCGAGACGTCCTGCGGCCTGAGCTGCCCGACGAAGAAGAGCGACATCCCCGCCAGGCACGCCGCGACGACGAAGACGTCCGCGCGCCGGAACCGCTCGCGGAACAGCCACGGCTCGAGCAGCATCACGTAGACCGGCGCCGTGTACTGGAGGAAGATGGCGTTGGCCGCGGTCGTCAGCTTGTTCGCCATGACGAAGAGCAGCAGCAGCGCCGCGTAGAGCACCGACGAGACGAGCGTCAGCCCGTTGGCGCGGAAGCCCTCGCGCCGCGTCAGCAGCGCCACCGTCACGGCCGCCAGCAGCGACCGCCCGAACGAAAGCTCGAAGGCGTCGAGCCGCGTCGCCTTAATAAAAAGCCCGCCCGTGCTCCACAGGAGCGCCGCCGCCAGCACGAAAAGAATCGGCGGCAGCGCGCCGGGCGCGCCCGCCCGGCTCACGCGCCCCCCGCGAGTTTCGCCAGCGAGTAGCCGGCGAAGACCATGAGCAGGCCGAGCAGGTTCGAGGCGACGACGTTGAGCGCCGCCGCGCCCGCCCGCCCCTCGCGCAGCAGCTCGAACGTTTGCAGGCCGTAGGACGAAAAAGTCGTGAAGCCGCCGAGGAGCCCGACGAAGACCGCGGCCCGCGCCGTCTCGTTGAAGGCTTGCCGCTCCTGCATGAGGTGGAAGAGGAGGCCGGCGGCGAAGCAGCCCAGGAGGTTGACGGCGAGCGTGCCCGCCGGGAACGCCTCGCCGTGGCGCCGCGCGACGGCGCCCGAGAGCCAGTAGCGGACGAGCGTGCCGGCGAGCCCCGCCAGCCCGACCAGAAGGAGTCTCAGCACCGGCCAATTTAAGCACTAACGCGCGGGGTTTTGGAAGCCGCCGGGGCGCGCCGGCGCCCGCGCGGGCGGGATGCAGCGGCCCCGTTCGTGTTAGCATCTAAGTTGACGGCGGGCGTGAAAAGGGGCGCGCGCCGGGAGTTTATAACCCCCTACGGAAGAGGATTTCAGATGAACGAATTTCAGAACCGGAATCGGCAACACTACGAGCCGCACCAGCAGGGCTGGCAGCAGCAGCAGCCGGGCGCCTGGGGCAGCTTCGGCGCGGAGACGGCGGCGCGCGCCTCGGTCTCCGAGCGGATGGGCTTCATCCGCAAGGTCTACGCGCTCTTCTTCGCGGCGACGCTCTTCGCCATCGGCGGCGTGCTGGCGGGCCTCTCGTTCGAGCCGCTGCTCCGTTTCGCCTTCGAGCACCCGCTCATCATGTTCATCGCCATGCTCGGCGGCGTGATGGGCGCGCAGGCCGTGCGCCACGTGCGGGGCCTGAACCTGCTCGCGCTCTTCGCCTTCACGACGTTCACGGGCGTCGTCATCTCGCCGCTCATCGCGGTGATTTCGCAGATCAACCCGGGCTCGATTCTCGCGGCGGGCGTGCTGACCGTGGGCATCTTCGGCGGGCTGACGGCCTACGTCTTCATCTCGAAGAAGGATTTCAGCTTCATGCGCGGGATGGTGACGACGGGCCTCATCGTGGTCATTTTGGCGGGCGTGGTGAACATCTTCGTCGGCTCGGGCGCGCTCGGGTTCGCGGTGGCCGCGGCGACGCTGCTGCTCTTCTCGGGCTTCGTGCTCTACGACACGTCGAACATCATCCGGCGCTACCCCACGAACGAGTACGTCGCCGGCGCGCTCTCCCTCTACCTCGACGCCTTCAACATCTTCCTCGCCATCCTGCGCATCCTCAACTCCGGGCGGCGCTAGGAAGGCAGTAGCCCGACCGTGAGGGAGGGCGCATGTCAGACAGAGTTAGGCGGGAGGACGGGAGGCAGCGTGCCTCCCGTCCTCCCGCCTTCTGCGTTTTTATCACGCCCTCCCTGACGGTCGGGCTACCGCCTTCTGTTAGAAGTCGAACTTGACGGCGAGCTGTAGCTCGCGCGAGCCGATGAAGGTGCGCGCGGCGCCGAAGGGCGCGTTGAGCGCGGGCGCGGTGAGCGTGAGCGTCTGCGTCGTCCCGTTGGCGGCGAACCCGGCGAACTGGTTGACGTTGACCGTCGCCACGTTCGAGCGGTTGAAGAGGTTGAAGCCTTCGAGGATGAGCCGGAGCCGCGCCGTCTCGCCCAGAGGGAAGGCGCGCTGGAGGCGCGCGTCGAAGATGTAGACGTTCGGCGTGCGCAGGGCGTTGCGCGCGGTGCTGGGGAGGCGGTCGTTGCGCGAGTTGCCGTCGCGGTTGAGGTCGGCGTTGACGACCGCCGAGTAGGTGAAGCCCGACTGCAACTGCGCGATGCCGGAGACCGTCCAGTGGCTCAAAAGCGCCCGCGCGAAGGCGCCCTCGCCGCCCACCTCGCCGACCTGGAAGACGGGGCTGAAGACGAAGCGGTGCGGGATGTCCACGTCCGAGCGCGCCCAGTCCTCGCGGATGTCGAGCTGGTTCTGGACGATCTTCGCGTCGTCGCCGCCGCCGGGGACGACGGCCGTCTGGTCGGGCTTGTCGTCGAGCGCGCGCGAGAAGGTGTAGGAGGCGAGGAACTGGAAGTTGTCGGCGAAGCGCCTGTTCAGTTGCAGCGCGAGCGCGTCGTAGCGCGAGTTGCCCGTCGGCTCGAAGAGGTTCACGCGGTTGTAGTTCGCCAGGGGCCGCAGCGGCGTCGTCGAGGTGAACTGCGCGGCGGCCGTCGCGCCCGCGGCCGGGAAGCGCTCGACCGTGTAGGTCTGCGAGCCGAAGGCGGCCGTCGCCGCGGCGGGCGCGAAGAGGTTGACGTCGCGCGTGCGCGAGAGGTGGACGCCCTTGTAGAAGAGGTAGGTCGCGGAGGCGCTCGTGTTGCGGAAGACCTCGCGCTCGTAGCCGAATCGCCCCTGCTGGACGTAGGGCTGCTGGTAGTCCTCGGCGAAGAGGAAGAGGTCGGAGCGGCCGGTGCCGACGCTCGCGGGGAGGGCGCCGAGCGTGCGCGGGTAGCCGCCCGTCAGCGCGTTGATCGCCGCCGCGCCGTTGACGGTGATGCCGAAGGTCTGGACGCCGTTCCCAGAGTGGGCCGTGCCCAGCATGATGCCCGTCGTGCGGCCGTAGAAGAGGCCGTAGCCGCCGCGCACGACCGAGCGCTCGTCGGGCGAGTAGGTGAAGCCGACGCGCGGCGCGACGTTGTCCTTATCCTTCGGGACGCGCGAGGTGTCGAGGCCGGCGGCGAGCAGCGCCGGGTCCGTGTTCCGGATGGGCGGGCGCGCGAGCTGCTGGTAGTCGTAGCGCACGCCGAGGTTCAGGGTCAGGTTGTGGCGCAGGCGCCAGTCGTCCTGCGCGTAGGCGCCGAAATCAATCGTGTTCGGCTTGGTGGTGGGGCCGAGGCCGAGGGCGCCCGCGAAGCGCTGCGTGAAGGAGGCCGGGTTGTTCGGGAAGTCGGCGAGCGCGTTGTAGGTGTAGATGCCTCCGAAGCTGCCGGGGAAGAAGTTTAGCGTGCGGTCGAAGAGCGTGTCCACGCCGAAGCGGGTGGAGTGGCGCCCGGCGGAGTGCGAGACGTTGTTGATGACCTGCGCGCGCGTGATGGTCGTCTCGCGCGGGCTGAAGTTGTTGCGGCCGAAGAAGAGCGTGCCGAAGGCGCTGCGGATTTGCAGCTCGGGCTCGTCGCTGTTGTTCGTGCCCGGCTCGCTGTCGCGCGCGGCCTGGAAGCGGAACTCGTTGACGAGCGTCGGGCCGAAGGCCGAGGTCAGCGCGGCCGTCAGCGTCGTCGTCTTGGCGAGGCTGTCGCCGGAGTGCTCGCCCGCGGCCTGCGCGCCGGTGAACTCGTTGTTGACGCCCGTGAAGTTCTGCCGGTTGAGGCGGAGCGTCAACTGGTTGGCCTGGTCGAGCGCCCAGTCCACCTTCCCCATCAGGACGTCCTGGTTGCGGTCCACGCGGTAGGGCGCGAGGCGCGGCAGGATGAACGCCTGCTGCGCGGCGGGGATGGGCGGGACTTCGAGCACGTTGAGGAAGTTCGTGCGCTGGCCGTCGTAAGAGAAGAAGAAGAACGCCTTGTCCTTGACTATCGGCCCGCCGAGCCGCCCGCCGAACTGGTTGATCTGCGACGGCGGCCGCTTGTTCGGCCGCGGCGTGGTCGTGCCGGGGATGAGCTGCGCCTTGACGTTCGGCAGGTTCGAGTTGAGCGACTCGTCGCGGAAGTATTCGAAGAGCCCGCCGTGGAAGACGTTGGTGCCCGACTTGGTGACGACGTTGATGACGGCGCCGCCCGCGCGGCCGTACTCGGCGGAGAAGCCGTTCTGGTTGACCTGAAATTCCTTGACCGACTCTTCGGAGAACTGGTACGGCGGGCGGACGCCCGTGCGGCCGAACGCCTGCCCGAAGAAGGTGTTGTTGTTGTCGGCGCCGTCCACCTGGAGGTTGTTGAGCGTCCCCTTCTGGCCGCCGACGGAGAGGTCGCCGACGCGCGTCGGGTCGCGCACGACGCCGGGCGTCAGCGTGGCGAAGTCGAGGTAGTTGCGGCCGCTCACGGGCAGGTTCTCGACCGAGCGCTCGTCCACGGTCGTCGAGACGGAGGCGCGCGTCGTCTCGACGAGCGGCGCCCCGGAGGGCACGTCGATGACGGTGGCGGTGCCCTCAAGCGTGTAGGTGACGTCGAGCGTGGTCTGGCCGCCGACGCTGACGGGGACGTTGTCGAGCGTCACCGCCCGCTGGAAGCCCGCGGCGGGCGCGGCTGTGACGGTGTAGGTGCCGGGCGGGAGCAGCAGGATGCGGTAGTGGCCGTCCTCGTCGCTCGCCGCGGAGCGTTCGAGCCCGGTCTCCTTGTTCCGCGCCGTGACCGGGGCGTTGGGGACGACCGCGCCCGCGGGGTCGAGCACGCGCCCCTCGATGTTGCCCGTCGTCGCCTGCGACTGCGCGAGGGCGCCCAGGGGCGACAGGGCGAGGGAAAGACACAGCACGGCGAGGCGCGCGAGAACAGGGGGGACTCTCTTCGACATCGGTTTATTCTCCGGAAGGTCGGTCGGACTTCGGGTGCGAGTCGGCTCCGCGGGTTGCGAAGCCGAGATACTACGGCGGCCCGGCGCGCCGGTCAAGGCTCAAGGGCGGGCGGGCGCGTCGAGCCAGCGGCGCAGGCCGGAGGTCTGGACGAGGCTCATCACGCCCATGTAGCCGTAGCCGAAGCAGAAGAGCGAGAGGAAGGGTATCGTGCCCCACATCCCCATGTGCGCCGCGTAGGCGATGGCGAGCAGGAAGTAGGCCGCGAAGGCCAGCTCGAAGGCCGGGAGCCAGCCGCGCCCGCGGCGGTACTTCTTGCGCTTCCAGGTGGCGTCGCCGCCGCCCTCCACCCTGTACTTCGGCGTGCGCACGAACTCGGTCTTGATGCGCAGGAGCGCTTCGAGCACGGCGCGTGCGTTCGAGAACGCGAGCCCGATGCCGAGCCCCATCACGAGCGGCAGGTGGAGCAGGCGGCGGCCGGCGCGCGGGCGGTCGAGGTACCAGATGGCCGAGCCGTAGAAGAGCACGACCGAGGCGGTCGAGAAGAAGAGCAGCGGCAGGTCCAGCAGCATCAGGTGCTGGAAGCCCTGGTTGTAGCGGACGAGCAGGAGCGGGAACTGCAAGAGGCTCGTCAGAATCATCAGAGGGTAGCTGACGTTCCCCGTCAGCCGGAAGAACATCTCCACCTTCACGCGGCGGGGCAGGGGCGAGCGCAGGATGCGCGGGTAGAGCTTGAGCGCGACCTCGGTGACGCCCTTCGCCCAGCGCCGCTGCTGCGCCTTGAAGGCGTTGATTTCGACGGGCACCTCCGAGGGCGCGTCCTCGTCCAGCAGGTAGACGAAGCGCCAGCCCATGAGCTGCGCGCGGAAGGAGAGGTCTGTGTCCTCGGTCAGCGTGTCGTGCTGCCAGCCGCCCGACAGCTCAATCGCCCTGCGTCGCCAGAGGCCGGCCGTGCCGTTGAAGTTGAAGAAGCCGCCCGTGCGGTTCCTCACCGTCTGCTCGACGACGAAGTGGCCGTCGAGGAGGATGGTCTGGAGGCGCGTCAGGAGGTTGTACGAGCCGTTGATGTGCGACCAGCGCATCTGCGCGCAGCCGACGAGCGGGTCGGTGAAGAAGTGGACGAGCTTGCGCAGGCAGTCGGGCCGGGGGACGAAGTCGGCGTCGAAGATGGCGACCAGCTCGCCCTTCGCCGTCCGGAGCCCCGCCTCCAGCGCGCCGGCCTTGAAGCCGGTGCGGTCTTCGCGGTGGAGGTAGGCGATGTCGAAGCCCTCTTCGCGGTAGCGCGCGACGGCGCGCGCGGCCGCCTCGCGCGTCTCGTCGGTCGAGTCGTCGAGCACCTGAATCTCCAGCCGGTCGCGCGGGTAGTCCACGGCCGTCACGGCCGCGAGCAGGCGCTCGACGACGTAGACCTCGTTGAAGAGCGGGAGCTGCACGGTGACGCGCGGGAGCGCCCCCTCGGCGTAGAGCGACTTCGGCCGCGGCTCGACCCGGCGGTAGCGCCAGAAGTCCACCACCTGCTTGATGCGGTAGGCGCCGTAGAGCGAGAGCAGGGCGAGGACGGCGAAGTAGACCGAGAGCACGACCCAGTCGAAGGCGTCGAGGCGGTAGAGCGGGCTGACGTTGGCGGCCGTCTTCGCCACCGCGTCGGAGATGTACTTCTGGAAGAGCGAGTCGGGGGCGAGCAGCGGCGGGGACGTGTGGGCGGCTAAAGGCATCTTCTCAATCTCTCTCCGCGGGGGCGGCGGGCGCCGCGCGGGCCGCAAAAACGAACGAACGGCGCGTCTGTAGAACGGCGCGCCGCCCGCTTTGATGCGCGAACTCTATCCGAAGGGATGCCCGCCGGGAAGGACGAAGGCGGAGGGGTGAAGGAGGGAGGGGGCGGAAGGACGAGGCCGGCGGCCGCGGCCGGCGGGCCGCGCCTTCCGCCTTCGTCCTTCCGCCTACGCCCTTCGCCTTAAACTCCGCCCTGGCCGTAGCCGCCGCCGGGGTTGCCCGTGCCGCCGCCGTAGCCGCCGCCGGGCTGGCCGCCGCCGTAACCGCCGCCCGCGGGGCCGCCGCCGTAGCCGCCGGCCGGGGGAGGCGGAGGCGGAGGCGCGCCCGCGGCGCCCTTGCGCTTCTCGAAGATGGCGACGCCGATCAGGCCGCCGACCGTCGCGAAGATGGTCAGCAGGATGAGCCCGATGATGCCGCCGAAGAGGGCGCTGCCGATGGAGGCGCCCGAGGCCGCCATCTGCGCGCGGATGGCGTCGGCCTGGTCGGGGTTCTGCGACGCGATGATGTTCGACATCACCCCGCCCATCACGTTGCCGAAGGCGAGCTGGAGCGGGACGCCGACGATCAGGTTAATCACGCCGCCGATGACGCCCGCGATGGCCCCGAGCACGGCGCCGTCGCCCGGCTTGACCGGCGTGGGCGAGCCCTTGATGTAGATGTTCGCGGCGATGATTCCGCCGACGATGGCCCAGGCGCAGCAGCAGATGTTGGGGATGTTGATGAAGGGGATCGCCGAGAGGATTCCCAGGATCGCGCCGCCGATCAGGGCGGGCTTCAGTTTGTCGTTCATGTCCGTCTATACCTTCACTGGAGGAGATCGAAAATCTTCGGTCTGTAGTTAAAGGTTTCGCCGGCGTTGGCACGCCCCGCGCGCCCCCGCCGCCGCGTCTTCGCGCAGGCGAACGAACCCGTCAGACAAGGCGCCTCAGCCCTCGCGCGGGAGGCCGGGGCGCAAAGATTGCCGCGGCGGGGAAAGGCTCAAGTCAACCAGCCCGGGCACGGCGCAGAAGGCCACCGCGACCCCGAGCGGCAGCGCCGTCAGAAAGCGCGACGCGTGCGTGTTCTCCCACACGCCGAAGAAGCCGAGCGCGAAGTCAACGGTCGTCGGCACCGCCGCCGCGAAGAGCCACGCGCGCGCCGGGAAGTCCCTGCGCAAAAGCGGGCGCGACAGCGGGTACGCGGCCACGCCCGCGAGCGCCCCGGCGTAGAGCCCGAAGCAGCGCGCGCAGACCGCGAACGGCTCGCCCGCGACGCGGAACGCGCGCGCGCCCATCTGGTGACACACGAGGCCGAACCCCTTGTAGACGGCGTCGGCCGCCGCCGGCCACCCGCCCGCCTTCAGCAGCGGCGCCGCCACTATCAACCCCACCAGCCCCGCCGCGCACCCCAGCGCCGCGCCCCACGCCGCGCGCGCGCGCCGCGCCCGCCGCGCCGACCCCCCGCCGCGCGCGAACTGTGGGACGTAGTCTGAAATCGCTTCCGGCATGAAGGGCAGACGTCAGACGCCGGACATCTAAAATCTAATCACGGTGTCGGGGCCGCCCTCGACGTGGACGGTGTCGACGAAGCGGATGTGGCGCGACTCAGTCGTCATGACGAGCGAGTGCGTGCGGCGGCCGGCGCCGAAGAAGCGGACGCCGCGCAGGAGCGCGCCGTCGGTGACGCCCGTGGCGACGAAGATGATTTTGCGGCCGGGCGCGAGGTCGTTCGTGTCGTAGACCTTGTTCGGGTCGTTGATGCCCATCTCCTTCAGGCGCGCGAGCACGACCTCGGCGGGCGGCACCTTCGACTTGTCCACGTCGAGCCGCTCGGGGTCGTAGACGAGCCGCGCCTGAATCTCGCCGTTGAGGCACTTCATCGCCGCGGCGGTCAGGACGCCCTCGGGCGCGCCGCCGATGCCCATCAGCGCGTGGATGTTGGTGCCGGCCACGGCCGCCGAGATGCCGGCCGAGAGGTCGCCGTCGCCGATGAGGCGGATGCGCGCGCCCGTCGCGCGCACGTCGGCGATGAGCTGGCGGTGGCGCGAGCGGTCGAGGACGATGACGGTCAGGTCTTCGACGTCGCGGCTGAGCCTGCGCGCGATGGCCTTGAGGTTGTCCTTGACCGGCGCGTCGATGTCGATGACGCCGCGGCAGGACGGCCCGACGACGATCTTGTCCATGTAGATGTCGGGCGCGTTCAGGAGCCCGCCGCGCTCGGAGGCGGCGAGGACCGCGATGGCGTTGTTGGCGCCGAGCGCGCAGAGGTTGGTGCCTTCGAGCGGGTCGACGGCGATGTCCACCTCGGGGTAGTCGTCGGGGTCCACGCCGTCGTGGTAGCCCTCGCCGACCTCCTCGCCGATGAAGAGCATCGGGGCCTCGTCGCGCTCGCCCTCGCCGATGACGATGCGCCCGCGCATCGGGACCGCGTCCATCTTCTCGCGCATCGCCTCGACGGCGACGTGGTCAGAGTACTTCCGGTCGCCCTGCCCCATCGTCCGCGCGGCGGCGATGGCCGCGGCCTCACACACGCTCAGAAAGTCGAGCGAGACGTTAACGCTGTTCAGCTCCTGGGGCATTAAAACAGGACTCCCGAATCTAAAGGATGACCGCCGTGAAATGACCGCTCTGGCGTTGGAAAGGCACGTGAATACTAACAGATAAGCGGCGATTTGTAGAGGGTTAAAATAAAATCCCCGCACGAAATCATCGGCTTGACGCCCTCCGCGGGCAATATCATAATAAGCCGCACTCACGGCCGCCTTTGCGCGTGTCAGGCGATGCTCAACGCGAGCGGCCTCGCCACCTCGCGCTCCTTACTAAGGAGCGCGTTCCTGCTACAAAACGCCCCGTTCCTTTTAGCGCGTGGCCTTTACCGTCGCCGTAACTCACGCGGCGGGCCAGAGCCGGAATAAAGACTCCCGCGCGCTGAATTACTAAAGAGGATGACACATGCAAGGTAAGCGAGCATTAGTTTTGGCGCTCGTTCTCGCACCGATCAGCGCAATTTTTGTGACGGCCGGTGCCCGACTGGGTTCGACACGGCCGGATTCGCCGGCCCGGCAAGAGCGAGGCGACGTGGCAGACACCCCCGTCGTAGACTTCGACGCGCCGGAAACCGCCGACCCGAAAGAGAGGGCTTTACGGCGCGCGAGAAGTAAAGCTTACGATTACGCAGGCGGCGGCGCTGACGCGAAGATGTTTGCGATCAAGGAAACATCGGAACCGATTGTTTTAGACCTCCCCGTCAGTGATGGGCCTAAGGAGCCTTCGCTTCCCGTGCGGCAGGCCGATGCAGTGGTCATTGGAAAGATTACGGACGCCCGCGCATATCTTTCCAACGACAGGACCAGCGTTTATTCCGAATTCACCACCTTGCTGGAAGACGTGTTGTTGGACGGTCAATCCGCGTCGCTATTCGCCGGGGCCACCATCCCGACGCAACGGTATGGGGGGGTGGTCAGATTTCCTTCAGGTAAGACGGTGGTGCGCGGCGCGCTCGGCAGGACTATGCCGCGCGTCGGAGCCCGCTATCTACTTTTTCTGCGAAAGGACGAAGCGGGACAGGCATTTTCCATCATCACCGGCTACGCGCTGATTAACGGCAAAGTGATGCCTCTCGACGGCGTGTCTAAAAAACTCCCGCAACTGGCTCAGTTCGCGGCCCACGAGAACGCCGATGAAGCTGCTTTCATCGAGCAAGTCCGTGCCGCTATCGCCGGGGAAGGGAGACACAATCGGTGACCTCACAGCTCTCCTCACGAGTCGTTATTGACCCTTGCATAGCGGCGCCCAACCGCGGGGGCCAACTGCCCACGACAAGGAGCTTAATATGAGACGGAGTAATTCGCTGACCCTGCTGGCCGGCTTGGCCCTCGCCGCGGCGGTCGGCCCCGCGGCGACGAACTTGCGGGGCGATGTAAGGCAGGAGAAAAACAACCCTGCACGCTCGCGTGCGCTGGAAAAGGCGCGGGAGGACTTCTATACGGTTACGGACTACGACGCCCCCGAGCCCGCCGACCCGAAGGAGCGTGCGCGACAGCGCGTCAGGAGGAATCGAAACAAAATCATCCTCTCGAACCTGAAGGATGACCCCAGGCGGTTCATGATAACCGAGCGCGACGAGTCGTCCTTCGGACTGCCCTCGTCACACGCACCGGACGAGCCGGCGATTCCCGCCGTCAAGAGTGACGCCGTGGTCGTCGGCAGCGTCGCCGACGCTCAGGCATATCTGACCGGGGATAAGACCGACATCTTCTCCGAATTCAGAGTCCGCCTGGACGACGTGATTAAGAGCAGCACGGGCGCGCTCGCCGCCGGCGACTTAATCATCACGACCCGAGGCGGGGGGGGCGTCCGGTTTCCCTCCGGCAAGGTCATCCGTTACGGTCATCACGGAAAGCCCTTGCCTCGCGTCGGGCGCCGGTACGTGCTCTTTCTCCGACACAACAACGACGGGAGTGACGATTATTCTATCGTCACCGCATACGAGCTGCGCGACGGCCATGTGTTCCCGCTGGACGGTGTGGCGTTGAACGGCGAAGTACTTATGCAGTATGCGGCCTACCAGAAGTTTAAGGAGGCGGACGAGGCGGCTTTTCTAGGCGAGGTCAGGAGAGCGGTTGCGCTCAGCGCCGACCAGCCCGAATAAGGGGGGGCAGAAGTTGTGAAATCGCTTCACCCGCGTTCCTTGCCTCTCGACACCGCCGCTCTCCTACTCGGCTGTTGTCTACTGCTGTTGCTGTACCTCCCGCCGTCGCCCCGAGTCGGGGCGCAGGCTTCCTGCCCGCCGGGCGCCAGCGCGACGAGCGCCGGGCCTTTATTTGCCTGGAGCCAGAACTCTCTCGTCTCCGTCAACATCAACCCCGACCAGTTTACACAGGCGCAATTCGACTGCATCAAATCTGTATTCGGCAATTTTAATCTCCAGAACGCCGCCGCTCAGGGTAACGGTTCGGGCGTCTGGTTTTCTGTGACGTACTCTGGCAATGCGGTAGCCCATCGCGTCCCCGAAACGGTCCGATCCAGAAACGCTCCGGGCATCAGCAACGGCCTTCAGGTCAACTTAGTAGACGAAGGGCCGATGAAGTACGGGGAGACGTTTACCGGGGATAACGGCGCCAACCGCACCAGCGGCGTCATTGAGCTAAATTCGAGGGTCACGGATTGCGCCGTTTTGCGAGAGGTCTTAGCCCACGAGATAGGACACACGCTGGGATTATATGAATGTATCTTCTGCCCCGTCGGGACGGATTCGATAATGATGGGCGGCGAGTGTGCCCTAGTGGATGAGAACGGCAGTTGTCAGGAGCTCGATTTCGGCACCTTTCACGGTCGGGACAGCCCCTCCGCCTGTGATAACGAGCGCATAAAGCAGGCCGGGCGATATGACTCGAATGCGGCGAACCCGCCTTGTACGGATACAGACGCTGACGACGTATCCACCTGTGACGGCGACTGTGACGACACCTCACCCAGCCTCGTTTATAACTGCGGCGGCGGCGTCGGGAGCTGTGACCCGGCCTTCTATCAGGAGTGCCTCAACGTGGACGGCGCGCGGTGGCACGAGCCGACCTGCCAGTGCATCGGCTACCCGTCGCCGGTCATCGTAGACGTCTCGGGCGACGGGTTCGCCCTGACGGGCGCCGAGGCGGGCGTCCGCTTCGACCTGGACAGCGACGGCGTGCCGGAGAGAATAGCCTGGACGAGAGAAGGGTCGGACGACGCGTGGCTCGCCCTTGACCGCGACGGCAACGGCGCGATTGATGACGGGCGGGAACTGTTCGGCAACTTCACGCCGCAGGCCGAGCCGCGGCCCGGGTCGGAGAAGAACGGATTCCTCGCGCTGGCCGAGTTCGATAAACCCGCGGGTGGGGGTAACGGGGACGGCTTGATTGACGAACGCGACGCCGTCTTCACGTCACTGCGCCTGTGGCAGGACGCCGACCACGACGGCGTCTCCCCGCCCCGCGAGGTGCACGGCCTCCGGGAGCTTGGCTTAAAGTCCGTCAGCCTCGCCTACAAGGAGTCGAAGCGGACGGACGAGTTCGGCAACCGCTTCCGCTATCGCGCGAAGGTTAAGGACGCGCGCGGCGCCCGACTCGGCCGCTGGGCCTGGGACGTGTTCCTCGTCCCCGCCCCGTGAATGGATGAGGGGGAGGTAGACGGTAGATAAACCCAAAGGCGGCGCGTCCCGGTCATAAACCCGGACGCGCCGCCTGTCTTTCTACTGCGTACCGTCTACTTTTTAATCTCCGGCCGCAGGTTCAGGTTCCGTATCAGGCGGTGGAGGTAGTTGGGGTGGACGCCGAGGAGGCGGGCGGCCTCGGTGAAGGTGCCGTCGGCCTGTTCGAGGGCGCGGAGGATGAGCTGGCGTTTGGCCTCGCGCAGCGCCTCGTGATACCGGGCGACGGGCGGGCGGGGCGAGCCCCCCGCGGCGGCGCCGGCGTCGTCGGGCTCGGCTTCGAGGATGGTCTCGGGCAGGTCTTCGGGCAGCACGCGCTCGGTCGTGCCGAGGACGACGGCGCGCTCGACGGCGTTCTCAAGCTCGCGGACGTTGCCCGGCCAGTCGTACGCGGTCAGGCAGGCGCGCGCCTCCGGCGACAGCCCCGTCACCCTGCGCTTGAATTTGGCGGCGTACTTCGCGGCGAAGTAGCTGGCGAGCAGAGGGACGTCCTCGCGCCGCGCGCGCAGGGGCGGCATCTCGAAGGAGACGACGTTGAGGCGGTAGTACAAGTCCTGCCGGAAGCCCCCGGCCTTGACCGCCTCCTCCAGGTCCCTGTTCGTCGCCGCGACGACGCGCACGTCCACGCGGATGGTGCGCGTGCCGCCGACGCGCTCGAACTCGCGCTCCTGAAGCACGCGGAGGAGCTTGGCCTGGAGCACGGGCGCCATCTCCCCGACCTCGTCGAGGAAGAGCGTGCCGCCGTCGGCGACTTCGAGCTTGCCCTTCTTCTGCGCCAGCGCGCCGGTGAAGGCGCCGCGCTCGTGCCCGAACAGCTCCGACTCCAGCAGCGTCTCCGTCAGCGCCGCGCAGTTGATGGCGACGAAGGGGCGCTCGCGGCGCGGGCCGTTCGTGTGGAGCGCGCGCGCCGCCAGCTCCTTGCCCGTGCCCGACTCGCCGCGGACGAGGACGGTCGCGTCGGCCGGCGCGAGGCGCGCGATGAGCTGGTAGACCTTCTTCATCGCCGCGCTCTCGCCGACCATGCCGTGCTCGACGGTGCTCTCGGCGCGCAGGAGGTCGTTCTCGCCCTCCAACCGCTCGACGCGGCGCGCGTTGTCGAGCGCCACGGCGGCCACGCGGCAGATGACCGTGACGAGCTGGAGGTGCCCCTCGTCGAAGTGCGTCGAGGGGTCGGCGGCCGTCAGGTAGAGCGCGCCGAGCGCGCGGCCGTAGACGACGAGCGGCGCGCACAGCAGCGAGCTCAGGCGCGCCGCCCGCAGGCTCTCCGAGGTGTCGAAGCTGCCCTCGACGAGGTCGGCGGCGAGGACGGCCGTCCCCTCCTCCACGACCTGGCGGACGACGGTGCGGCTCACCTCGACGGCGCGCGAGACGTCGCCCGCGCGGTCGAGCCCCAGCTCGGAGACGAGGCGGCCGTCGTGGCCGACGAGCAGGATGGCGCCGCGCTCGGCGGGCACGGCCTCGAAGACGAGGCGGAGCAGCTCGCGCTGCAAAGGCTCGGTCTCGCGGATGGAGTTGACGGAGGTGCTGACGCGGATGAGGAGCGCGAGGTCGCGCGCGATGTCGGCCCACGCGGGCGGCTCGGCCCGCCCCGCCTCCGGGCGCAGGTAGAGCGCCTCGTCGGCCTTCAGCCGCACGGTCGTGTGCGCCGTCATCTCGCGGTCGCTGACGTGGACGGGGTTCGAGGGCGACTCCTCCTCCGCGGGGCCGCCCTCGCCGGTGAGGAAGACGAGGCGCGACTCGCCGACGTCTATCCGGTCACCCTCGGCGAGCCGGTGCTCGCGCACGGGGCGGCCGTTGACGAAGGTGCCGTTGAGGCTCTCCAGGTCGGTCAGGAGGAAACCGTCGCCCGCGCGCGTGACGCGGCAGTGGCGGCGCGAGAGCAGCGAGTCGGCGAGCCGGACGCTGTTCGTCGAGTCGCGCCCGACCGACAGCTCCGCCTCGCCCAGCCCGAAGACCGAGCCCTTCAAAGGCCCCGCGATGACGACGACTCTAGGGTTCATCACTCCGCCCGGCGCGCAGCGCGACAAATAACACTTCCCCGTTCAAAAGTCACTCCCCGCCCTCGCGGGCGCGGCGCGGACTAACTTTAAGGATAGGCGACTATCTTTTCGGATAGCGCCGCGCCGCCCGCGCGCCGCCACGCCGCCGCGCCGTGAACCGACGCCCACACCCGTCTAAACCCGCGCGGTCAGGCCGCTTCGGCGCCCCGCGGCGCCCGCGCGCGCCGCGCCCGAAGGCCGCGGCACGCCGCTTGTCAACAGGCATAACCGCAAAGGCTTTTTGAAAGGGTTCGAGTTCGAGTACGGCCGGCGCGGGAAGGCGCGGCCGGGGCCTCAGCGTCCCGCGGGAGAAACCCCGGGCGACGGCGAGAGTCTGTCACCCCCAACACAGACGGGAGGAAAGAGTCATGAGAAAGCGCATCTGCTTGAGCACGTTGGCACTGAGTCTCCTCATTTCGCTGGCGACGGTCTCGCCCGCCTACGCCAAGTCGGTGGACGGCGCGAGGGCTCACGTCCCCTTCGACTTCTACGTCGGCGAGCGCCTGGCCCCGGCCGGCGAGTACGGGGTCAGGTCGCTCACGGGCGACGATACGACGCTGCGCATCTGCAACGGCCGGCAGGGCAACACCGTCCTGACGAACTCCGCGAGCGAGAGGGGCGTGGGCCGTTCGCGGCTCGTCTTCCACAAGTACGGCGACCAGTACTTCCTCGCGGCCGTGTGGGGCGCCGACAACATGGGGCGCCGGCTGCGCGAGAGCAAGCGCGAGCGCGGCCTCCGCAAGGAATTGACAACCGCGCGCGGGCACGCCTCCGAGATGGAGGTCGTGACCATCGACGCGCGTTGAAGACCGCGGGCCGCCTCACCCGCCCACGCGGTCTCGCCTTTGAAGCTCATTCACCCGCCCAAACCCATGAGCTTCAGCACGGGGCGGCGGCGCGAGCCCTTCCGGCGCCGCCGCCCCGAACGCTTTTTCGGGAGTAGACAGTAGACGGCAGTCAGTGGATGAAACAACAGGCGGCGCGTCCGGCCGGTGACCGGGACGCGCCGCCTGTCTGTCTACCGTCCACCGACTACTGTCTACTGACCACCGCCTGACGGTAAGGCGGGAGCGTGCGGCGCGCGGGGCGCTCGCCCTTGAGGCCGAGCGCCCAGTCGGCCTGCATGAGCGTGTGGATGTCGCGGGTGCCCTCGTAGATGACCGCGGCCTTGCAGTTGCGCAGGTAGCGCTCGACGGGGTAGTCGTTCGAGTAGCCGTTGGCGCCGTGCACCTCGATGGCCATCGAGGCGGCCTTCTCGCTGCGGACGGTCGCCTGCCACTTGGCGAGCGAGGTGGCGCGCGCGTTCGGCCGCCCCTCGTTCTTGAGCCAGCCGGCCTTGAGCCAGAGCAGGCGCGACATCTGGTAGTCGGCCTCCATCTCGGCAATCTTCTGCTTGACGAGCTGGTGGTTGGCGATCTTCGTCCCGAACGTCTCGCGCTCAAGGGCGTAGGCGACCGACGCGTCGCGCGAGGCGCGGATGACGCCGGTCGCGCCCGCCGCGACGGTGTAGCGCCCCTGCTCCAGCGCGAACATCGCAATCTTGAAGCCCTCGCCCTCCTCGCCCACCATGTTCTCGGCGGGCACCCGCACGTCCTGCAAAGAGAAGTAGCCGGTGTTGCCCGCGCGGATGCCGAGCTTGCCGTGAATCGTCCCTGAGGAGAAGCCGGGCATCCCCCGCTCGACGATGAAGCAGGACATGCCGGAGTGGTCGCGCTTGCGCCGCTTCTCCTCGTCCGTCCAGCAGAAGAAGAGGAAGTTGTCGGCCACGTCGCCCAGGGAAATCCACATCTTCTCGCCGTTCAGGACCCACCCGTCGCCGTCGCGCCGCGCGGTCGAGCGCGAGCCGACGACGTCACTCCCCGCGCCCGGCTCGGTCAGCCCGTAGGTCGCAATCTTCTCGCCCTTCGCCTGCGGCACGAGGTACTTGCGCTTCTGCTCCTCGGTGCCCCACGCGTAGAGCGTCAAAGAGTTCAGCCCCGTGTGGACGCTCATCACGACGCGCAGGAAGGTGTCCACCGCTTCGAGTTCTTCGCAGACGAGCCCGAGCGCGACGTAGTCGAAGCCCGCGCCGCCGTACTCCTCGGGCACGCAGACGCCGAGGAGCCCCAGCTCGGCCATCTTGTCGAGCACCGGGCGGTTGAACTGCTGCTTCTCGTCCCACTCCTTGATGTGCGGCGCCACCTCGCCGCGCGCGAACTCGCGCACGGTCTGGACGAGCGCGTTGTGCTCTTCGGTCAGCTCAAAGTCAATCATGCCAATTTTCTTCCTTAGGATTGAAGTAATAAGAACGGGCCCGCGCGAGGGTTTTGAAAGTAAGCGTCATTTTACAACACGGCGCGCGCCGAAGTCACAGAGGGTCGCCGCCGCCGCCCGCACCCCTTTAGTCGCTTGAGTCTTTCAAAAACTCTCGCGCGGCCTCCTGCGCCTCTTCGAGCGTGCGGACGCGGTTGTCGAGCTGTAGCTCGTAGACGGCGTCGAGGATTTTTTTGAAGACGGGCGAGGGCCTGAGCCCCATCTCCAAAAGGTGGCGGCCGAGGAGGACGGGCGCGGGCGGGCCTTTCTCGACGGCGAGCTCGCGCGCGCGCTTGATGAACCACTCCTGCGCCTCCGAGCCGAACCAGCGCTCGCGCGGCACCCACGGGGCGTTGCGGCCCAGGCTGTCGGCCTTCGCCACGCGGTAGAGCAGCTCCAGCTCGCAGCGGCGCGCGAGGCGGCGGAAGGCGCCGTCGGTCACCTCCGCGCGCGCGCGGTAGAACTCGCCGGGCTTGAGGTGTTCGCGGACGAGCGCGACCGCCTGCGCCCGCACGTCGTAGCCGTCGAGCGTGAACAGCTTCAGCCGTTCGAGGAGCGAGAGCGCGGGCGCGACGCCCGCATCGTCGTGGCCGCGCGAGCGTATGCGCCCCTCGACGAACTCGGTCGTCGCCGGCTTCCCGAAGTCGTGGCACAGCGCCGCCAGCATCAGCGTCACGCGCCGCGGGTAGTCGAGTCCGTCGGCCAGCTCGCGCGCGCGGTCGCAGGCGAGGAGGGTGTGGACGAAGACGTCGCCCTCGGGGTGCCACTCCTCCTCCTGCGGCACCCCTTTGAGCGCGTCGAGTTCGGGGAAGAGCTGGGGCGTGGCGTTCAGGCGGTCGAGCCATTCGAGGCCGACCGAGGGGCGCGGGGCGGCGAGGAGAATCTTTTCCAGCTCGCCCCAGACGCGCTCGGCGGGGAGGTCCGTGAGGTCTATCGAGCGGCAGAGGGCGACGGTGTCGGGCTCGACGTCGAACTGGAAGCGCGCGGCGAACTGCGCGGCGCGCAGCACGCGCAAAGAGTCTTCCACGAACGTGTCGGGCGAGACGGCGCGCAGCAGCCTGCGTTCGAGGTCTTCGCGCCCGCGGAAGGGGTCGATGACCTCGCCCGTGAGCGGGTCTTCGAGGACGGCGTTGACGGTGAAGTCGCGGCGGCGGGCGGCCTCCTCGAACGACATCGAGGGGTCGCCCTCGATGTAGAAGCCGCGGTGGCCGCGGCCGGTCTTGCGCTCGCGGCGCGGGAGCGAGACGTCCAAATCCTGCCCGAGCTTGTAGACGGTGAACGCCTCGCCGACGACGTTGAGGCGCCCCATGCGCGCGAGCAGGTCGCGCAGGGCGGCCGGCTCGACGCCGTAGACCTCGACGTCCCAGTCCTTCACCCCGCGCCCCAGCAGGCGGTCGCGCACGCACCCGCCGACGAGGAGCGCGCGGCCGCCCGCCTCGGCCACGGCGCGCGCCAGCCTCAGGATTTTTTCGGGGGTGGGAGAAGTCATCGGGCGTCGAACGGGCGGCCGGCTCGAAGCTCAGCGCCGCGTCTCCTCGACCGGCCCGCCGGGCTCGCCTCCGTCGAAGTCGTCCCCGTCGCCGTCGAAGCCCTCGCCCTCGTCGCCGAAGTCGCCTTCGTCGTCCAGGTCGTCGCCCTCGTCGTCGTAGCCCTCGGGGTCTTCCATGAGGATTTGCACGCCGCGGGTCGAGGGCAGACAACTGATGATCTGCACGCGCTCGATGCGCGTCAGCTCGGGCGAGGAGTGCCAGAGCTTGACCCAGAAGCTGCGCGTGTCGCCGTGGACGACGAAGGTCGAGCCGTCCATCATCACGGGGACGGGCGTCGCCTCCACGCCGTCGCGCAGCTCTTCGAGCAGCTCGGGCACGTACTGCCGGAACTGCTCGAACTGGAGGACGACCGCGGAGTCGTCCACCTCGGCCGGCGGCAGCTCGACGGGTTCGTCCGATTCGAGGAGCAGCCGCGACTCGGTCTGCTGGTTTCTTTTCTTAACGACGGGCATAGAGGTGACCGCTTCTTTTTAAATGACGCTCAGCAGTTAATCCCGAGTCTCTTCCGCAGGTGTCCGGCGAGGTCGGCGGCCTTGACGCGCTCCTGCTCCCAGGTGTCGCGGTCGCGGACGGTGACGGCCTCGTCTTCGAGCGACTGGTGGTCCACGGTGACGCAGAAGGGCGTGCCGACCTCGTCCTGCCGCGCGTAGAGCTTGCCGATGCCGCCCGTGTCGTCGTAGACGGCGCGCATCGAGGGCTGCAAGCCCTTCTTGATCTCCTTCGCCATCGAGACGATCTCGGGCTTGTTCTTCGCCAGCGGGAGCACGGCCACCTTGATGGGCGCGAGTTGGGGGTGCAGGCCCAGAATCACCCTCTTCTCGCCCTTGTCGGTGGTCTTCTCGGTGTAGGCGTCCATCAGGGCGGCGAGCACCGTGCGGTTGACGCCGGCCGCCGGCTCGATGACGTAAGGGTAGTAACGCTCTTTCGTCGCCTCGTCGAAGTAGGAGAGGTCGTCGGTCGCGTCCGGGTTGAGGCGCTTGCCTTCCGCGTCCTCGGGCTTCTTCGAGTGGGCCTTCAGGTCGAAGTCGGTGCGGTTGGCGATGCCCATCAGCTCGTCCCACTGCCGCTCCTCGTCCTCGCGCTCGGGGAAGAAGCGGTAGTGAATGTCCACGGTGCGCTTGGCGTAGTGGGCCAGCTCCTCCTTCGGCTGCTCGTAGAAGCGCAGGTTGGCCGCGCCGATGCCGAGCCTGATGAACCACTGGTGGCAGTAGTCAATCCACTCCTGGTGCACGCGCTCGTCCTCGCCGGGGCGCACGAAGTACTCCATCTCCATCTGCTCGAACTCGCGCGTGCGGAAGATGAAGTTGCCGGGCGTCACCTCGTTGCGGAACGACTTGCCTATCTGCGCGATGCCGAAGGGAATCTTCCGCCGCATCGTCGTCTGCACGTTCAGGAAGTTGATGAAGATGCCCTGCGCCGTCTCCGGCCTGAGGTAGGCGAGCGCGTTCGGGTCATCCTCGACGGCCGCCGCGCCGATGGTCGTGCGGAACATCAGGTTGAAGGGGCGCGGCTCGGTCAGGTCGGTCGAGCCGCAGTTCGGGCACTTATATTTGACGGCGCCGGACTCGGAAATCCCCTGCTCCAGCTTGTCGGCGCGCAGGCGGCTATTACATTCTTTGCAGTCGACGAGGGGGTCGCTGAACGTCTCTTCGTGGCCCGAGTATTTCCAGACGGAGCGGTTGAGGATGATGCTCGAATCAATCCCCTCCATGTCGTCGCGCTCGTGAACCATCCAGCGCCACCACGCCTGCTTGACGTTGTTGCAAAGCTCGACGCCGAGCGGGCCGTAGTCCCACGCGCTGCCCAGGCCGCCGTAAATCTCGGACGAGGGGAAAACGAACCCGCGCCGCTTCGAGAGCGACACGATTGTCTCGATGTTCGGTGCTGCCAATGTCCTTCTCCGTGAATCGTGGATTGACGATTGACGAGAATACCAGCCGCGCGCCGGACTTGAAAAGAAGGGAGGGGCGCCGCCGCAGCGGGCGACTCCCCTCCCCGTCGGTCCGACCCGCGCCCGCGCCGCGCTACTTCGTCGCCGGCGCCTGGACGTTGACGTCGATCTCGGTCTTCTTCGTGCCGCCGCCGCCGAACATGCCGCCGCGCCACGCGAAGAACGCCGCGATGACGACGATCAGAAAGATCACCACGATGGCGACCACGCCGGTGTTGCCAGAGCCCTCACCATCAGCCATTGTCTTTAAGTCCTCCTAAAACTGTTTCCGTCAAACGCCCCGCGCGGGGCACGAAGCGAGGTAAAAGTTCTAAAACTAAACGACGAAAGGAATCGAGCGCCGCCCGCACGTTTGATAACAGTACGGCCGCAGACGTTCTCAAGGGGATTAAGAAAAGGGCGTGCCAGAGGCGGAGCAGGCGGCCCTGACGAAAGCGCCGTGCCCCTCGTCCGGAGGGGCACGGCGCTCGTCGTGGTTCGGGCCGGTCCGGCGCTCTAGTCGCGCCTCGTGCGGCGCGAGGGCGCGGCGGGGCGCGCCTGTTCGGGCGTGAGCGTGGGCGTCGGGCGCGGCGCCTCGGCGCCCTGCGGGACGACCCACAGCTCGAAGGAGTTCGACTCGCGGTAGCCGCCGTTGATGAAGACGAGGCGCTCGCGGCTGATGCCGCGCGTGGCCGTCAGGTAATCCACGGCGCGGCGGCCCATGCGGTCGGCCTCGCCCGCGCGGCTGGAGCGGCCGGCGTAGGCGACGACGTAGCCGGTCGAGCCGGGGCTGTTCTGCAACTCGATGGCGAGGTTGTCGAGCCGCGCCTTGTCGTCGTCGCGCGCGATGGACGGGAACTCGTCGAAGCGCCGCGGCGGCGTGATGCTGGGCAGCGTGGCGACGCCGGTGGCGGCCTGCGCCGTCTGCCTGCACGCGCGGTCGCCCGAGCCGTCGTCCACGACGAGGATGGCCGTCACGCGCCGGTTGCCGAGGCCCGAAGAATCAACCGTGATGGTCGGCGTGCCCACGCCCGAAAGGATGCGCGCCGCGGGCGGGCTCACCGTCCAGGTGTAGTTGAGCGCCGACTGGCCCTGGTAGCCGACGTCGGCCGTGAAGGTCACGATGTCGCCGTCGTTGACCTGCGCGGGCGCCGTCACGTTGACGGGGTACGGGCAGGGCGAGACGGGGACGGCCGGGATGTCGATGGTGCGCGGCCGGTAGTTGAGCGCGACGCAGTTCTTGCGCCCGACGATGATGTTGAAGACCTGCGACCAGCGCGTGTTGTTCGGGAACTGTATCTCGACGGTGTGCGGGCCGGGCGGGAGTTCGATGGCGCGGACGTAGTCGGTCGTCTCGCCCGCGGGCTGGCCGTCGATGGTGATGGGGTAGCCGCCGGGCTGCGTCGAGACCTCGATGCGCCCCGTCGTCGGCTGCTGGTCCTTCTTGTTCTTCTGCTTGGCCGCGGCGCCCGTCGTCAGGAGCGGGAGGCAGGCGGCGAGCGCGACGAAGGCGGCGAAGGCGATGAGCGGGCGCGGGGCGCCGAAAGGGCGTTTCGTTCGAGGCATCGGCTTAGACCTCCTCCGCCGCGGCGGCGCCCAGCACTTCCTCTTCGGGGCGGCGGCGGCCGTAGCGGCGGCGCGCGCTGGCGCCGACGGCGAGCAGGCCGGAGCCGAAGAGCAGGAGCGACATCGGCTCGGGCACGCCGGGCGGAGTGGGCGTCGGCGTCGGGCCGCCGCCGCAGTTGGTGACGCACCCCTCCTCGCCGCCGCCGCCGCCGGCGCAGATGCCGCTGATGCAGACGAGCGGGATGCCGACGAGCGTCCACCAGGGGAACGCGCCGCCGGGAATCTTGGGCGGCGCCGGAATCTCGCCGCAGTCGCAGACCGTGCCGGTCACGTCGCCGAGGTCCACGGTCTCCACCTTGCCGCCGCTCTGCGAGAGCGTCGGGTCGGACGAGGACGTCCCCGTCGTGCCGCTCTGGCCCGACGGCTGCGCGCCGGACGCCTGCTGTTGGTCGGGGCTGGAGGGGGAGGTCGTGCTGCTCTGCGTCGGGCCGCCCGGCTGCGCCGCCAGACCGGCCTGCGCGCCGAAGCGGAGGCGCACCTCGCTGGCCGGGCGCAACTGGCCGTCGGCGCCGACCCTGCGCACCACGTCACCGAAGGTGATGGTGCCGGCCCGCGCGGGCGCGGCGGCGGCAAGTACAACGCCGAGCATCAGAGCCGTTGTGCGGATTGCTTGATGCCTCATTACGGGGTCATCCTCCCTTGAATCCCTTCCCCAGGGTCTTTACGTCTAAAACTTTGTGGGGCGGTCTGTTTTGGCCGGCGGCGGTCGGGAATCTTTCCGGAGACGACACCGCGGCGGGTGGCCTGAGCCCCTCCGTCCGGCCCCGAGCCCCCCGACCCGCCAAAGCCTTTAACTACTCTTTATCTAGAAAGACTTGCGGCGAAACCTCTTCCGGTTTACCGCAATGAGAAGAGACTCCGAATAGTCTTTGAGTTCCAATTTCGGCTGCTCATTAAACCCGCCGGGGGCTCGGCCTGTCAAGGTAAAAAAGGGCCCGCGCTCGCGGCGCGAACCCTTTTTTCTCTCAGGACTTAGCCCGGCGGGGCCCGGCGGGCTAGTCTTTGTCGCCCTGGCCGGCCGCCTCGGCGCGCTCGCGGCCGCCGTTCTTGCCCTTCTCGTCCTTGAGCACGGCCTTGCGGGAGAGCTTAATCTTGTTGCCCTCCTTGCCGATGCACTTGACGAGAATCTGCTGCCCCTCCTTCAATTCGTCGCGCACGTCGCGGACGCGGTGCTCGGCGATTTCGGAGATGTGCAGGAGGCCGTCGGTGCCGGGGAAAATCTCGACGAAAGCCCCGAAATCGACGATGCGCGAGACGGTGCCGAGGTACTGCTCGCCGATTTCGGCCTCGGCCGTCAGGCCGCGGATGCGGGCGATGGCCGCCTGCGCGGCGTCGCCGTCGGCCGTGGCGATGAAGATGGTGCCGTCGTCCTCGACGTCGATTTTGGCGCCGGTCTCCTCGACGATGGAGCGGATGATCTTGCCGCCCGGTCCGATGACGTCGCGGATGCGGTCGGGGTTGATCTTGATGGTGATGATGCGCGGGGCGTACTGCGAAAGCTCCTCGCGGGCGGCCGGGATGGCCTGCTCCATGATGCCGAGGATGTGCATGCGCCCCTTCTTGGCCTGCTCCAGCGCCTCGGCCATGATCTGGGCGTTGATGCCGCCGATCTTGATGTCCATCTGCAAGGCGGTGATGCCGTCGCGCGTGCCGGCCACCTTGAAGTCCATGTCGCCGTAGTGGTCTTCCGCCCCGGCGATGTCGGAGAGGATGGCGTAGCGGTTCCCCTCCATGACGAGCCCCATCGCCACGCCCGCGACCGCCGACCTGATGGGGACGCCCGCGTCCATCATCGAGAGCGAGCCGCCGCAGACCGTCGCCATCGAGGAGGACCCGTTCGACTCCGTGATGTCCGAGACGATGCGGAGCGAGTACGGGAAATCCTCCTCGCTGGGGAGCACGGGCTCCAGCGCCCGGCGGGCGAGCGCGCCGTGGCCTATCTCGCGGCGCGAGGTGGAGCCGAAGCGGCCGACCTCGCCGACCGAGTAGTGCGGGAAGTTGTAGTGGAGCAGGAAGCGGCGCTTGATCTCGCCCGACTCCAGGTCGTCCATGAACTGCTCGTCCTCTTTGGTGCCGAGCGTCGAGGTGACGATGGCCTGCGTCTCGCCGCGCGTAAAGAGCGCCGAGCCGTGGACGCGCGGGAGCCAGCCGACTTCGATGTCGATGGGCCGAATCTCGCTGAACTTGCGGTTGTCGGGGCGGCGGCGCTTGCCGAGGATGTCCTCGCGGAAAATCTTCTCCTTGAGGTGGTCGAAAATCTTCTTCGCCTGCTGGCGCTGCTCGGGCTGGTCTTCGGGGTACGACTCGACGACCTCCTTCTTGAGGGCGTCCACGGCGGCGTAGGAGCCGATCTTGCCGTGCGCCTCGGTGTTGAGCGCGTCGCGCAGGCGTTCGGCGTAGTTGCGCTCGACCTCGCCCAGCATCTCCTCGTTGAGGGCCGGCGCCTCGACGGGGCGCTTCTCGATTTCGAGCGCCTTGTAGAGCTCCTTCTGCCAGCGGCAGAGGCGGTTGATCTCCTTGTGCGCGAGCATCAGGGCCTCGACCATGATCTCCTCCGACACCTCCTTGGCGCCGGCCTCGACCATGACGATGGCCTCCTCGGTGCCGGCGACGACGAGGTTCAGGCGCGACTCGCGCACCTCGTCGTAGGTCGGGTTAATCACGTAGCGGCCGTCGATGAGGCCGACGCGCACGCCCGCGATGGGCTGCGGGAACGGGATGTCCGAGAGGTAGAGCGCCAGCGACGCGCCCGTGATGGCCAAAACGTCCGGGTCGTTCTCGTCGTCGGCCGAGATGACCGAGGCGATGACCTGCGTCTCGTTGCGGTAGCCTTCCGTAAAGAGCGGGCGGCAGGGGCGGTCGATCATGCGGGCGGTCAGGACCTCCTTCTCGCCGGGGCGCCCCTCGCGCCGGAAGTAGTTGCCGGGGATGCGGCCCGCGGCGTAGTTGTGCTCGCGGTACTCGACCGTGAGCGGGAAGAAGTCTATCCCTTCGCGGGGGGAGCCGGCGCCGACGGCGGCGACCAGAACCATCGTGTCGCCGTAGCGGACGATGACGGAGCCGTGCGCCTGCTTGGCGACGCGGCCGACCTCGACCGACAGCTCGCGGTCGCCCAGTTTGATCTTTTCTCTCAGTAATTTCTTAGCTGCCATTGATTCTCGTCTCCTTCGGGCTGGCCGCCGCTTGGCCGGGGCGACCCCGTGGATTGGCGCGGCGTCTCATCCGCCGCGCGGCCCGGAAATGTTCGTCTCGCGCCGGACTGTGTCGCCACCGCTACGTGAGGCGGCGGCGCGTCCGGGGCCGGAAAAAGAGAAAGCGGCACCCTGCTCCAACCGTGAAGCCGGCGCCGCCTTCCGCCTGTCTGCCAGAGGCCGCTTCCCCCGTCCGCGCGCGAAAGTTTCTGCCGTCACGTTCGGCCACTCCCGCCCGCCTGTCACTGGACGCGGGGCTTGATTTAAGAGGGTTTCGTCCTCGTACACTGACTAAGCGCGAGCCCGCCGGGGCGCGCGTCCCCGCCGCTAACCCCTTAGCGGCGCAGGCCGAGCTTCCCGATGAGTTCGTGATACCCCTCGATGTCTCTACGCTTGAGGTAGTCGAGCAGGCTCCTGCGCTGCGAGACCATCTTGAGCAGCCCCCGCCGCGAGTGGTTGTCCTTCTTGTGAGTCTTGAAATGCTCGGTCAGCTCGTTGATGCGCTGAGTGAGCAGTGCGACCTGCACCTGCGGCGAGCCGGTGTCGCCCTCGTGCGTCTGGTACGTGTTGATGATCGTTTCCTTGACCTCTGTTGCCAATGCCATAGCTGTCCTAGATGGCCCTCCCAGACCGCAGTAAGCCTGACGTATCCTCAGGCAACCGCTAGAGTTATTTACTTACCCCGGAGAATTTAACACGCCCTCCGCCGGGGTGTCCAGCCACCAGCATATCGGCTTCAAGAGCCTTTGTCCCTCGCCTTCGCCACCTGCCTTTTACGCATAAACTCAACAAAGGCGTCGGCCAGTTCCAGAAATATCGTCAACACCAGCAAAGCCCCACCTGCCGCCGCCGCACATTTGAGCGCTCCCACATACTGACCGGTGGCGATAAGCGTGGAGGCTTGATAGCCGCCGGTGATGAGAGGGGCTACCACAACCGCCCGGCCCGACCGGATGACGTTTCTGAGGGTATGAGAACGGTTTTCGGGGGGCGCTTCGCCCGTCCCTTTCACCTCCTGCAAGTGATTCTTGCCTGAGTCCGGTGCTTGAATGTCCCCTCTCATAAAGGTGCCTCCAAAAGTAGAGCGCCCGACGCGAGCGGTCATCAAGGCCGCGGCGTCAGGCGCAGGAGGCACCTAAAAACACCACAGCCGGCGTACAACGACCCTGCCTAGCAGTGCCTTTGCTCACCGGCTAGTTAAACCGTATGCCGTCAGTGCCTACAGTAGGGCAACCATCTTTAGTGTCCGACGTCAGATGTCGTCAAAGGAACAGGCACCAGCACCGATTTAATTGTCGAAATATTACCCCGACGATTAGACGGGTCAAGAATTTTAACTAACGCTTTTTACCTTGCGGCCGAGAGGCGCCGCGCCGGACGCCTTCGCTTTTGGTCGGGCTGGGCAGGTTGTCGGGTAGGTCTAGCTCGTCGTCAATCAAGACCTCGACGTAGACGTTGGCGAGGCGGGCATACTCAAGCACAATCATCAACGGCGGCTCGTTTCTGCCCAGTTCGTATTTCGAGATGACGTGATATGCGATGAGGTGCTCGACCCCGAGACGCCTGTGCAACTCGGGCTGAGAAATGCCGAGCGCCGCCCGAATCGCTAACAGCTTTTCGGCCAGACGTTCGGGCTTTGGCCGCGCGTGTCCCATCAGGCATAACCTCCTGACAGGACAGAGCACGCACCTTTCTGCTTGACCTTATGTATTGTTAGACATAAAGTCTGCTTGCCTAATCTTTTCGCCGTGAGTAGAGACCTCTCATGCTCAACGGCGATGCTCATCTCTCTGGCGGTTGAGGGTGAGCTACGTGACGCATCCGACCCGTTGCCTCGTTTTCAAAGACACGAACACGCGCATGATAGCAAAGCCGGCCGTCATCCTCTACGTCGAACATAACAGGATGCTGCTTGCGACCGTGCGCGACGTGCTGGAGTTCGCCGGCTGGTACGTCAAGCCGTGTTCGAGCGACGGCTACGCGGTGGCTTATGTCGAGGGCGAGGAGCACTTCGATTTGCTGCTGTTCGACCATGATTTCCGCGGCCTGTCGGGGCTCAAGCTGGCGGAGCGTGCCCGCCGCTGCCCGCACCGGCGGGAGACACCCATCGTTCTCATCTCGCTGGAAGACATCACCGAGGAGTCGCGGAACGTGGGCGCGGACGCCTTCCTGCGAAAGCCGAACAACCTCATTGACCTCGTTGACACCATCAGGCGGCTACTCGTCGCGCGCGGCGGAAATGCCGCATAATCTCAATCACACGTGGGCTCTAACGTCCGCCCGTTTAATGCGTGCGCTGCCGCGCGCTTGTCTGCTACGATGCGGCACGATTTTTAAGTGTACGGGGACGGGGAGGCTTCATGGACGCCAGCGAGGAGACGGTGGAGGAGAGGGCGCGCATCCTGGTCGTCGGGGGCGGTTTCGGCGGGCTGTTCACGGCGCTGGGGCTCGCCGGGGCGGGCGAGGTGACGCTGGTGGCGGCCGACGACCACTTCCTGCACACGCCGCTCCTCTACGAGTACCTGAGCGGCGAGGTCGAGGCGTGGCACATCGCGCCGCACTACAGGGAGCTGCTGGACGACAAAATCAACCTCGTCCAGGGCGCCGTGACCGGGGTGGACTTCGACCGCCGCGAGGTGGAGGTGGCCGGGCGCGTCCGCCGTCTGGGTTACGACTACCTCGTCCTCGCCGTCGGCGGCGTCACGAACTTCTGGGGCGTCGAGGGCGCCGAGGCGCACGCGCTCCCCTTCCGCAAAATCCGGCACGCCGACGACCTGCGGCGGCGCATGATAGACGCGCTCGACCGCATCCCGCCCGACGCGGCCCCGCAGGACGCGCGCCGCGCCGCGACCTTCGTCGTCGTCGGCGGCGGCGCCTCGGGCGTCGAGCTTTCGACCAAAATGTCAGACCTCCTGCGCGACGCCTTCGGCCGGAGGGGGTTGCACGGCGAGCCGCGCGTCGTCCTCGTCGAGATGGGTCGTCAGGTCGTGCCCGGCATGGACGCCGAGATTCGCGCGGTCGTCGAGGGCGTCCTGGCGGAGAAGCGCGTGGAAATCTTCACGGAGACGAAGGTGGTCGAGGTGCTCAGGCGCGGGGTCGTCCTGGAGCACGCGGGCGAGCGCGAGACGATTCAGGCGGCGGGCGTCGTCTGGACGGCCGGCGTGCGCGTCAACCCGCTCGTCGGCGCGCTCGACGTGGAGAAGACGAAGAACGGCCTCGTCGTCGTCGAGCCCACCCTACAGGTGCGCGGCCGCCCCGAGGTCTTCGCGCTCGGCGACATCGCCCACTTCCCCAAAGTCGTCCCGAGCCTCGCGGGGACGGCGCAGATAGCCTTCCAGCAGGCGAGCCTTGTCGCGCGCAACGTCCAGGAGTTGATTGACGGCGGCGTCCCGGCGGCCGGCCACTTCGAGGAGCTGGGCGAGGCCGTCAGCCTCGGCACGGACGACGCGGCGGTGCTGACGGCCGGCCGCGTCGTCGGCGGCCAGCTCGCGCGGCAGGCGCGCTTCGCGCTCTACACGACGCGCCTCCCGACCTGGCACCACCGCCTCAGGGTTGGCGCCGCCTGGTTCTTCGGCGGCAAGTCGCCGCGCCCACTCGGGCTTTAAGAAGACGTACTCGGAGGGGTGAGGGTTTGGGCAGCCGCGGGGGCAGCAGGGCGGGCGGGTTCGTCGGGGTCATCTCCGACACGCACGGGCTCGTGAGGCCGGAGGCGCTGGAAGCGCTGGCCGGGTCGGAGTTGATAATCCACGCGGGAGACATCGGCGGGGCCGGCGTGATTGAGGCGCTCGGCCGCGTCGCGCCGGTCGTGGCCGTGCGCGGGAACAACGACCGGGGCGGGTGGGCCGAGGCTTTCGCGGAGTACGAGGTGGTCGAAGTGGGCCGGGCGTTCGTCTACGTCCTGCACGACCTGAAGGAGTTGGACATCAGCCCCGCGACGGCCGGCTTCCGCGTCGTCGTCAGCGGCCACTCCCACCGGCCGCTCGCGGAGGAGCGCCGCGGCGTCCTCTACCTCAACCCCGGCAGCGCCGGCCCCCGCCGCTTCAAACTCCCCGTCACCCTCGCCCGCCTCCGCCTGAGCGGCGCGGACGCCGCCGCCGAGATAATCAACCTCTTGTAAGGGGCTAGGGGCTAGAGGCCAGGGGCTAGTTAGGAAGAGAACTTCTTAACTAGCCCCTAGCCTCTAGCCCCTAGCCCCTAGAAAGTCGCGGCCTCGCAGGAGTCGAGGGCGGGCGCCGCCTCTTCGGGCTCGGGGCCGCCTTCGCCGAGGTAGGTGCGGCCGGCGGCGACCGTCTCGAAGTATTCGGAGATGCGTTCGAGGACTTCCGTGACGCTGTGCGAGTGGTAGATGACCTGGCGGAAGCGCGCGCCGCCGTGCAGTCCTTTGGTGAACTGCCCGGCCAACTGCTTCATGCGGCCGATGGCGGCGAACTCGGGCATGTCGGCGCGCAGGAGGTCGAAGTATTCGATGAGCACCTCGCGCTTGTCGTCGAGCGTCGGCTCGAAGGGCGCGCGGCCGGCGAGCGTGTCCTCGATCTGGCGGAATATCCAGGGGTTCGCCATCGCGCCGCGGCCGATGAGGATGCCGTCGCAATTCGTCTCGCGCCAGCGCTTGAAGGCGCCCTCGATTGTCACCACGTCGCCGCTGCCGGAGACGGGGACGGACACGGCCTCCTTCACCTGCCGCACCAGGTCCCAGTCGGCCCAGCCCTTGTAAGCCTGCTCCTTCGTCCGGCCGTGGAGCGCGATGTGCTCGGCGCCGCAAGCTTCGGCGAGCTTCGCCACCTCGACGGCGTTGCGCGTGTGGTCGTAGTAGCCCGCGCGGATTTTGACGGTGAGCGGGATGGTGATGGCCTTCTTGATCTCCTTGAGAATCGTCTCCAGCCGCGGCAGGTCGCGGAGCAGGCCCGAGCCGCCGCCGTGCTTGACGACCTTCGGCGCCGGGCAGCCGCAGTTGATGTCGAGGATGTCGGCGCCGACCTCCTCGGCCATCTCGGCGGCCATGCGCATCCGGAGGGCCTGCCCGCCGAAAATCTGCACGGCGAACGGCCGCTCGTACTCGTGAAAGCGCATCTGGCGCTTCGACTTCGGGTTGTTGCGCGTCAGGCCCTCGACCGAGATGAACTCCGACACGGTGAGCCCGATGCCGCCGCGCCGCTTCAGCAGCGCGCGGAAAGGCACGTCCGTCACGCCCGCCATCGGCGACAGCACGAGCGGCGGGCTTATCTCGACGTCTCTAATCCTGAAGGGCTTCAAAACTTAAAACCTACTTCCAAAGCTCGACGCCGGTGGCGAGGAAGGTCACCTCGTCGGCGGTGCCGTCGGGGTTGGTCTTGATTTTGGCGCCGTCGTCTTTGACGAGGTGCTCGACCGTCTCGCGGCTGAGCGTCTTGACCTTGAGCGTGCCCTCGGCGCGGAAGTTCATCTGCGCGCCGTCCTTCGGGACGCTGAACTTGTGGTCGAAGGTGACGCGGACGGCGCCCTCGCCCTCCTTCGAGCCTATCTCGACCCAGCAGCCCTCGGCCTGGCAGACGCGGCGGACGACGCCCTCGATGACGACCGTCTTGCCCGCGTACTTCTGCGGCTCCTTCAGGGCGTCGGCGAAAGCGACGCGGCGCGACTCGGCGCCGATGGCCTCGCCGCGTTTGACGACGCCTTCGGGGTCGGCGGCCGCGCCGGGCGCGGCCTCGGGCTTCGCGCCGTGTTGGTGATGTCCTTCCTGTGCGGCCGCGCCGAGGGCGCAGGCGCAGACGAGCACGAGGGCGGCGGTGAATGTCTTCATGGCGGAAATACGGTATCCTTTCGGTTCGGGGGTTCGGGCGGCCGGAAAGGCTCCGACGTTTCGGAACGCACGGATTATAACAATGCGGCCCAAGCTCATCCAGTGGCTCGGCATCGTGTGGACGCTTCTTTACGCCGCGCTCGTCGTGTGGCTCTACGCGGCGGCGCCGCGGAGCGTCGGCGAGGCGGTGGCGGGGGCGAGCGCCGCCGCCGGCATCTACGAGGTTGACCGCGCCCGCTTCGACGCCGGGCGCGAGCTGTTCCTGCGCGGGCAGTACGCGGCCGCGCGCGACGAGTGGGAGCGAGCCGACCCGGCGCGGCGCGACGCGCGCACGCAGTTCTACGTCGCCTACGCCTTCTACCGGGAGGGCTGGGGGCGCGTCTACAGCGACGACGCGCTCTTCCGCCGCGGGCTCGAAGCCGCCGACCGCGCCGTGGCCCTCTCGCCGGACGCGCCGCTCTCGGTCGAAGACGCGGAGCTGAAAATCCACTCCGCCGCCGAGCTGCGCGCCGAACTCGCGGGCGGGCTCGAACGCACGGCCGACGACTTCAACCCGCTGAAGGTCTTCCGCGAAAGGAAGTGAAGGGCGACCGACGGGCTGTGACCGACACACGCACGAGGAACCGCGCGCTGCTGCGCCACGTCGTGCTGCCGACCGTCTTCCTGACGGCGGCGCTGTTGGGGGGCTTGCGCGTCGCGGCGGAGTCGGGCGCGCTGGTGTTCGTCACGCCGCCGCTGGTGACGCTGGTGCTGGCGTTGATGCTGCTGGCGCTCTTCGCGCGCGGCGGCGCGCTCAGGTTCGGCCGCTGGCTTTCGGCCGACAACGGGGCGGCGGAGAACGTCTCGCACGCGCTCACGCTCGGCGCGCTCTTCTTCGCGTCGGCGCAGGCGTTCAACTCCGTGCTGCCCGAGGCGGGGCTGCCGCGCTTCGTCCTCGCCTGCTTCTTCCTCTGGACGCTCTGGCAGAACCAGTTCTCGAACTTCGACCCGCGCCGCCTGCTGCGGAGCCTCGCGGCGCTCTTCGGCACGGCCTTCTTCGTCAAGCACGTGCTGCTCGCCTCGCTCGCCGGGCCGGGCGGCGGCTGGCTCAGCCGCCTCGCCGCTTCGGCGCTCGAAGGCGTCACGCTCGGCACGCTCTCGGGCCCGGCCTACGCCGCCGCGACCGGCTACGTCTCCTTCTTCGCGCTCGCGCTCTACGTCGGCGGCCTCTTCCTCCTCCCGCCCGCGCCCGAGGGTGAAGACGACGACGACCGCGCCGCCGCACTCGCCCGCGACCTCAGGCTGCTCCCGGAGCGCGAGCGCGCGCTCGTCATCGGGGAGTTCGCGCGCGAGGCGGAGACAGAGAAAGAGGGCCGGGACTGAAGAAGCCCCGCGCCCCCTTTTCTTCCTCCCCTTCGCAAAGGAAAACTTACCAGTTGACGACGAGCGCCTGCTCGGCCTCCCACACGGGGACGTCCTCGCGGATGGCGACGCGGTGGAGCCGCGCCTTGTCCGACAGCAGCATCCCCACGCCCTTCGCCACCGCCAGCAGCGGCTCGTCGGCCACGGCGACGTGGAGGCGCAGGTCTTTCTGCAACCTCTCGGCCAGGCCCCCCAGCAGCGCCCCGCCGCCCGTCAGGATGAGGCCCGTCTGGTAGATGTCGGCCGTCACCTCGGGCTTCGACTCCTCGATGGCGCGGCGCGCGCCCGCGACGATCTCGGAGACGACGGGCTCCAGGGCCTCGCGCACCTCGGCGGCCTCAATCTCGACGACCTTCGCCAGGCCGTCCGTCAACTGCTTGCCGACGACCTCCATCCGCCCCTCGCAGTCCGGGCCGACGTCCCCCAACTGCTTCTTGATGTTCTCGGCCGTGCGCTCGCCGATCTGCATCTCGTACCTGGCCCTCACGTAGTCGCAGATGGCCTGGTCCATGGCGTTGCCGGCCGACGGGATGCTGTGCGAGGAGACGACCGCGCCCGAGGCGATGACGGCGACGTTCGTCGTCCCGCCGCCGATGTCCACGACGAGGTGCGCGCGCTCGTCGTCCTGCCGCAGGCCGGCGCCGAAGCCGGCGCTGAGGCCCTCGTCGACGAGGTCGACGCGGGTCGCCTTGGCGTCGCGCGCGGCGTCGCGGATCGAGCGGTGCTCCAGCGTCGTCGAGGAGCCGGGCACGCCGATGACGACGTGGCTGCGGCGGTGCGCGCCGCCGTAGACGCGCGTGATGAAGGCTTTGAGCATCTTCTCGACCGCGTCGAAGTTCTCGATGGAGCCGCCGCGGACGGGGCGGTAGACCTCCACGTCCTTCGGCTCGCGGCCGAGCATCTTGTAGGCTTCGGAGCCCACCTCCAAAACCTCCCCCGTGTACTTGTGGATGGCGACGGCCGAGGGCTCGTTGAGGACGACGCCGCGGCCGGGCGCGAAAATCAGCGTGTTGACGGTGCCGAGATCAATCGCTAGGTCGTCCGTAAAGATACTGCTCAGGATGTTCATAACTCCCCCACTTGGTCTAATGCTTCTCTGGTTAGGACATTCTTCGCCGAGGTCAACTGAGGCTGGGGCAAGTGGCGTTCCACTAAAACAGACTCGGATAAAGGCCGCATTTCCAAAAACCGGCCGCGCCCCTGCGTTTCGTTTCCAGACGAACCCGCGGGCGGAACGCGCCCGCCGAGCGCGGGAGGCGAACGGAAATGAAACGACGAAGTGGGGGCGCCGAGCGATGGACTGTAAGGAGCGTCCGTCAGGTGTCGGACGGCTCAGCGTCCGTCGTTCACAGTTCTTCGTTCAGCCTGATGTCGCTGACGACTTCGTAGAGGGAGGGGGCGGCGGCTTTGGAGAGCTGCTTGGTCTGCGGGATTGTCAGGACGCGTACGGTCAGGGCGTTCGAGCGGCGGCGGACGGTGACGAGGTCGCCCTCGCGCACGGTGCGCGAGGAGCGCGCCGCCGCGCCGTTGACGGTGACGGCGCCGGCCTCGCACAACTCCTGCGCCACCGTGCGGCGCGGGACGAGGCGGCTGGCCCTGAGGAATTGGTCGAGACGCATGGATAAAAAAAGTCTGAAGTCTGAAGTCTGGAGTCTGGAGTCAAAGCCGCTTGCCTTGACTCCAGACTCCAGACTTCAGACTTCAGACTTTTGAGAAGTTACTGCTTCTTAGCCTTGTCTTTGTCCTTCTTCTCGGAGGCGGCCTGGCCGGCGCCGCCGGCGGCCGTCTCCGACTTGTCCTTGTCGAGGACGGGCTGGATGACCGCCTCGTAGTTCTTGGCGGGCTTGATGTAAGCCTCCTTGCGGAGCGTGCGGAGGTACTTCTCGCGCTCGGCCTCGGCGCGCTCCTGCGTGATGACGCCGCGGACGAAGTTCTCCTTGAAGGCGTCGTCGCGCTCGTTGACGCGCAGGATCATGTAGCCCTCGTCGGCCTTGACGGGGTCGCTGATGCCGCCCACCTTCAGGCCCTTGACGGCGGTGCCGATTTCGCTCGACAGCTCGGCGAGGACGAACCAGCGCGCCTTGCCGTCGGTGTCGGCCAGCAGGCCCTTGAACTTCTTGGTCGGCTCGTGCTCGGAGTTGCGCTCGACCAGCTCCTCGAAGCTGGCGCCGGTGCGGGCGCGGGCGGCGAGGTCGGCGGCCTTCGCCTTGACCTCCGCCTCGGTGCGCCCGGCCAGGCTCAGGAACAGCTCGGAGAGGGTGACGCTGACGAACTTGTCGCGGTTGGCCGCGTAGTAGTCGCGCAGCTCCTTGTCGGTCAGGCCGTAGTAGACCTTGGCGTCCACCTCGCGCTGGAGCACGGCCTGTTTCATGAACTGGCGGCGCAGCGTCTCCTTGATGTCCGAGAGGCTCAGGCCCTCGCGGCGCATGGCCTCCTCCAGCTCCTCGATGGTGGCGATGTTCGACTGCTTGGCGACGCGCAGGACTTCGCGGTTGACCTCGGCCTCGACGTCCTCGGTCATGCGCGGCATGTCCTTGCCCCTCTGGACGAGCAGCGCCTCGTTGATGAGGTTGATGATGATTTCGGGCTGGCGCTTCTGTATCTCGGCGTCGGCCTGCTCGGGCGTCAGCCCGCGCTGCTTGGTGAGCACGTCGCGGAACTCGGTGTTCTCGCGCTTGAGCTGCGAGAGCATGATGACGTAGTTGTCGACCTGCGCGATGGGCTCGTCGAGGACGACGGGCGGCGCCTCCTCCTGCGCGCGCGCGGGCGCGGCGGCGGACGCCGCGAGCAGGAGCGCCGCGAGGGCCAGCCCGAGGCGCGGGATGTTTTTCAATTGCACAGTTAGAACTCCTCTATATCCGTTTACAGTCGGGTGTAGATTCTGAGGGATTTACCAGGGAGGCGCGGAGGCACGGCCTGAACACGGTCAGTCTCGGCCGTGCCTCCGCGCCCCTGTGATTAACTTTCTTCCTTCATCCACTCGATACGGTCGGGAACCTACGGGACGGGCGAAGTCGCGTATTCTAACCCCCGGCGCGGATTTCCAGCAACACGCCGCGCGCCGCCTCGATGAGCCCGGCGCCCCCGGCCTCGACCTTGAGCACCCCGCTCGGGCTGAACGAGGCCCCGCCGCCCTTCCCCACCAGCGCCAGAAGCTTCTCCGGCGAGACGCGCGCCGTCTCCTTCAGCTTGAAGGCGAGCCCCCCGGGCGTGCGGTCGATGGAGACGACGCCCGTCTCCTCGGCCGCGCGGCGCAGGCGCGCGTAGCCGAACAGGCGCTCGACCGACTCGGGCGGCCGCCCGTAGCGGTCCTCCGTCTCGCGCCGGATGACGTCGAGCGCCTCGTCGTCGCGCGCCGAGGCGATGCGCTTGTAGGTGCGAAGCCTCTGCCCCATGTCGGAGATGTAGTCCTCGGGAATCGAGACGTCCACGCCGAGGTTGATGGAGACCGAGGTCTCGTCCTCGACCTGCTCGCCGCGCAGCTCCGCCACCGTGCGCTCCAGCATCTGCGTGTAAAGATCGAAGCCGAGCTCGTCCATGTGCCCCGACTGCTGGCCGCCGAGCAGGTTCCCCGCCCCGCGCAGCTCCAAGTCGAGTGCCGCGACGCGGAAGCCCGCCCCCAGGTCGGAGAACTCGCGGATGGCCGCCAAGCGCCGGCGAGAGATGGCGGTCAGCTCCGCCTCCGAAGGTATCAATAAATAGGCGTACGCGCGGCGGTTCGAGCGCCCGACGCGCCCCCTCAGTTGATAAAGCTGAGAGAGGCCGTAGTTGTCGGCACGGTTTATGATGATCGTGTTGGCGCGCGGGATGTCTATGCCGTTCTCGATAATGGTGGTGGCGACGAGCACATCCGCCTTAAAATCAACGAAATCGAGCATCACCTGCTCCATCTCTTTCTCGTTCATCTGCCCGTGCGCCACCGTCACGCGCGCCGCGGGGACGAGCCTTTTGACGAGCGCCGCCACCGTGTCAATCGTCTCCACGCGGTTGTGGATGAAGAAGACCTGCCCGCCGCGCCCCAGCTCCAGCTCAATCGCCGACTTGATGACGGACTCCGAGAACTGCACGACCTGCGTCTGGATGGCGAGGCGGTCGCGCGGCGGCGTCTCGATGACCGACATGTCGCGAAGGCCCATCAACGACATGTTGAGCGTGCGCGGGATGGGCGTCGCCGAGAGCGTGAGCACGTCCACGCGCTTCTTCAACTGCTTCAGGCGCTCCTTGTGCGCGACGCCGAAGCGCTGCTCCTCGTCCACGACGACGAGGCCGAGGTCGCGGAAGGCGATGTCCTTCGAGAGGATGCGGTGCGTGCCGATGATGACGTCGACGTCGCCCGACTCGACGCGCTTGACGATCTCCTTCTGCTCCTTCGTGGAGCGGAAGCGCGAGATGAGCTCGATGGTGACGGGGAAGGCGGCGAAGCGCGAGCGGAAGGTCTCGAAGTGCTGGTAGGCGAGCACGGTCGTCGGCGCGAGCACGGCCACCTGCTTCGAGTCCATGACGGACTTGAAGGCGGCGCGCATGGCGACCTCGGTCTTGCCGTAGCCGACGTCGCCGCAGAGCAGCCGGTCCATCGGCGTCTGGGCCTCCATGTCTTTTTTGACGTCCTCGATGGCCGTCTCCTGGTCGGGCGTCGGGACGTACTCGAAGGCGTCCTCGAACTCGCGCTGCCAGGGGCTGTCGCCGGAGAAGGCGTAACCCGTCACGAGCTTGCGCTCGGCGTAGAGCTTCAAGAGCTCGTCGGCCATGTCGCGCATCGCGCGCTTGGCCTTCGCCTTCGTCTTCTGCCAGCCGAGGCCCCCCAGCCGGTCGAGCGTCGGCTCGTGCCCCTCGGCGCTCGAATACCTCTGCACCAAATCCAGCCGCTCGACCGGCGCGTAGAGCTTCGCGTCCTCGGCGTAGAAGAGGAGCATGAACTCGCCCTTGCGCCCGCCCAGCTCCAGAGTCTGCAAGCCGCCGAAGCGCGCGACGCCGTGGTCGATGTGGACGACGTAGTCGTTGACCTTGAGGTCGCGGAAGTCGGAGAGGAAGGCGGCCGTCTTCGACTTCTTCCGCTTGGCCGAGGCGGTGGTCGCGCCGCCCGTGCCCGGCGCGCGCTGCTCCGGCCCGGGGCCGCTCGCCTCGTCGAACAAGTCCGTCTCGACGTGGACGACGAGGCGGGCGCCCGGCAGCTCGAACCCGCCCGAGAGGCGGCCCGCGGTGACGACCGCGGCGAAGTCCTCGACGTCCGCGCCGCCCTCGCCCGCGAGCGCGACGCGCGCCGAGACGTTGTAGTCCGAGAGGACGTCGCCGACGCGCTCGGCGACGCCCGCCGAGGGCATGGCGAAGAGCGTGAGCGCGCCCGCCTCGGCCCGCGCGCGGCGCACGTCGGCCGCGAGGTCGGGGATGCGCCCGTGGTAGCGCTTCGCGGGGAGCGAGCGCCACTCGACCTCGGGCGCGCGCTCGACCGCGGGGAAAAGAAAGAGCGGCGGCCCGCCCCCGCGCGCGCGCCCTATCTGCGCGGCCGGCTGCTCCGACTCGCCGACGAAGCGCTCGTCGGTCGCGGCGGCGGCGCGGCCGAGCGCGCGGAACTCGACGCGCGCCACCCCGCCCAACCCCGCCCGCAGCTCCTCGGCCGTCAGGTACAGCTCCTCGGGCCGGAGGCCGATCTCGCCCGCGGCCTCGTTCTCCTGAAAGCGCGCTGCCAGCGTCTCGAAGCTGTTGCCCAGATACTGCTCGACGCCCGCGGGCTCGTCCACGACGAGGACGGCGTCGCGCAGGTAGTCGAAGACCGCGGCGTCCGACTTGACGACGAGCGAGATGAGCCACTCCCAGCCGGGGAAGGTCTCGCCCTCGTCGGCGTGGACGGTGCGGTCTTTGAGGGCGCGGGCGCGCGACTCGTCCGGCCAGCGGTCGCGGGCGAACTCGGCCCAGAGGCGGAAGTCGTCGCGCCCCACGGCCAGCTCGCGCATGGGGACGACCTCGGTCGCCTGCAACTGCTCGATGGAGAGCTGCGTCTCGGCGTTGAAGCGGCGGATGGAGTCGACGGTGTCGCCGAAGAACTCGACGCGCACGGGCGCGTCCTCGCCGGGCGACCAGACGTCGAGGATGCCGCCGCGCATCGAGAACTCGCCGACCGCGCCCACAGGGTCTTCGCGCACGTACCCCGAGGCGAGCAGCACCTCCACCAAATCCTCGGGCGGGCTGTCCTCGTCCCGCCTCAGGACGGCGCCCGCCTGCAAGAGCTGCGAGGGCTGAACCGTCCGCCGCGCCAGCGCGCGCGAGGTGAGCAGCACGAAGCGCCCGCGGCCCCGCGCCAGATTCCAGAGCGAGAGCGCGCGCCGCTCCAGCGTCTCGGCGTGCGGCGAGGCGCCCGCGTACGGGTCGCCCTCCGAGGCGGGGAGCGTCAGCACGGGGTCGCAGTCCTCGGCGCCCGCGCGCAGGGCTCCGCACCAGAAGGAGAGGTCGCGCTCCCACGCCTCCATGTCGCGGTTGGCCGCGACGAGGACGGCGAAGCGGCGCCCGGTCTCGCGCTGCAAGGCGGCCAGCGCCAGCGCGCGCGCGGGCGCCGACGTCAGCCCCGCCACGGACACCACGCGCGCCCCCCCGGCGACCTCCGCCGCGAGGCGGCGGAACTCCGCCCCCTCCACCACGCGCCGCAGCACGCCCTGCAAGACCGGCGCTGATTCGACTGAACTACTCATAACAACTCGTGAACCGTGAACCGTAAACCGTGACGAGATAAAACCCGTTCTTCTCTCGTCACGGTTTACGGTTCACGGTTCACGTCTTTTATCCTCTCAATTATTCCGGTGGTCGAGGCGCCCTCGACGAAGGGGAGGGCGAGGACGCGGCCGCCGGCCGCCTCGACCTCCTCGCGGCCGTGTATCTCTTCGGGCGCGTAGTCGCCGCCCTTGACGAGCACGTCGGGGAGGAGTTCGGCGATGAGCCGGCGCGGCGACTCCTCCCCGAAGACCGTCACGAAGTCCACCGCCGCGAGCGCCGCGAGCACCTCGGCGCGCTCGCGCTCGTTCATCACGGGGCGCCCCGGGCCCTTGAGCGCGCGCACCGAGCGGTCGCTGTTAATCGCCACGAGCAGCGCGTCCCCGAGGCGCCGGGCCGCCGCGAGGTAGCGCACGTGGCCGACGTGCAGGATGTCGAAGCAGCCGTTGGTGAAGACGAGCGTGCGCCCGCCCGCGCGCAGGCTCTCGCGCGCGCGCAGCAGCTCGTCCCGACTGAGAATCACGCCACCCGCCATCGTCTTTTCGTCAATCGTAAATGGTAAACGGTAAATCGTAAATCGCCGGGGCGGAGTTTTGTCTATTGACGACCGACGATTTACTATTTACGAATCATGACGACAAGGCTTCCCGAGGAGATAGTCCCCGACAACGACCAGACGCGCGCGCGCGCCGAGCACCTGCTGAAAATACAGGCGCTCGTCGGCAACGCCTACCCCAACAAGTTCGAGCGCACCGCCGTGGCCGCGGGCGCCGAGGGCGAGGACACCGTCACGTCAATCGTCGCCGCGTTCGGGAAGTACGAGCCGGAAGTCAAAGAGGGCGGGCGCCCGACCGAGGAGCAGCTGGAGGCGGCGAACGCGGAGCTGGGCGGGTCGTCGGTGCGCATCTCGGGCCGGCTGGCGACGCCGCCGCGCGTGATGGGCAAGGCCGCGTTCGTCCACCTCTCGGACGGGAAGGGGCGCCTGCAAATCTACGTGAGGAAGCAGGAGGCCGTCGCCGTCAGCAACGACTCCCTGCAACCGGTGGAGGAGCCGGAGAGCGGCTGGAAGCTGTTTCAGCTGCTCGACCACGGCGACTTCGTCGGCGTCGGGGGCCGCCTGTTCGTGACGAAGACGGGCGAGCTGTCCGTCCACGTCGAGACGGTGCAGTTCCTCTCGAAGGCGCTGCTGCCGATGCCCGACAAGCTGCACGGCATCAGCGACCCCGAGATACGCCAGCGCCAGCGCTACGCCGACCTGATAGCTTCGAGCCTGAAGGTCAGGGCGGACGAAGAGGACTCTGCCTCCCAAACGGGGCTCTCCACGCGCGAAGTCTTCGAGCGCCGCTCGAAGCTCGTCGCGGCGATGCGCCGCCACCTCGACGGCCACGGCTACATCGAAGTCGAGACGCCGATGCTCTCGCCCATCGCCTCGGGCGCGGCGGCCAGGCCGTTCGAGACTTTCCACAAGGCGCTCGGCATCCCGCTCTACCTCCGCATCGCGCCCGAACTCTACCTCAAGCGGCTGCTCGTCGGCGGCTTCGAGCGCGTCTACGAACTCAACCGCAACTTCCGCAACGAAGGCATCTCCACCCGCCACAACCCCGAGTTCACCATGCTCGAATTCTACACGGCCTACAAGGACGTGAACTGGATGATGGACTTCTGCGAGGAGATGATTCGGCGGACGGTGGCGGAGGCCGCGGGGGGCACGGACGCCACTTTCGGGGAGACGCGAATCGCGTTCGGGCGCGAGTTCCGGCGGCTGACGATGAGGGAGGCGGTCGCCGAGTACGGGCCGGAAGACGCGAAGAAGGCCGCGGACGAAATCGCCGCCGGCGAGCTGGTGGAGTTGTTCGAGCGGCACGCCGAGGAGAATCTGATTCAGCCGACCTTCATCACCGACTTTCCGAAGTCCGTGTCGCCGCTCTCCAAAGGCTCGCCCGGCGACCCGGCCGTCGCGGAGCGGTTCGAGCTGTACGTGGCGGGGATGGAGGTGGCGAACGGGTTCTCGGAGCTGAACGACCCGGCGGAGCAGTTGGAGCGTTTCGAGGAGCAGGCGCGGCAGCGCGAGGGCGGCGACGAGGAGGCGATGCAGACCGACCTCGATTACGTCCGCGCGCTCTCCTACGGGATGCCGCCCGCCGCGGGGATAGGCATCGGCATCGACCGCCTGACGATGCTCCTCACCAACCGCCGCTCCATCCGCGACGTCATCCTCTTCCCGCACATGCGCCCGCGTCAGACCTCGGAGGGGCAGGCGGAGGCCGACGAAGGGCAGGCTTCGGACTCTTAAGACGCTCCGCCCGGCCCGAAAGGCGCGGATTTGCTGTCGAAAGCCGCGCAATCCGCGCCTTCGCCCGTCAATTTCGTGTCCGAAACCGCAAGTTACGTCCTTTCAATTGAGGAGGAAAGACTTTCACCCGCGGGTGAAAGTCTTTCCTCCTCAATTGAAAGCTTTAAAATCGTGATTTTAAAGCTTTCAATCACGGATTTAAGTCTTTGAATCGTGATTGAAAAGCTTGGAGTTGCGATGGAGAGCTTTAAAATCACGATTCAAAGCTTTAAATCCGTGATTGAAAAGCCCTCTTTCGTAAATTTAAAGTCCGGCGGCGCGGGTTTCGGATTCGGGCGGGCGGGATGTTAAGATTCGGCGCGGCAGAAACCCCGGACAGCGCCCCGGCGGCGTCGCGGCCGAAACCTTACAGACCCGTACCAGCCCTTTCAAGGAGATTCCCCGAAATGATTCGCAAAGCTTCCCTCGTCGCGGTCGCCGTCGCGCTGGCCGCCGTCTTCGCCTTCGCGCAGGAGGCCGAGAAGAAGTCCGTCAAGGTCACGGGCTACGTCATCGACAGCATGTGCGCCGGGATGCACGGCTCGGAGGAGGAGGCGCAGAAGCACCCGAACGCCTGCGCGCTGATGCCCGCCTGCGAGAAGAGCGGCTTCGCGGTCGTCTCCGGCGACAAGACCTACAAGCTCGACGAGCAGGGCAACAAGCTCGCCGCCGAGGCGCTCAAGGGCGCCAGGACGAAGAAGGGCCTCAAGGTGGACGTCGAAGGCACGCTCGAAGGCGACACGCTCCACGCCGCCACGCTCGCCGAGGCGAAGTAGGGCCGGCGAGTTTAACCGGCGAGACGCGGAGACGCGGCTGTCAGAATTTGTGATTTCAAATTCTGACAGCCGCGTCTCCTTGCCTCCGCGATTATTTTTTTACCGGAGACTCACAGGCGCTTGAGCACCTTCGCGGCGAGCGCCGCGGCCTTCTTCTGGCGGGCGTCCCTGTCTTCCGGGCCGCTGACGCCGACGCGCACCACGGCGTCGCCCTTGAGCACGTTGAGCGTGTGCGTGCGGCGGCCCCCCGTCAGGTAAGCCTCCTGCCCGAGCCCCGGCACGCGACGCGGGCGCTCGTCCTCCTCCTCGTCGCCGCCCTCCTCCTCTTCCTTCTCGTCGTGGCCGCCCTCCCTGACCTGCCCGGCCGCCCGCTCGCGCTCCAACTGCTTCTCGCGCTCGCGCTCGCGCTCCTCCTTCAACTCGCGCGCGCGCTCGCGCCCCTCGATGGCCTCCGGGTGGAAGCGCTTGCGCCAGTAGTCCTTCACGGCGCCCGCCGGGGCGTTCGGCGCCGCGCGCACGACTTCGAGGGTGAACGACCTGTCGAAGGTCGGCAGCCGGTAGAAGCACTGCGACATCGAGACCGCGCCCGAGAGGTGTTCGGTCCCCTGCGCGTCGGCGGGCGCCTCGCCCTGCACCTCCCGCACGTCCTCGTCGGGGAGGAGCGCGCAGGTGGCGCTCCGCGGGGGCGAGGCGGCCGCGGCGGGCGCGGGCGTCGGCGTCTCCGCCGGCCGCGTCGCGTTCGCGTTCTGCGCGCCGCCGCGCGCGCCGCACGCCGGCGCGACCACGGAGACGCACAGCAGGAGGGTCAGGGTCTTCAGACGCATCGGCAATCCTCCGCGGGCCTTGCGACGTCGGCCGCGTTAGTTCTTGACGGCCGCCGGAGGCGCGTCCGGCCCTGCCTTCTCCGCCTTCTTCTTCAGGCTCTCGACGCGCTCGCGCGCCCACCCGGGGGCGCCGCCCGCGGCGCGCGCCGTCACGCGCACGTAGGCTTCGGCGGCCGAGAGCGCGTCCGTCGAGCGCCCCTCGCGCTCGCGCACGCGGCTCAGGTCGGCGTAGAACTGCGGGCTCTCTTCGCCGGCCAACTCGGCCGCGCGCGCGAAAGCCTCGCCTGCCTCGCCCAGCCGGCCGAGGTGTTCGTAGATGCGCCCGAGGTGGTGGAAGACGAGCGGGTAACGCGCGCCGTCGTGCCGCACGACCGCGAGCAGCGCCGCAGCCGCCTCCTCGTAGCGGCGCATCGAGAAGAGCGTAAAGCCCATCTCCATGTTGGCCGGCGCGAGGTAGCCGCCGCCCTCGCGGATGGCGCGGCCGTAGAGCGCCACCGCCTCCTCGTCGCGCTCGCCGGCCCGCGCGGCGCGCGCGGCGCGCAGCAGCGTGGAAGAGTCCCCGTCAACGACCGCCTCCTCGGCGCCCTCCGCCGCGCGCGCCCCGCGCAGCAGCGCCGTCGCGTCCGGCAGCGCAGACTCGCCGGCCGCCGCCGTGTCGGCGCCCGCGTCCGGCTCCTTCAGGCCCATGGCGCGCCGCGCCGCGGCGACGTTGGCTGCGGCGACTATCTCGCCGCGCGCGAGCGTGACCTCGCGCGGCACCGACTCGCCGCGCCCCTGCGCGCGCGTGCCGAAGGCGTCGAGCAGCTTGAGCGCCCTCTCGTCTTCGCCCGCCTCCGCGAGCGTGCGCGCGAGCGCGGCGACGGCCTCCGCGTGGTCGGGCTTGAGGCGGAGCGTGCGCCCCCACTCGGCCGCGGCCAGCGCCCGGTCGCCGCGCAACGCGTGGAGCCGGCCCAGGCTGTAGCTCGCCTCCGCGTACGTCTGGCTCTCAAGGCGGAGCGCCGCGCGCAGGGCCTCCTCCGCCTCCTCCCAGCGGCCCAGGCGCGTGAGCACGACGCCGAGGTTGTGCTGCGCGCGCGAGTAGCTGCCGCGCCGCTGCGCTATCGCCTTGCGGTAGGCTTCGGCCGCCGCCTCCGACTCGTCGAGCCGCGCCAGCGCGTTCCCCGCGTTGTAGAAGAGCTGCGGGTCGAAGCGCTCCTCCCCGAGCATCTCGCGCAGGAGCGCGACCGACTCGGCGCGGCGCCCCGCCTCGGCCAGCCGCTCGGCCAGCCCGAGCCGCAGCCGCCCGCGCTCGGCGGGGCTCGCCGCCGCCTCGGCCTGCGCCCGCAGCGCCTCGACGTCCGCGTCCGCCGCGCCCGGCTTGTCGCCCGGCTCCTTCGGCTTCCCCGCCGACTTGTCCGGCGCCTCCGCCGCCTCGACGCGACGCCCGCGGACGGCCTCGCCCGCCTTCGACTCGGCCGGCGCCGGCGCCTCCGGCGCTTGCGCCCACGCGCACGGCGCGCACGCGCACGCGAGGAGCAGCGCCGCCGAAACCGTTTTCAAAAGCTTCTTCATCTCACTTCCCTCCGCCCTCAACCCTTCAGCGCGACGGCCGTGCCGCCGAAGCCGACCGCCCACGCGCGGCGGCCGACCGTGAAGAGGCGTTCGAGCGCGTGCGCCGTCACGCGCCGCGCGTCCTTCCACGTCGCCCCGCCGTCGGTCGTGTGCAGCATCGTGCCGCCGGAGCCGACCGCCCACCCCTCGCTCTCGTCGAAGAACTTCACGTCGAAGAGGTCGTCGCCGACGCCCGACGCCTGCGGCCGCCACGTGCGCCCGCCGTCGCCCGTCGAGAGGATGATGCCGTTCGCCCCGACCGCCCACCCGCGCGCGGGGCTGACGAAGCAGACCGCGTTCAGGCGCCGCGAGAACCTCCGCGCCGCCGCCTCCCGCGGCGTCTCCTCGGCGCCCTCGTTCAACTTCGGCTCGGGCAGTTGCGGCGGCACGGCCCCGCCCGACGCCGGGAGGAAGACCGTGCCCGCGTGCCACGACGCGCCGCCGTCGGTGGTCTTCAGCACCGTCAGCCCGCCGCCCGAGAGCCAGCCCGTCCGCGCGTCGAGGAAGGAGGCGCCGAGCAGGAGGTGCCGCGTCGGCACGCGCTGCCGCGCCCACGTCGCGCCGCCGTCCGCGGTGGCGAAGAGCGCGCCCATCTCGCCGTAGGCCCAGCCGCGCTCGCGTCCGGCGAAGCGCAGCCCCGCGAGCTTCAAGTCGACGTCCGCGCCGCGCGTCACCTCGACGCGCGCCCAGGTGCGCCCGCCGTCCGCGGTCTTCAGGAGGTACGAGACCGACTCCTCCTTCTCCATCGGCTTGAACATGCTGCGCTCGCAGAGGAGCCAGCCCGTCTCCGCGTCGTGGAAGAAGAGGTCGCGCACGGCATCCTCGGTCGGCGGCGTCCTCACCTCCCACATCGCGCCGCCGTCGGCGGTCGAGAGCAGCGCCCCCTTCCCCCCGGCGGCCCACCCCCTCCGCTCGTCCACGAAGAAGACCGCGTGCAGCCACGCGAACGTCCCCGTCCGCTGCTTCTCCCACGCCGCGGCGTGCGCGCGGGGAAGTAGACGGTAGTCGGCAGACGCCAGACAGTAGGCGGCGAGCAGGAGGCAGACGGGGGCCGGGCGTGGAAATTTCAGATTTGAAATTTGAAATTTGAAATTCCGCATCGGCAATCTCAGAATTCGAGACTTGAAATTCTGCGTGTGGGAATCCCGGGCGCGAGGCCCCGCGCCGCCCCGCGCCGGGTCGAGATGCTACTGACTACTGTCTGCTGTCTACTTTCCCCTCAGAAGCCGCCGGAGAAGATGCGGGCGAAGCTGAGGATGGGCGCGAGCTTGATGATGGACTCGACGCGCTTCCACTTGTTGCCGGGGACGAAGATTTGGTCGCCGGGGCTGAGGAAGTAGTTGTCGGGCGCCTTGCCCTTCTGGATGGCGGCGATGTCGATGGGCGTCTGCCTGAGCGTGCGGTCGGCGTTCCAGTGGAGGACGTAGACCTGCGACTTCCCCGTCGAGAGGATGCCGCCCGCCTCGATGATGGCCTCGTAGGCGCTCAGGCGCCGCGACATGATGCGGACGCCGGGCTGCGCCACGTCGCCGAGGACGCCGTAGCGCATCGACATCGCCTTCTCCAGCGAGACCGTCACCTTCGGCTCGATGATGTACTCGTCGAGGTGCTTCACGATCTCATCGCGCACCTGCCGCGTCGTCTTGCCGGCGACCTGTAGGCCATCGGAGACGAAGTAGTAGTCAATCGTCCCGTCGGGCGGGACGGTGATGCCGGTCATGGAATACTTCTCGACATTCGGGCCGCCGAAGACCTTAATCGAGATGACGTCCTCCGGGCCGAGCCGGTAGGACGTGAGGAAGTTGTTGTAGTAGGGAATCTCGGCCTCGGCCTCCTCGTCTTTGCGCTCGCGGCGGTTGGCGAGCGCCTCCTCGGGGACGCCCGGGCGCGCGACGCTCTTGTCGTCCGGCTCAAGGCGCTCGGCGGCGGGCGACTTCTGTTTCGCGTCCTTCTTCTTCTGCGCGGAGGCCGCGGCCGGCGCGAAGAGGAGCAGCGCGAGCGAGAGGGCGGCGATTGTCGGATTTGACTTCATGGCTTTAATTCTCCGGACACTTCTTCTGACCTCATGTGCCGCGACCGAAGAGGATGGTCTTCACGGTCTCGAACAGGATGACGGCGTCGAGCAGGAGGCTCTGGTTCTTGATGTAGTAAAGGTCGTACTGCAACTTCTGGCGCGCGTCCTCGATGGAGGCGCCGTAGGGGTACTTGATCTGCGCCCAGCCCGTCAGCCCCGGCTGGATGAGGTGGCGCTGCTCGTAGAAGGGTATCTCCTCGGCGAGCTGCTTGACGAAGTGCGGGCGCTCGGGGCGCGGGCCGACGAAGTTCATCTCGCCGCGCAGGATGTTCCAGAACTGCGGAATCTCGTCCACGCGAATCTTGCGTATCACGCGCCCGACGCGCGTCGCCCGCGCGTCGCCCGCCTTGCTCGCCCAGACGGGGCCGTCCTTCTCGGCGTCGGTGCGCATCGAGCGGAACTTGTAGACGCGGAACGGGCGGCCGTTCTTCCCCACGCGCTCCTGCGAGTAGAGTACGGGGCCGGGCGAGTCGAGCTTGATGAGCGCGGCCGTCACGAGCGCGACGGGGAGCGAGACGACGGCGCCGACGAGCGCCACGCCGCGGTGGAAGAGCGTCCGCAGCGCGGACGAGGCGCGCGCCTGCTTCGCGCGCGACGAGAAGATGAGCCACGACGGGCGCATCATGTCCAGGGAGACGCGCCCCGTCAGCCGCTCGTAGAAGCTGGCGCACTCCTCGATAGCCACGTCGCCCGACAGGCTCAGGTCGAGGAGCTGGCGGACGGGGAACTGCCCGCGCCGCTCGCCCAGCGCGACGACGATGCGGTTGACGCCCTCGCGCCGCGTAATCTCCGCGAGGTCGTCGGTCAGGCCGATGACGCGCGGGTTAAGTAAACTCTGCCCGACGAGCGCCGGGTCGCTGTCCACGAAGCCGACGACGCGGTAGCCGGCGTCGCGCCGCTCCAGCACCTCGCGCGCGACCTCGACGGCCGACGAGCCCGAGCCGACGATGAGCACGCGCTCGCCCACGCCCGGGTGGCCGAGCAGCCAGTGGGCGCCCACGCGCCACGCGACCATCAGCATGAGCGCCAGCGGCAGCGCGATGAGCGAGACGCCGCGGCCGATGATGAGGCGCGGCAGGAGGTACATCGTGAACGCCAGCGCGACCCACGCCAGCCCGAGCGCCTGCACGAGCCGCAGCACCAGCTCGCGCCGGTCGTGCATGACGACGAAGTCGTAGAGGTCGTAGAGGTAGAAGGCGGCGAGGCAGAAGAGCGTGACGAGCGCGGCCTTGAGGAACCCGTGCCTCTCGTTCAGCTCGAAGTAGGCGTCCACCCAGCCGAGGCGCAGGTAGGCCGCCGCCACCATCGCGAGGAAGATTAAAAGCGCCTCCGCGATGATGAGCAACAGCGTCCTGACGTTCAGCCGGCGCGTCGAAGCCAAGCCCTTCCCCCTTTACTTCACGACCCTAGCCCTCGCCGCCCTCGCCCTCGCGCCGCGCCGCGTAGCGGCGGCGGTAGTAGTAGTTCTGCTCGTTCAGCTGCTCGTCCGAGCCGTTGAGGATGACGCCGAGCAGGCGCTCGCGCGGGAGCGGCTCCAGCAGCCTTTCGAGCGCCGCGTAGCGCGTCTTGCCGGCGCGCGCGACGATGAGCGCGGCGTCGGCGCGGTTGATGAGCACCGTCGCGTCGGTGAAGACGCCGAGCGGCGGCGCGTCGATGATGACGTAGTCGAACATGCGCCGCGCCTCCTTGAGCACGGCGAGGAAGCGCGGCCCCGAGAGCAGCTCGGCCACGTCGTCGCGCGCCGAGCCGCCGGGCAGCAGGTGCAGCCCCGCCGGCTCGAGCCTGACGATGGCGTCCGTCAGCCTGGCCTCGCCGCCGAGGACTTCCGAGAGCCCCGCGGGCGCGTCGAGGCCGAGGTACTCGGCGGCGCAGGGGTTGCGCAGGTCGCCGTCTATCAGGAGCGCGCTGACGCCGTCGGTCTGCGCGAGCAGCCACGAGAGGTTGAGCGCGGTGAGCGTCTTCCCCTCCATCACGCCCGCGCTCGTGATGACGAACGCCTGCATCTTCCGGCGCTCGCCGGCGTGGAGCACGCGCGTGCGCAGGGAGCGGTAGCGCTCGGCGTGCGAGGAGCGCGGCTGCGTGACCGCGACGAGGTGTGGTTCGACGCGCGCCGCGGAGATGTCAACGCTGACAAACTCCGGGGCGCGCGCCGAACCGGCAGCGCCCACAGTTGCCCCAGCAGCACGCGAAGCCTGGCCCGCGGGGAGTGCCGACCCGCCGGGGGTCCCGGTGTGCTCAGTGGACGCTGTTTCTTGCGCCGTCTCCGGCGGCTGAAAATGTTTCGAGGCGCTGAAGAGGTACTCGGGCGCGGCGCCCGGAGAGGCTTCGTGCGGGCGGCCGTTCGCCTCGGCGAAGGGCGCGACCGCCCTCTCCTCGCGCGCCGGCCCGGCGGCCTCGGCCTCTGCCGGCGCGCCGTCCTGCCCGGCCGCGCGCTTCTTCAGTGCTTCGTAGACTCTGCCCATCACGAATCTCCCTTGCTGTCCCAACTGCGGAAGGCGCGCCCCAGCTCGTCCCTGTCGGGCGTCGCGCGGGGCCCGGCGCCCCCCTCCAGCTCGCGCTCGACCTCGCGCTCGTGGCTCACCTGCGCGGCGCGCCCGACGACGTTCGTCGTCGTCGGCGGCTGCTCGTCCGGGCGTGCGGCGGCGCGCTCGGCGCTGCCGGCCTCGGCCGCCCACAGCTCCGAGCGGCCGGCGGCGGTGAAGATGCGGGCCGCGCCCGCGCGCTCCTCGCCCGACTGCCGGCCGCGCTGCGCGTTCGGGAGGAGGTCGAAGGTCTCGGCCACCTCCTCGACCACGTCGCGCCCGACGGTCTCGGCGCCCGCGGCGAAGCCGGCGAGCAGCGAGTTGTCGCAGATGTTGTTAATCTGGCGCGGGATGCCCTCGGAGCAGCGGAAGACGAGGTCCACGGCGGCGGGCGTGAAGATGTCGGTGCGCTCGGCCCCGGCGGCGAGGAGCCGCGAGGCGATGTAGCGCGACGTCTCGCCGATGTCGGGCAGCGGCTTGATCTCGCAGCGCAGGGCGACGCGCTGCTTGAGCTGGCGCAGCTCGGGCTGGTTGAGCACGTCGCGCAGCTCGGGCTGCCCCGTCAGCACGATCTGCAACTGCTTGGCCGAGTCGGACTCGAAGTTCGACATCAGGCGTATCTCTTCGAGCACGGAGGCCGAGAGCCCGTGCGCCTCGTCGATGACGAGCACGGTGCGCAGCCCGCGCGAGTGGCGCGAGTCGAGGACTTCGCCGAGCCGGAGCAGCAGCTCCGACTTGCTCTCCCAGCGCGGGACGTCGAGGAGCTTGGGCGAGGAGACGTACTGGTAGAACTCCGGCACGGTCATCCGCGGGTTGAAGAGGTAGGCGACGAGCACGGTGCGGTCGAGCCGGTTCATCATCCAGCGCAGGATGGTCGTCTTCCCCGTCCCGACCTCGCCCGTGACGACGATGAGCCCCTTGCCGCTCTCGATGCCGTAGTGCAGGTTCGCCATCGCCTCCGTGTGCGAAGGCGTGAAG
>DASVTS010000171.1:0-5018 GCA_036387455.1 Pyrinomonadaceae bacterium | reverse complement strand
CGCGCGGCGCGGCTAAGTCGAACTTAGCCGCGCCGCGCGTCCGTGCGTCGGAAGGCCCGAAGTCAGGCGACCGCGTGGTAAGCCTCCCGCACCTGCGGGTAGCACTCGCAGGCGGCGGCTTCGAGCGCGGCGCGGTCGAGGACGCGGATGTGGCCGCGCGTGTAGCCGATGACGCCGCGGTCGCGCAGCATCGTGGCGGCGCTCGTCACGCCCGCGCGGCGCGTGCCGAGGTGGCGCGAGATGCGCTCGTGCGTCAGCGCCAGCGGCGCGTCGCCCGCGCGGTCGTGCATCATCAGGAGCCACGTGCAGAGGCGCTCCTCCACGCGGTGGTTGCCGTTGCAGACGGCGCGGCGCGAGAGCAGGGCGATGCGCGCGCTCGCGTAGCGGAGCAGGAGCTGGTGCAGGGCGCCGCCCCGCGCGAACTCCTGCCGCAGCGCGTCGAGGCGCATCCGCAGCGCGCTCCCCGCGAGCGCGACCTCGCTCAGGTAGGTGGGCGCCGGGGCGCCGAAGAGCGCCGAGAGGCCCGTGAAGCCCTCGCGCCCGACCATGTCGGCCTCGGTCATCCCGCCCTCGGAGAGGATGTGGATGTGCGAGACGACGGCCGTCTCGGGGAAGTAGGCGTAGCGCATCTCCGCGTCGAGCTTGTAGAGCACCTCGCCCGCCGCCAGCGAGGCGGGTTCGAGGTGGGGGAAGAGGCGCGAGAAGTCCTCCGCCGGGAGCGCGTTGAGGAGCCGGTTGGTGAGGAGCTGGTTGAGCGGGTCGGCCTCGGCCCGCTGCGGGCCGAGGCCCGCCGAAGGTGCGCGCTGACCCGCGCCGTCGGGCCTGCCCGCCGAAGGCTGGCGCGCGGCGCGCGCCTCCGTCCGCGTGTACTCGTTGGCTCTGCCGAGGTCGTTACTCATAACTGTATCTCCGCGTACTCCGTTAGGGTGAGGTCTTCATCACCCCGCCCGGGGCGGGGCCGGCCGGAGGGCTACAGCGCCCTTCGGATGTGGACGAGAATCGACTTGGTCGTGTCCTGCTCGGAGCGCTCGCGTATGCGCGCCAGCAGGATGCGGACGGGCAGCGGCCCGTCTTCGTAGACGCAGGTGAAATCCATAGTCTCGGCGGGGTGCGTGCCCCTGCGGAAGGTTTCGAGCCGCTGCCGGAACTCGCCGGCGTTCAGGAAGGGCGCGACCTCGGTATAGAAGTTGCGCCCCGTCGCGTCGCGCGCCGTAAACGCGGCGGCGTCGTCGCCCTCGAAGCGCGAGTAGAGCACCGTCCCCGCCGAGTCCAGCTCGACGAGCCCGTAAAGCTTCTGCGCGCGGGCCGCCTCGGGCATCGCCCTCGGCGCCTCCCGTCTCATGCCGCTGCTCAAGCCGCTCTGTGTCATGCGTGTTTGTCCCAGCCTTCTAATTCTTCCGCCGGCCCCTCGCCGGGAGGTGACGGTTCAGGATGTTGTCGAGCTGCGCGAGGTCGAAGGGCTTGACCACGTAGTCGTCGCAGCCGGCGTCGAGCGCGGCGCGGCGGTGCTGCGGGCCGGCGTGGCCCGAGAGGAAGACGATGGGGACGCGCGGCTGCCCGTCGAGGCCGCGGAGCCGCCGCGTGGCGGCGACGCCGTCGAGCCGGGGGAGCCCGCCGTCCATCAGAATCAGGTCGGGGCGCTCGCGCGCCGCCACGTCGCACGCCTCCTCGCCGTCGGCGGCCTCGACGACCGCGAGGCCGCGCCGCTCAAGGACGGTGCGCAGCAGGAAGCGTGTGTCTTCGTGGTCCTCGGCCACCAGCACCTTCTGGACGCGCTTGCGGCGCCTCCGCGCGGACGTGTCGGTTGCCAAGAGAGTGGTCATGAAAGTTTTCGGTCGGGGTGTCGGCGGAAGCTGCTGTCGCTCGCGCGGCCGGGGCACACGCCCCGCCGCCTCCCGCCGGGTCACGCTCTCCGGGTCGGACGTAAATGCTGCCGACGGCGAGTCCCGGCGTGTGCGGCGCCCCGTCTCCGGTCAGGCCGAGACGGAGAGCCCTTTCCTCCTGTTAACGCGCACAGTCTCTCACGCCCGGCGGGTGTTGAACATTAGGAAGATTGGAAAGGCGGGTAGGGAAAAACCCTAAGGGAAGGCAGAAGTCGGAGTGCAGAATGCAGAACTGAAAGAAGGAAGCCGGGTTCCCACGGGCGCGCGGCCTCCCGTCTTACAGTTCTGTATTCTGCACTCCGACTTCTGCCTTCCTACGTCTCCTGAAGCCACCCCTGGAGCATGGCGTAGCGGACGATGTCGATGCGGCTGTTCATGTCGAGCTTGCGCATAGCGTTGGCCTTGTGCGCCTCGACCGTCTTGACGCTGAGGTCGAGGCGGGCGGCAACCTCCTTGTTGCTGTAGCCGAGGGCGATGAGGCGCAGCACCTCCGACTCGCGGTCGCTGAGGTTGACCGCGGCGGCGGCGCCGGCCCTCCGGCCGAAGTAGCCTTCGAGCGCCTTGCCCGTGATGGCCGGGTCGAGGTAGTCGCCGCCCGCGGCCACGGCGCGCACGGCTTGCAGGAGCACCGACGCGTCGCTCTGCTTGAGCACGTAGCCGTGCGCCCCGGCTTGCAGGAGTTGCTGCATGTAGCCGCGGTCGGTGTGGCGCGTGAGCGTGACGACGCGCGCGCCGGGGCAGACCTCGGCGAGCCGCTCGGTCGCCCGCAGGCCGTTCATCTCGGGCATCGAGACGTCCATCAAAACGACGTCGGGCGCTAACTCCTTCGCCAGCCGGAGCGCGGCGCGGCCGTCGCCCGCCTCGCCGACGACCTCGACGTCGGGCTGCGCTTCGAGCATCAGCCGGACGCCCTCGCGCACCGTCAGGTGGTCTTCGACGAGCAGGACGCGGATTTTATCGCCCATCGCCGTGCCCCCCCGCAGCGTGTGTCACCGGGACGCGGGCGTAGATGGTCGTGCCCTTGCCGGGCTCGCTCTCGATTTCGAGCGAGCCGCCGAGGAGCGCCGTCCGCTCGCGCATCCCGACCAGCCCCAGCCCGCGCTCCCCCCCGCCCGACACCGCCGCGCGCGGGTCGAAGCCGACGCCGTCGTCCTCGATGACGAGCACGGCCTTGCCGTCGCGGCGTTCGAGGACGACCGAGACGCGGGCGGCCTGCGCGTACTTGGCGACGTTGTTGAGCGCCTCCTGCGCGATGCGGTAGAGGCAGGTCTCGGCCTGCGGCGGGAGGCGGAGCGTGCCGGAGCCGAACCCGGGGGCGTGCATCTCGGCCGGAATCTGGTAGTGCTTCGACCACTCGTGCACGAAGTTCGAGAGCGCCGCCGCCAGCCCGAGGTCGTCGAGCGCCGTCGGCCGCAGCTCCCACGCGAGGAAGTCCACCTCGGAGTCCAGACGCTCGGCCATCCCCTGCACGGCCTCGACCTGCGCGTGGAGGGACGGGTCTGCGCCGCACGACTCCCTGAGCGCCGAGAGCTTGAGCCGGAGCGCGGTCAACTGCTGCCCCAGCTGGTCGTGGAGGTCGCGCGAGATGCGGCGGCGCTCGTCCTCCTGCGCGGTGACGAGCTGGCCGACGAGCGCGCGCGCGCGCTCCTCGGCGGCGCGGCGCTCGTTGACCTCGGCGAGCATCGTCTCGACCGTCTGCCGCAGCTCGTCCGTGCGCTCCGCGACGCGCTGCTCCAGCTCGTCGCGGGTGCGGCCCAGCTCCTCCTGCGCCCGCCTCTGCTCGGTCAGGTCGCGCATGATTTTGACGAAGCCCGAGCCGGGCGTGTCGCCGAGCAGCGAGAGCACGCCCGAGGCGAAGAAGCGCGAGCCGTCCTTGCGCACGTGCCAGCGCTCGTCGAGCGCCCGCCCCGCGGCGCGCGCCGTCCGCATCTCCTCCTCGGGGGCCCCGAGCGCCCTGTCCTCCGGCGTGAAGATGAGGGAGGTGTGGCCGCCGACCGCCTCCTCGGCCGTGTAGCCGATGATGCGCTCGGCGCCGTGGTTCCATTCCACGATGTGCCCGTCGGCGTCCAGCGAGAAGATGGCGTAGTCGGCCGCGCTGTCTAAGAGCGTGCGCATGCGCTCCTCGCTCGCCAGCAGCAGCCCGTCCGCCTCCTTGCTGTCGGTGACGTCCGCCGTGACGCCCGCCATGCGGCGCGGGCGGCCCTCGCCGTCGAGGTGGACGCGCCCGTGGTCGTGAATCCAGCGGAGGCTCCCGTCTTTCCGGAGGACGCGCACCAGCAGGTCGAACGTGCCCGTCTCCAGCGCGCGGGCGAAGGCCCACTCGAACTTCTCGACGTCCTCCGGGAGGAGGTGCCCGCGGAAGACTTCAGGCCCCCACGCCGCGACCGGCTCGGCGTAGCCGAAAATCCGGTTGTGCCGGAAGCTGGTGCGCGCCGACCCGGTCGTCAGGTCGAGGTCCCACGCGCCGAGCGCGGCGGCGTCGAGCGCGAGTTCGAGACTCTCGCGCGCCTCGCGCAGGGACTCCTCGGCGCGCATCCGGCGGGTGATGTCGAGGAAGGTGACGACGACGCCCTCGATGCGGTCCTCGGAGGTGCGGTAGGGCAGGAGGCGCATCACGTACCACTCGCCGCCGCGCGTGCGCACCTCGCGCTCGACGGTGTCGAGGCGCCGGAGCACCTGCCCGGCGTCCGCGACCAGCCCGTCGCCGTCGAGCCGCGAGGTCAGGTCGGCGAGCGGGCGGCCGATGTCGGTCGGGATGAGGTTGAAGACGTCGCGGGCGCGCGGCGTGTAGAGCTTGACGCGCAGCGCGCGGTCGAGGAAGACCGTGCCGATGTCGGCCGAGTTTATCAGGTTCTGGAGGTCGTTGTTCGACCGCCCCAGCTCCTCGATTTTTATCTTCAGCTCCTCGTTGATGGTGTGCAGCTCCTCGTTGGCCGACTGCAACTCCTCCTTCGAGGTCTCCAGCTCCTCGGCCGTCGAGCGCAGCTCCTCGTTGATGGCCTGCAACTCCTCGTTCGAGGCGCGCAGCTCCTCGTGCTGCACCTCGAACTGCTCGGTCTGGGAGCGGAGCTGCGCCCGGAGTTGCATCACCTCCTCTTCGAGCTGGCGGGCGACGGGCTCGTCGGCGCGGAGGAC
>DASVTS010000170.1:0-4878 GCA_036387455.1 Pyrinomonadaceae bacterium | reverse complement strand
GTCGGGGTGGGGGGGGGGGGCGCGGTGTTGTGTCCGCGCCCCGCGCCCCCTCGTTTTCGGCGGGGAACATTCGGGCGCGGGCGGTGTCAAAACTCGTCTGAGCAGTCGGCTTAGAATCACCGAACGAAACGAGCCGTGCCCCATGAACGCAAAGCAGATTGCGGGTCGGAAGCGTCTTCCCGCGGACTTCCTGCCCGTAGCCGTGTTGCTCTTAGTCGCGGCGCTCGCGCTGCTGTGGGGGCTGGGCCGGGGCAGCCTGGCGGCGTGGGACGAGGCCATCTACGCGCAGGTCTCGAAGGAGGTCGCGCGGGGCGGCGACTGGCTCACGCTGCACTGGGAGTACCGGCCGTGGTTCGAGAAGCCGCCGCTGTTCATGTGGGTCACGGCGCTCTTCTATCGTCTGTTCGGCGTCGGCGAGTTCTGGGCGCGCGCGCCGTCCGCTCTCTCGGGCGTGGCCCTCGTCTGGGTGACATACCTCGTCGGCAAGCGCGCGTACGGCGGGCGCGTCGGCGTGCTGGCCGGGGCGGTCCTGCTCACCTGTTATCACTTCCTCTCCTTCTCGCGCTTCGGGACGACGGACGTGATGCTGACGTTGTTCGCCTCTCTGGCGCTCTACGCCTACCTGCGCCTGAGTGACGGCGGGGGGCGTTGGTGGTATCCGGCGTGGTCTTCGTGCGCGCTGGCGCTGATGGTCAAGGGCGCGGGCGCCCTCGTCGCGCCGGCCGCAATCGCGCTCGCGCTGGCGCTCGACGGGCGGACGGGCGACGCGCTGCGCTCGAAGCACTTCCGGCGGGGCGCCCTGCTCGCGCTGTTAATCGTCGCGCCCTGGCACGCCCTCATGTACGCGTGGCACGGGCGGGCCTTCGTGGACGAATACTTCGGCTATCACGTCTTCGCCCGCGCGACGCGGACGCTGGAGGGACACCCTTCGGGCTACCTCTACTTCGCCGGGAAGCTTCTGGACGGGTTCTTCCCCTGGTGCCTGCTGGTGCCGTCCGCCGCCGTCTCGGAGGTCAGGAGGTGGCGGCGGGGCGAATCGCGCGCGAAGGTTCTGCTGCTGTTCGGCGCGCTCGTCTTCGGGGTTTACACGCTGATACCGACGCGGCGGCCCTGGTACATCGTCCCGCTCTACCCCGCGCTCGCCGTCCTCGTCGCGCGCTTCGCCGTCGGCCTGTATGGGAAATACCAGACGCGCCCCGCCCACGGGCGCGCGCTGGCCGCCGCGTGCGCCGTCCTGTTCGTCGTCGGGGCGCTCTACAGCTTCGTCTCGCTGCGCCTCAGCCGCGAGCCGGAGGCGCCCGTCGCGCGGCTGGCGCGGCTCGCCCGCAGCACGGGCCCCGGCGACAGGGAGCCCCTGCTGCTGCTCTCCGAGACCGAGACGCTTTACGCGCAGGTGCCGCTCTTCTACAGCGACCGCCCCGCCCGGCAGACCTACGCGGCGTCGCCGCCGCCCGCCGTCGAGGACGCCGAGCGTTACGTCAGCTACCAAAACTTATCCGAGGTGACGCGGACTTCGCCGCGGCGCGTCATCCTCCGCAGGGAGGCGATAGCGGGCCTGTCGGCGGACTACGACGTGCGCGTGCTGGCGGAGGACGGCCCGCTGGCCTACGCGACGGTCGCGCGCAGGCCGGCGTTCAGTCGTTGAGGAGCGAGGCGCGGAAGAGCGGCCGGCCGGCGAGCGAGGACTTGAAGCCGTAGAGGATGAGCGCCGCCCCGAGCGCCGCGGCGAAGGCGGACGAGCCGGCGTACCACGCCGTGAAGTCGCCCGTCACCGGGTAGAAGGTGAAGAAGAAGAGGAAGAACTCCGTGAAGACCAGCGCCAGCATCCCGAAGCGCAGCAGCACGAAGAGCGTCACCGCCGACGCCAGCGCCCCGACGCCCAGGTCCACGGCGAGGTTCTGACTCTCGAAGAAGAACGGGACGAAGATGAGCCAGAGCAGCACGATTGCCGCGCGCTCGCGCCGCGTGACAATCGTCAGCAGCAGGAGCAGGAACATCACCGCCAGGGGGAAGACCAGCGAGTTGAGCAGCTGCGCCGCCAGAAGGTTCGGGATGTACTGCGACCCGTAAAACCCTCCCAGGTAGATCGGCAGCGGCGTGGACGGCGCCATCCCCGCCCACGCCGGCACGAGCGCCTCCGCGTAGCCCAGCAGCATCAGCCCGCACCCGAAGAAGGCGCCGAGCAGCAGGTCGCGCCCGACGAGCGGGTCGCGCCAGTCGCCCGCCAGCAGGCGGTTCCACGCGATGATGCGCCCCGGCCAGCGCCGCCTCACGTAAGGCTCCAGCGCCACGTAGACCAGCCACAGCATCCCGCTCAGAAGCAGGCACGAGGAGAGCGCCGTGATGAAGTTGCCGAACTCGTCGCCGAGCACGGGCACGTGGTGCGTCCCCGTGGCCCACGACGCCAGGGTTACCACGAACACGAAGCCCGCCAGCCGCAGCGCGCCCCTCCGGTCGCCGCGACCCAGCCGCAGGTTGTGCCGCGCCAGCAGCGCCGCCCCGCACAGGATGACGAAGAAGAGGACGACGACGACCGCCTGCAAGACGCGCGCGCCGGCCGGCATCGGCTGCCGCGCCTGCCGCGTCGGCCGGTTCCACGGGTTGATGAGCTGGTAGTAGACGGGCCGGCCGCGGAAGGCCGCCGCCTCGACGCGGACGGTCGTGTCCGGCTGCCCCGGGTAAGTCCCCTCCCACGCGGCGCGCTCGTCGAAGGGGTGCGGCGGCACCCAGACCGGCTCCACCTGCCGGAAGGCCGAAGGGTCGAGCCCCGCCTCCGCGAACAGGCGCGAGAAGTCGAAGGGCGCGGGCGCCGGCTCCTGCGCCGAGGCGGGCGAGACCGTCTGCGGCGGGACGCCCTCGAAGGCGAGCAGGCGGCCGCGCGTGTCGAGCGAGAGGTTCGCCATCCCCGAGACGGTGCGCGGCGGGTCAATCGGCGTCACCTCCTCGCGGTTGAAGGGCGCGAGGTAGCGCGGGCTCTGCCTGTACCAGAAGACCAGCCCCGCCGGGTGGCCCGTCCGCAGGCGCCCCCAGCGCCCGGCCGTCTGGTCCTGCTGCTCGACGTGTTGGAGGTACTCCGCGTTGACGTTGAAGCCCCAGAAGCTGTCGGTCGCCGACTCGTAGCCGAACCTCTTCGCAATCTCCTGCGCGCGGTCGCGCAGCGCCTCGTTCGACTTCTCCAGCGGCACCTGCCCGTGCAGGAAGACGCGACCCGAGAGCGCGAAGAGGAGCGCGAAGAAGGCGAGCGCGCCCGCGGCGAAGGCGACGGCGACCGCGGGCCGCAGGCTCCCGTGCTTGGGCGCGGCCGCGACCATCTCGGGGCTCGGCGTCTCGCCCGCGGCGAGCGCCGCCGCCAGCGGGTCGCCGCCCGGCAGCGCCGTCGCCACCTGGAGCGCCGAGGCCGGGCGGTCGCCCGGGTCGGGCGAGAGACACCGCTCGATGACGCGCTCGACCAGCGGGTCCACGTCGTGCACGATGGTCGAAGGGCTCTCCGGCATCGAGACCGACTTGCGCAGCCGCAGCAGGTCGGCGAGCGTCGCGGCCGCGAACGCCTTGCGCCCGGTGTAGAGTTCGTAGAGGACGAGGCCGAGCGAGTAGATGTCGCTCTGCGCCGTCAGCTCGCGCCCGGCGAGCTGCTCGGGCGACATGTACTCGGGCGTGCCCTCGACCGCCGCGCCGTCGCCGAACTCCTCGACCAGCCCGGCGAGCCCGAAGTCCGTGATGCGGACGTCGCCGTTCTCGTCAATCATCACGTTCTGCGGCTTGAGGTCGCGGTGGAGCACGCCCGCCTCGTGCGCCGCGGCTAGCCCGGCGCAGAGCTGGCGCGCGATCTCGGTCGCCTTGTCGGCGGGGAGCCGCCCGAAGCGCTTGAGCACCGACGACAACTCCTCGCCGCGCACGTACTCCATCGAGAGGAACTGGAGGCCGCCGGCGTCGCCGATGTCGTAAACGCGGCAGACGTTGCGGTGCGAAATCTGGCGCGCGACGCGCACCTCGCGGTGGAAGCGCGCGAGCGCCGCGCCGTCGGCCGAGAGCGATTCGGGCAAAAACTTCAGCGCGACCGTCTGCGCGAGCGTCAGGTCTTCGGCGCGGTAGACCTCGCCCATCCCGCCGCGCCCGAGGAGGCCGACGACGCGGTAGCGCTCGTTGAGGATGGTGCCGGAGACGAAGCGCGAGTGGTCGAGCGAGTCGGAGGTGTTGTGGATGGACGTGCCGCGCGTGCCGGCCGTCGTCCTGCGCCCGGGGCGCGAGGCGCGGACGGGCTGCGGCTTCGAGTCGTCGGGCAGGATGCGCGTCGGGGCGTAGGAGTCGCCCAGCTCGGCGCCGCACGAGGGGCACGACTCGCCGTCCGGTTCTACCTCTTGCGTGCAGGCGGGGCATCTCATCGCGCTCGGGGTTCCCTCGGGCGTGGGTTTTCGGCGGAGGGCCGCTCCGGGGCTCTCGCACCGAAGATACGAAGAGCCCCGGCGGAAGGTTTACCGCCGGGGCTCTTTTCTCATCCGAACCCGGACGCGCCGGGGTCGCGCCTACCAGCGCGGCTCGCGGTTGCCGCCGCCGCCGCCACCGCGGTTGCCGCCGCCGCCGCCGAAGCCGCCACCGCCGCCGCGGCCACCACCGCCGCCGCCGTAACCGCCGCGGCCGCCGCCGCCACCACCGCCGAAGCCGCCGCGCCCGCCGCCGCCGCCGCGGTCTTCACGCGGGCGCGCCTCGTTGACGTTGAGGTTACGGCCGCCGACTTCTTTGCCGTTGAACTGCTGGATCGCCGCCTCGCCCTCCTCGCGCGTCGCCATCTCGACGAAGCCGAAGCCGCGCGAGCGGCCCGTGTCGCGGTCTTCCACGACCGACGCCGACTCGACGGTGCCGGCCTGCGAGAACAGCTCG
>DASVTS010000169.1:0-24515 GCA_036387455.1 Pyrinomonadaceae bacterium | reverse complement strand
CAGCTCCTCCCGGTAGAGCCGGCGGAGGAAATCGACCTGCTCGTCCGCCGAGACCTGGAGCGTGCTGCGCAGCCAGAAGCCGTTGAGCGGGCCGGAGGCGTCCTCGTTGCCGTAGCGGAGTTTGCGCACGTAGTCCCTCATGCGCTGCTCGCCGACGCGCAGGGCCAGCTCGCGGTAGTACCAGACGACCGAGCGCTTGAAAGCCGTGCGCAGGGTCTGGTCCTGCCACCACGCGCTGAAGGGCAGAGTGTCCCGGTCGAACGCCGGGTACTTCTTCGCGTCCCACTTGATGACGTACTCGGCGTCGGGGATGACGCCGGAGTCGAGCCCGATGAGCGAGTTCGGAATCTTGAAGGTCGAGAAGGGCGAGAAGCGCTCGCGGCAGCGCGCCTCGTCGTGGCGCAGGTAGCGGTCGCGCTTCAGGTCGTAGAGGACGAAGGCGCCGGCGGGGAACGGCTTGAAGTAAGAGGCCAGGTCGGCGGGCGCCGCCTCGCGCGCCGCGCCCGCCTGCGCGGGAGCCGCGGCGGGCGACTGGCCCGCGCCGTTCGTCTTCGCGCAGGCGCCCGTCGCCAGCAGGAGCAACGTCATCAGGGATGCTGTTCCAAGTTTCATAATGTTGTCTTCGAGCACGCGGCGGAAGCCCGACCGTGAGGGAGGGCGTCTGTCTTCCGTCAAAGCGTAAGACGGAGGGCGGACGCCCTCCGTCACGGTCGGGCTTCCGCATTGAGTAAACGGTCGAACGCGTCTTCGGGGAGCTCTTCGAGCGTGCGGACGACGAGGTCGGCGCGCAGCCCGCCGTGGGAGGAGAGGACGCCGACGCAGCGCATCCCGGCGCGGCGCGCGGCCTCGGTGCCGGCGGGCGCGTCCTCGACGACGACGCAGGAGCCGGGCGTGACGCCGAGCTTCGACGCGGCCTTGAGGAAGACCTGCGGGTCGGGCTTGCCCTCGGTCACGTCCTCGGCCGAGGCGACGGCCGAGAAGTAGTCTTCGAGCCCGAGCGCCGAGACGATGACCTCAAGGTTCCTGAGCGGCGCGGAGGAGGCGACGGCCTGGAGCCAGCCCTCCCCGCGCAGCCTGTCGAGCCAGCGGCGGACGCCCGGCAGAAGCTCTATGCCGCGCTCGCGGACGAGGCGGCGGTAGGCGACCTCCTTCGCGTCGCCCACGCGCGCGATGTCCGGGTCGGCGTAGGCGGGGAAGTAGTCGCGCAGGATTTCGTCGTTGCGCCGGCCGAAGGACTGCTCGAACTGCTCGCGCGTGACGGCGAACCCCTCGGCGGCGAGCGCGCCCTGCCAGGAGAGCCAGTGGAACTCGCGCGAGTCTATCAGCGTGCCGTCCACGTCCCAGAGCGCCGCGCGCTTCGCCTGCCGTGTGCCCATCGCCGCCGAGTTTAGCCGCGCCCGCCTCACGTCGGCAAACGGACAGGCGCGGGCGCGCGCGAAGGGGTATGATGTGAGCCAACCCGAAGCTTTTCGAGTCTGAACGCGGAGGCCGCAGTGGCCCTCCGGACGGAGGCGGTATGAACAGAATCCTGCTGGGGGCGCTCGCGGGCCTGGCCGCGACGGCGCCGATGACGCTGGCGATGAAGCTGATGCACGAGCAACTGCCGCGCGGGGAGCAGTACCCGCTGCCGCCGCGGCAGGTGACCGAGGGCGTGGCGGAGAAGGCCGGCGTCAACGAGCACCTGGGCGAGGAGGAGCGCGTGGCCGCGACGTGGGCGTCGCACTTCGCCTACGGCGCGGCGTGCGGCGCGCTCTACGGCGCGCTGACCGGCGCGCGCGCGGACGAACGACCCCTGCTCGCGGGGGTGGGCTTCGGCGTCGCGGTCTGGGCGGGGAGCTACCTGGGCTGGCTGCCGGCCGCGGGCATCCTCTCGCCGGCGACCGAGCACCCCGCGCGCCGCAACGCGTTGATGATCGCCGCGCACGTCGTCTGGGGCGCGACGGCGGGCGCCGCGCTGGCCGGCCTGTCTGACGACGGAGGTGACGGCGGAACGGAGAAGGTAAGTAGTCGGTAGAAAACCCTCGTCGGTCGAAACGTCAGTGTTCCGGCGTCAACGTCCGCGGCGCTGGGCGCCACTGTCTGCTGTCTACTTCTTCAAGGAGGTTTCATGGAGCGAAAGCACGGGCCCTGGACGGTAAAGTCTTCGGAGCGTCTGTACGGCGACGAGTTCGCGGAGGTGTGGGTGGACGAGGTGGCGAAGCCGGGCGCCGAGGCGATGCGGCGCGTGACGATGAGGATAAAGCCGGGCGTGGGCGTGCTCGCCGTGGACGGCGAAGGGTTCGCCCACCTCGTGCGGACGTTCCGCTACGCGGTCGGCAAGGAGTGCGTCGAGGTGGTGCAGGGCGGGACGGAGGAGGGCGAGGAGCCGCGGGAGGCCGCGCGCCGCGAGCTGAAGGAGGAGCTGGGCGTCGAGGCCGAGGAGCTGACCGACCTCGGGCTCGTGGACGCCGTCACCTCGCAGGTCTACGCGCCCGCGCAACTCTTCCTCGCGCGCGGCCTCCGCTTCGGCGAGACGGAGCGGGAGAGCACCGAGGACTTGCAGGCCGTCAAAGTCAGGTTCGGCGAGGCCGTCCGCATGGTCATGGACGGCGAGATTACGCAGGGCATCTCGTGCGCCCTGATTCTCAAGGCGAGCCGGCTCCTTAAAGACGAAGTGCAGGCTTAGCCACAGAGGCACAGAGGCACAGAGGGTAAGAGGGGTTAAAACAATCCCTTACTTACCCTCTGTGCCTCTGTGCCTCTGTGCCTCTGTGGCTAAATCCCCTAACCCGCCTCACGCGCCGGCGGTCCTGCTCTGCTGCTGGAGGCGCTTCTTCTCCTCCTCAATCTCCGAGCCGAGGCGGTCGATGTCCTCCTCGCTCAAGACCTGGCGGGCCTTCTGGAACATCTCGCCCTCTTCCTCTTCGACGTGGTGCTCGACGTTCTCCTGGAGCACCTTGAGCTTGGCCGTCCACTGCTCGGTGTCCACCGGCAGCGAGTCCAGCTCCTTGAGCAGCAGCTTCACGACGTGGTGCTCCTCGAAGCCTTCGAGCACGATCTCGCGCGTCTCGGCGGCCTGCTTGATGGCCGGGTAGAAGACCGTCTCCTCGACGCGCGCGTGGATGTCCAGCTCGTCGCGGAGCCGCGCGAACAGCTCGGTGCGCGTCTTCTCGGCGCGCTCGGTCGTCGGCTCGAGCTGCTGGAAAATGCCGGAGACCTTCTGGTGGTCTTCCTTAAGCAGTTGAAAAGCGTTCATTGTGTCCTCCTCGTGTCCGTGGTTCTGCCACACCCTTTGAACTATAACCGTACGTAAATAAAGCTCGACGAGGGTAGACACTCAATCCCGGTGCCAGTGTAGTAAACTCGACGCTTCGGGGCGCACCAGATGGCAAACGGAAAGGACATCCCGGCGGACACGGCGCCCGCCCGCGGCGAGGCGGCGGAGGAGTCCGCGGCCGCGCAGGCGACGCACTACCACTCGCGCCTGGAGGCGGAGGAGCCCCCGCGCGCGGGCGCGGCGACGCCGACCTTCACGCAGGGCGAGGCGGCGGCGACGCCCTCGCGCGTGCGGGCGCAGCCGCCGGAGGAGTTCACGGGCGGTGAGTTCGGGGGGGCCTCCGGCGTCTCGGGCGGGCTCGGGGCCGTGTGGTCGGCGACGAAGCACATCGTGGGCGAGGCGGGCCTCGTGCGCGGCGCGCGCACGCTCCTGAAGGTCAACCAGAAGGACGGGTTCGACTGCCCCGGCTGCGCCTGGCCCGACCCCGACGGCGAGCGCTCGCACGCGGAGTTCTGCGAGAACGGCGCCAAGGCCGTCGCCGAGGAGGCGACGACGCGGCGCGTCACGCCCGACTTCTTCAGGCGTTGGAGCGTCGCCGACCTCTCGCGCAAGTCCGACTTCTGGCTCGGCAAGCAGGGGCGCCTCACGCAACCCTTCGTCCTGCGCCGCGGCGCCACGCACTACGAGCCCGTCGGGTGGGACGAGGCTTTCAGGCTCGTCGCGGGCGAGCTGAACGCGCTCGCGTCGCCGGACGAGGCGGCCTTCTACACCTCGGGGCGCACGTCGAACGAGGCCGCGTTCCTCTATCAACTCTTCGTCCGCCAGTTCGGCACGAACAACCTGCCCGACTGCTCGAACATGTGCCACGAGTCTTCGGGGCGCGCGCTCACGGAGACCATCGGCGTCGGCAAGGGCACGGTCACGCTCGACGACTTCGGGCTGGCCGACCTGATTTTCGTCATCGGGCAGAACCCGGGGACGAACCACCCGCGCATGCTCTCGACGCTGCGCGCGGCCAAGCGGCGCGGCTGCAAAATCGTCCACGTCAACCCGATGCCCGAGGCGGGCCTCGGCCGCTTCAAGCACCCGCAGCACCCGGCCGACCTCCTCGGCGGCGGGACGGAGCTGACCGACCTCTTCCTCCAGGTCCGCGTCAACGGCGACGTGGCGCTCCTCAAAGGCTTGATGAAGGAGGTGCTGGCGGAGGAGTCGCGCCGCCCCGGCGAGGTGCTCGACCGGCGCTTCATCGAGGAGAAGACGCACGGCTTCGAGGAGTTCGCGCGCGCGCTCGAAGAGGCGAGCTGGGACGAGCTGGTCGAGCAGAGCGGCGTCCCGCGCGAGCAGATGCGCGCGGCGGCGCATCTTTACGTCGGGTCAAGCCGCGTCATCGCCTGCTGGGCGATGGGGCTGACGCAGCACAAGAACGCGGTCGCCAACATACAGGAGATAGTCAACCTCCTGCTGCTGCGCGGCAACCTCGGGCGCCCCGGCGCGGGCGCGTGCCCCGTGCGCGGCCACTCGAACGTGCAGGGCGACCGCACGATGGGCATCTGGGAGCGCCCGGCCGACACCTTCCTCGACGCGCTCGCGCGCGAGTTCGACTTCGAGCCGCCGCGCCGCCACGGCCTCGACACCGTCGAGACCATCAAGGCGATGTACGAGCGGAGGGTGAAGGTCTTCTTCGCCCTCGGCGGGAACTTTCTCTCCGCCACGCCCGACACCGAGTTCACCGCCCGCGCGCTCGCCGGCTGCCGCCTGACCGCGCACGTCTCGACGAAGCTCAACCGCTCGCACCTCGTCACGGGCGAGCAGGCGCTCATCCTGCCCTGCCTCGGGCGCACCGAGCGCGACCGGCAAGCCGCGGGCGAGCAGTTCGTCAGCGTCGAGAACTCGATGGGCGTCGTCCACTCGTCGCGCGGGAGTCTGGAGCCAGCGTCGCGGGAGCTTTTGAGTGAGCCCGCCATCGTCGCGCGCGTCGCGCGCGAGACGCTGGCCGGGAGGGGCGGGGTCGATTGGGAGTGGCTGGTCGAAGATTACGACCGCGTGCGGGACTTAATCGAGCGGGTCATCCCGGGGTTCGAGAACTATAACGAGAGGGTGCGCGAGCCCGGCGGCTTCTACCTGCCGAACCTCGCGCGCGAAGGCGTCTTCAAGACCTCCACGGGCCGCGCGAACTTCACCGTCCACGAGCTGCCGCGGCTTGAGCTGGCGCCGGGGCAGCTCCTCCTGATGACCGTGCGCAGCCACGACCAGTTCAACACGACCATCTACGGGCTCGACGACCGCTACCGCGGCGTCCGGAACGAGAGGCGCGTCGTCTTCCTCAACCCGGAGGACGTGAAGGAGCAGAATCTTTCGGCCGGTCAGGTCGTCGACCTCGTCAGCCACTTCGAGGGCGAGGAGCGCACCGCGCGCCGCTTCCTCGTCGTGCCCTACCCCGTCCCGCGCCGCTGCGCCGCCGCCTACTTCCCCGAAGCCAACGTCCTCGTCCCCGTCCGCAGCGTCGCCGACAAGAGCAACACCCCCGCCTCCAAGTCAATCCGCATCACCGTCCGCCCCTCCGCCGCGCCGCTCAGGTACGACTACGACGCGGCAGACGGCAGCCAGTAGACGGCGGCGCACCGCGCCGCGGCCGTCGAGGTTGATGGCCGCCGCCGGTCTTCCCGCCGACTACTGTCTACCGTCTGCCGCTCAGGGCGCTTCGTAGACGGTCACGTTCTTTTTGCCCTTGCCGGTCGAGACGCCTATCCCGGCGCCTATCCCGGCGCCGAGCGCGGTGGTCGCGGGGACGGTCGAGGCCACCATGTCATCCCTGAAGGGGAAGTAGAGGACGGCGCCGACGGCGAAGCCCGCGGCCGCGCCGATGGCGGCGCCCATGAGCGCGCCCCTGCCGCGCGAGTTGCCGCGGTCGAGCTGGACGAGCCTGATGCTCTCGCGCGTCAGCGAGACCCTGCGGCGGCCGTCGGTGAAGTTGATGAGCAGGTCGCTCGCCGAGTCGAAGCGGCCCGTCAGGCGGTCGCCGTCCTTCGTGCGGACGACTATCTTCTCGCCCGCCGAGAGCGCCTGGACGGCCGACCAGTCGGCGGGCGGCGTCGCCGCCGCCGCGGCCGGTCTGGCGAAGGCGCGCGTGAACTCGGTCTGCGCCGCGGCCGCGGGGGCGTGCGCCAGCGCGAAGGCGGCGGCGAGCCCGAGTGCCAGGAGTCTGTGTGTCACTGTGGCCTCCCTGCGAAGTGTCTACTGTGCCTGGTAAATCGTGTCGTAGTCGGTGCCGAGGCCGAAGGCCGCGCCAACGGCCGCGCCGACGCCGGCCCCGAGCACCCCGCCGGCCGGGATGGCCGACATGGTCAGGTGGTCCGTGCGCGAGAGCAGGTACGCGCCCGCGCCCGTCCCGACGCCGCCGCCGACGCCCGCGCCGACGAGCGCGCCCGTCAGGCGGTTCGTGTGGCCGACCTCGACCCGCGCGACGCTGTCGCGCCTGAGCGAGACTTTGCGGCCGCCCTCCGTGAAGTTGATGTCTGTCTCGGTCGCCGACTCGAAGCGCCCTTTCAGGCGGTCGCCGTCCTTCGTGCGGACGGAGACCTTCTCGCCGGGCGTGAGAGACCTGACGGCCGACCAGTCGGCGGGCGCGGGCGCCTTGGCCAGGGCCGGCGCGACGGGCGCGAGGGTGAAGAGGAGTGCGAGTCCGAGTGCGAAGAATCTGTTTCTCATGATAGCCTTTCTTTCTTACTTCGATTTATGAGGCGGGCGCACGCGGCCCGCCGCGCCGACTAAGGGCAACGCGCGTTCCGCGGGCCTTCGCGCCGAAAGCCGGAGGTTTTGGCGTCGCCGTCGGGCGCGGGGCGTTACGCGGCGCAGGAAAGTTCCGACACCTGCCGCGCGCGCGTTTCCGGGGCGTGCGGTCAGATTCTAAGGAGAGCGGAGGGAGAGTGCGGTGGCGCTTAAGGGTGCGAACGAGCTGAAGCGGCGGATGATGATTAAGGTGGACGGCGAGCCTTACGCGGTCGTGGACGTGACGTTCGCGTCGCCGTCGGCGCGCGGCGCCTCGACGATGGTGCGGACGCGGCTGCGCCACCTGCTGACGGGTGCGGTGCTGGAGAAGAGCTTCAAGACGGGCGAGAAGTTCGAGGAGCCGGACGTGGCCTACGCGGGCGCCTCCTTCATGTACGCCGACGCCGACGGCTTCCACTTCATGGACGACGAGACCTACGAGCAGTTCCGGCTCCCGGCCGAGCAGGTCGGCGACGACCGCGGCTACCTGACCGACGGGCTGGTCGTGCAGGTCCTGAAGTACAACGGCGAGGCGGTCGCGCTCGAACTCCCGCAGTTCGTCGAGCTGACCGTCGCCGAGACCGAGCCGGCCGTCAAAGGCGACACGGCCGCGGGCCGCGACCTCAAGCCCGCCACGCTCCAGACCGGCCTCCAGGTGCGCGTCCCGCTCTTCATCAAGGAGGGCGAGCGCGTCCGCGTCAACACGCAGACGGGCGAGGTCGCGGGCCGCGCGTAGAGGCTAGGGGTTAGAGGCTAGGGGCTAGTTAAAACCCTTAACGCCGCGGGGCGCTATTTCCGCCGGACGCTGCCAACTAGCCTCTAGCCCCTAGCCTCTCTCAGGAGCATCCTTTGCCGCGGCGGCTTCATCCATGTTTCGTTCTGGTGTAATCTGGTGGGCAAAGTCGGCCGGTAAACAGCAATCTCTAGGGAAGGGGAGCGAGGAGATGAAGTTCAGAATTCTTTCGGCGTGTGCGCTCGTCTGCGCGCTGGCGCTCGGGGTCCCGGCGCAGGACAAGGGCAAGCAGGCCGAGGTCAAGGTCTCGGGCGGCGAGCGCGACGCGGCGCAGAAGATAGAGAAGGCGCAGGGCACGGCCGCCAAGCTCCAGGCCGCCGCCGCCTTCGTCAAGAAGTACCCGCAGAGCAGCCTGCGCAAAGGCATCGCCGAGTCGCTCGCGCGCGAGATCGCCGGGGCGGCCGACGCGCAGCAGGCGCTCTCGCTCGCGCAGACCTACCAGGACATCTTCAGCCAGCCCGACGAGGCGCAGCGGGTCAACGCCACCCTCCTCAACGCCTACATCAACACGGGGCAGACCGAGGAGGCGATGAAGCTCGGCACGGGCTGGCTCGCCGAGCACCCGGACGACGTCTCGACGTTGCAGAACCTGACCATCCTCGCCTCGGCGCAGGCCATCAAGGGCAACAACGCCTTCATCCAGCAGGGCCGCCAGTACGGCGCCAAGGCCATCGAGCTGCTCGAAGCCGACAAGATGCCCGCGGGCTTCGACGCCGCGCGCTGGCCCGAGTACAGGAAGACCGCGCTCGTCGGGCTCTACCGCGAGACGGGCGTGCTGGCCTACAAGGCGGGCGACAAGCGGGCGGCGCTCCCGCTGCTGGAGAAGGCGGCGGAGCTGAACTCGACCGACCCCGGCGTCTACTTCCTCATCAGCGAGATGAACAACGACGAGTACGAGCTGCGCGCCAAGGAGTACCAGGTCGCCGCGCCCGCCGAACGCCCCGCCGCGCTCAAGCGGGTCGAGGAGCAGCTCGACAAGGTCATCGACTCCTACGCCCGCGCCATCGCCGTCACCGAGGGCAACGCCCAGTACCAGCAGGCCAACGCCGCCTTCCGCCAGGACTTCGAGCGCTACTACAAGTTCCGCCACAAGAACTCCACCGACGGCATGCAGCAGCTCATCGACAAGTACAAGCGGCCGGCACAGTAGGGGGAAGTAGACGGTAGAAAGACAGGCGGCGCGCCCGGCTCACGGCCGTGACGCGCCGCCCTCGTTTTTACTGCCGTCTACTGACTTCTGACTACTGTCTACTCCTCCTCCTCCCCCTTCACCTTTCCGGCCCCCCGAGCTATACTCCGGCCCGCCGAAACGAGCTTCACCGTCCGCCCCCTCGGAGCTTGAGAGCCGAGAACCTCGCCGCGCGTCGCCGCTTCGCCCGGGCGCCGCCCCTTCGTCCCTTTCGACCGCAAGGAGGTTAGTCCCGTCATGCCCAGCACGCCCACGAGGAAGGCCGCCGCCTTCGCCGGCGCCCTCTTCACGCTCGCCCTCGCCCTCGCCCCGGCCGCCCTCGCCGCAGACTTCAAGCGCGAGGTCGTCTACCAGATCATCACCGACCGCTTCTTCGACGGCTCGACCGGCAACAACAACCCGCCGCAGTCTTCGGGGCTCTACGACTCGACGAAGACGAACTGGCGCGCCTACTGGGGCGGCGACCTCCAGGGCATCCAGCAGAAGATGTCCTACCTCGCGGGCCTCGGCGTCACCGCCATCTGGATTTCGCCGCCCGTGGACAACCTCAACGCCAACATCCCCGACGGCAGCGGCAACCCGACGGCCTCGTATCACGGCTACCAGGGGCGCGACTTCAAGCGCATAGAGGAGCACTCGGGCGACTCCACGAACACCTGGACGGCCTTCGACAACCTCGTCACGGCCGCGCACCAGAACGGCATCAAGGTCATCGTCGACTTCGCGCCCAACCACACGACGCAGGACAACGCGGGCGAGTTCGGCGCCTTCTACGACAACGGGACGTTCGTCGGCAACTACTCGAACGACACCAACGGCTACTTCCACCACAACGGCAACATCTCGAACTGGGACGACCGCTACCAGGTTCAGTACTACACGCTCTTCAACCTCGCCGACCTCAACCAGGAGCACGCCACCGTGGACGCCTACGTCAAGGCGTCGGCCAAGCTCTTCCAGGATCACGGCGTGGACGGCTTCCGCATCGACGCCATCAAGCACATCACCTGGGGCTGGCAGTACTCGCTCGCCAACTCGATTTACACCTACAAGGACAGCTTCCTCTTCGGCGAGTGGTATCAGACGGGGACTGGCGACCCGCTCTACCGCGACTCCTACAAGTACGCCAACAAGAGCGGCATCTCGATGCTCGACTTCCCGCTCAACACGGCCATCCGGAACGTCTTCGGCGGGGGCGCCGGCTTCTCGGAGATAGAGAACGTCCTCACGGCCGAGGCGTCGAACTTCACGTGGGACGAAGACCTCGTCACCTTCATCGACAACCACGACATGACGCGCTTCCCCACGGTCAACAGCAGCCAGACGCGCCTGCACCAGGCGCTCGCCTTCATCCTCACCCAGCGCGGCATCCCCTGCATCTACTACGGCACCGAGCAGTACCTCGTCAACAACACCTCCGGCGGCGGCGACCCGTACAACCGCCCGATGATGAACTCCTTCAGCACCACGACGACCGCCTACACGCTGACGAACCGCCTCTCGGCCCTGCGGCGCAACAACACGGCCGTCCCCTACGGCTCGCACCAGCAGCGCTGGGTGAGCAACGACGTGTACGTCTACGAGCGGAAGTTCTACGGCAACGTCGTCCTCGTCGCCATCAACAAGGGCGCCGCGGCGGCGAACGTCACGGGCCTGAACACCAGCCTGCCCGCCGGCACCTACAACGACTACCTGACGGGGCTGCTCTCGGGCGTCAACATCAACGTCACGTCGGGGACGGGGGGCAACAACCCCGTCGCGGCCTTCTCGCTGCCCGCGGGCAGCGTCGCCGTCTGGCAGGCGACCGAGGCGGGCGGCTTCCCGCAGGTCGGCTCCGTCGGCCCCGTCTCCGCGCAGCCCGGCGTGCGCGTCACCATCGGCGGCAAGAACTTCGGGACGACGCAAGGGAGTGTGAAGTTCGGGACGACGACGGCCGTGGTCAACTCCTGGTCCGCGACGCAGGTCGTCGCCACCGTGCCGGCGGCGGCGCAGGGGAGTTACCAGGTGACGGTGACTAACTCCGCCGGCCAAGTCTCGAACGGCATCCAGTTCACGGTGCTCGCGGCGAAGCTCATCCCCGTCACCTTCACCGTCTACAACGCCTCGCCGACCGTGACGGGCGACTACATCTTCCTGACGGGCAACACCGTCGAGCTGAGCAACTGGGCGACGACGTGGGACGCGGCGGTCGGGCCGATGCTCACGCCCAACTACCCGAACTGGTTCCTGAACGTCAGCGTCCCCGCCGGCCAGACCATCCAGTTCAAGTTCATCAAGATCGCCGCCGCCGGGGCCGTCACCTGGGAGGCCGGCGCCAACCACACCTACACCGTCCCGACCAGCGGCGTCGGCTTCGTCAACGTCAACTGGCAGTACTGAAGACGATGTTAAAGAATCCGGCGCGCCGGGCGCTCACCTTCGTCTTCGCGCTCCACCTCGCGGCCGCGTGCGCGGCGGCCGCGGGGCGGGCGCAGGCGGGCGCCAAGCCCGAGGCGGGGCAGAAGCCGAAGGCGGCCGCCCCGGCGCTCAAGGAGTACGCGGGGCGGTACGAGCTGGAGGTGGGGCTGATTCCCGTCTCGACGCTCGACGTGACGTGGGAGGGCGGCGAGCTGTGGCTGAAGCCCTCGCAGGCGAAGAAGCGCAGGCTGTCGCGCGCGCGCCGGGCCGCCTTCACGGACGAGCTGGAGGGCCGGCCCGTCAGCTTCGGCCGCGACGACGAGGGGCGCGTCACGTCACTCACCTTCTTCTACGAGGGCGAGCCCTACACGGCGCGTCGCGTCGAGCTGCCCCCGCCGAGCCTCAAGGGCAACACGACCTTCCGCCTCAGGGGCTACCCCGACGCCTCGGTCGTCGTCCTCTCCGGCTCCTTCAACAACTGGAGCCAGTCGCAGCTCCTCTTCGCGCGCGAGGGCGACGGCTGGGTCTGCCGCCTCGACCTCGACCCCGGCGTCTACCGCTACAAGTTCATCGTGGACGGCGACTGGCTCCTCGACCCCTCCAACCCCGACACGGCCGAGGACGAGGCCGGCAACGTCAACAACGTCCTTGAGGTCAAGTAGCCGGTAGACGGAAGCCCCACTGTCTACCGGCTACTGCATTTGAGATTCCCCCGCGGCTGTCGTACCTTGTAGGTCCAAAACCTTAAACACTCAGGAAGAGGATTCACACGTCTCAAATGAGCACACAGCCCAACAAAATCATCTACTCGATGGTCGGCGTCAGCCGCCACTACGACAAGCGCGCCGTCCTGAAGGACATCTACCTCTCGTATTTTTACGGCGCGAAAATCGGCGTCATCGGCCTCAACGGCTCGGGCAAGTCGACGCTTTTGCGCGTCATCGCGGGCGCCGACAAGGGCTACACGGGCGAGACCATGCTCTCGCCCGGCTACTCCGTCGGCTACCTCGAACAGGAGCCGCGGCTCGACGAGTCGAAGACCGTCCGCGAGACCATCGAGGAGGCCGTCGCGGAGACGGTCGGCCTGCTCAAGGAGTTCGACGAGATTAACGCGCGCTTCGGCGAGGAGCTGTCGGACGGCGAGATGGATAAGCTCCTCGCGCGGCAGGGCGAGGTGCAGGAGCGCCTCGACGCGCTCGACGCGTGGGACCTCGACTCGCGCCTTGAGATGGCGATGGACGCGCTGCGGTGCCCGCCGGGCGAGACGCCCGTGAAGGTGCTCTCGGGCGGCGAGCGCCGCCGCGTCGCGCTCTGCCGCCTGCTGCTGATGAAGCCCGACATCCTCCTCCTGGACGAGCCGACCAACCACCTCGACGCCGAGTCGGTCGCGTGGCTCGAACAGCACTTGCAGCAGTACGCCGGCACCGTCATCGCCGTCACGCACGACCGCTACTTCCTCGACAACGTGGCCGGGTGGATTCTCGAACTCGACCGCGGCGAGGGCATCCCCTGGAAGGGCAACTACACCTCGTGGCTCGAACAGAAGCAGGAGCGCCTGCGGCGGGAGGAGAAGCAGGAGAGCGAGCGGCAGAGGACGCTGGAGCGCGAGCTGGAATGGATACGCATGGCGCCGAGGGCGCGCCACGCCAAGTCCAAGGCGCGCATCAACTCCTACGAGGCCCTGCTCGCGCAAGCCGGCGAGCAGCGCGCGCGCGAGCTTGAGATTTACATCCCGCCGGGGCCGCGCCTCGGCGCGGTCGTCATCGAGGCCGACGCCGTCTCGAAGGGTTACGGCGACCGCCTGCTCGTCGAGGGGATGACATTCAAGCTCCCGCCGGGCGGCATCGTCGGCGTCATCGGCCCGAACGGCGCGGGCAAGACGACGCTCTTCCGCATGGTGACGGGCGAGGAGCAGCCCGACGCCGGCCAGATACGCGTCGGCGAGACCGTCCAGCTCGGCTACGTCGACCAGTCGCGCACGCTCGACGCCGAGAAGACCATCTGGGAGGAGATTTCGGGCGGGTCGGACACCATCAAGCTCGGCGCGCGCGAGGTCAACTCGCGCGCCTACGTCGGCCGCTTCAACTTCTCCGGCTCCGACCAGCAGAAGAAGGTCGGCGCGCTCTCCGGCGGCGAGCGCAACCGCGTCCACCTCGCCAAGATGCTGAAGGAGGGCGCCAACGTCCTCCTCCTCGACGAGCCGACGAACGACCTCGACGTCAACACCATGCGCGCGCTCGAAGAGGCTTTGGAGAACTTCCCCGGCTGCGCCGTCGTCATCAGCCACGACCGCTGGTTCCTCGACCGCATCAGCACGCACATCCTCGCCTTCGAGGGGGAAAGCCGTGTCTTCTGGTTCGAGGGCAACTTCAGCGAGTACGAAGAGGACAAGCGCGCGCGCCTCGGCGAAGACGCCACGCAGCCCCACCGCATCAAGTACCGCCAGCTCACGCGCGGGTGAAGACGTTACGAGGAGGTGAGATGATGAAAGCGACCTGGAAGGGCGAGGTGCTGGCGGAGAGCGACGAGACGGTCGTCGTCGAGGGGAACCAGTACTTCCCGGCCGACTCGATTAACCGCGAACACTTCCGCGAGAGCGGGACGCACACGACCTGCCCGTGGAAGGGCGAGGCGAGCTACTACGACGTCGTGGTGGGCGGCGAGGTGAACAGGGACGCGGCGTGGTACTACCCCGCGCCGAAGGACGCGGCGAAAGAGATTACGGACCGCGTCGCCTTCTGGCGCGGCGTGAGGGTCGAATGACGCGGCGGCGCGCGGCCCTGAAGAACTTGAGCGGGGGCGGCGCGGCGAGAACGTCGCTGGCGCTCGCCCTCCTGTTGAGCCTCGCGCCGGGCGCGGGCGTGGCGCAGACGCGGGGCCGGGTGGTCGGGCCGCGGGCGCAGGGCCGGCGGCCTCAGGGCCGTGCGCGCGGGCAGGCCGACCCGGCGGGCTGGCGCGCGGCGCTCGGGCAGGTCTCGGCCGAGAGCATGCGCGGCCACCTCTCCTTCCTCTCCTCGGACGCGCTCGAAGGGCGGCGGACGCCCTCGCGCGGGCTCGACCTCGCCGCCGAGTACATCGCCGCGCAGTTCCGCCGCGCGGGGCTTGAGCCGGCCGGCGACGAAGGCTACTTCCAGACCGTGAGGCTCGGGGACGCGGCCACCTCGCGCCGCGCACTTTCGCGGCTCACGCCCGAGGCGGTCGAGGCGAAGGTGCGCAACGTCGCCGGCATCCTGCGCGGCTCCGACCCCGCGCTCAAAGACACTTACGTCGTCGTCTCGGCGCACTACGACCACATCGGCGTGCGCGAGGGCTGCGACGCGTCGAAGGAGGATTGCGTCAACAACGGCGCGAACGACGACGGCTCGGGCACCGTGGGCGTCATCGAGCTGGCGTCGGCGCTCTCGAAGCTGACGCCGCGCCCGCGGCGCTCGATTCTGTTCCTGACCTTCTTCGGGGAGGAGCTGGGGCTCGTCGGCTCGCGCTACTACGGCGGCCACCCGCTCGTGCCGCTCCAGAAGACGGTCGCGCAGGTGAACATGGAGCAGGTCGGGCGCACCGACGACAGCGAGGGGCCGCAGGTCGGCACGCTCGCCGTCACGGGCTTCGACTACTCGGACGTGGGCGCCGCCCTCCTGCGCGCGGGCGAGGCCGAGGGCGTGCGCGTCTACAGGCACCCGACGAAGTCGGACGCCTACTTCTCGCGCAGCGACAACCAGCCGCTCGCCGACGTGGGCGTCCCCGCGCACACCGCGGGCGTCGCCTTCGAGTTCCCCGACTACCACGCCGCCGGCGACCACTGGGAGAAGGTTGACTACGACAACATGACGCGCGTCGTGCGCGCCGTCGGCCGCGGCGCCCTCCTCCTCGCCGACTCGGCGCAGGAGCCCCGCTGGAACGAGCAGAACCCCCGCGCCGCCCGCTACGCCGAGGCGTGGAAGAAGCTGCACGGGAAATGAAAGGACGAAGGCGGAAGGATGAAGGATGAAAAGGACGCTGCCCCCTTTCGTCCTTCATCCTTCCGCCTTCGTCCTTGCTTTCGTCCCGCCCGGCACGGGGGGCGGGCGGCTCGTCACAAATCCCCCGCGGCGCGGAAACCGTCCGCTAGAATCACCCGTAAAAACTGCGCGGCCGGCGGCCCCTTTCACCCTCCCCTTGAAACCCGCGCCCGCCGCGCGCGTATTAACTGGCTCAAACCCCACACCGGAAAAATCCGTCTTCGGGTGAGAGCCCCCGTTCGACTTCAAGCTAGAGAGAGACAAGGAGCCTGCTTATGCGTTTTTTTAACTTCCGCGCCGTCACGGCCGGACTCGCCGCGTGCGTCCTGGCCCTGGCGGCGCTCGCGCAGACCGGCGGCAAGAACGGCCGCGGCTTCGACAAGGCGCGCATGGACGAGACGGCCGCCGCCTGCAACGACTTCTACCAGTACGCCAACGGCGGCTGGCTGAAGACGACCGAAATCCCCGGCGCCTACCCGTCCTGGGGCAGCTTCGTCATGCTCGCCGAGAACAACCGCAAGACGCTCCGCGAGATTCTCGACGAGTCCGCGAAGAAGACCGGCGCCAAGCCCGGCTCCGTGGACCAGAAGGTCGGCGACTTCTACGCCACCTGCATGGACGAGACGAAGCGCGAGGCCGAGGGCGCCAAGCCCCTGACGCCCTACCTCGCCCGCATCGACAAGGTCTCCGACGTCAAGAGCCTCGGCGCCCTCGTCACCGAGTTCCACAAGGCGGGGCTGCCCGCGCTCTTCGGCTTCGGCTCGCTGCCCGACCTCAAGAACAGCTCGATGGTGATGGGCTTCGCCGGGCAGGGCGGCCTCTCCCTGCCGAACAAGGATTACTACACGAAGACCGACGAGAAGTCGGTCAAGCTGCGCGCCGACTTCGTCCAGCACGTGACGAACGTCTTCCAGCTCCTCGGCGACGCGCCCGAGCAGGCGGCGAAGAACGCGCAGACCGTGATGGGCATCGAGACCCGGCTCGCCGGCGCCTCGCGCGACCCCGTCGCGCTCCGCGACTTCTCGACCCAGTACCACGTCATGGGCGCGGCCGAACTCGCCAAGCTCACGCCGAACTTCTCGTGGGGCGACTACTTCGCCGGCCTCGGGCTGCCGAAGGACATCTCGATTAACGTCGCGCACCCCGAGTTCTTCCAGGCCGCCGACAAGATGCTGACCGAGGTGCCCGTCGCCGACTGGAAGACCTACCTCCGCTGGCACCTCACGCACGCCGCGGCCGACGCGCTCTCCTCGAAGTTCGAGACCGAGAACTTCAACTTCTTCGGCAAGACGCTTTCGGGGCGCAAGGAGCAGCACCCGACGTGGCGCCGCTGCGTCTCCGCGACCGACGCCAACCTCGGCGAGGCTCTGGGTCAGGTCTACGTCGCGCGCGCGTTCACGCCCGAGTCGAAGGCGCGGATGCAGGCGATGATTAACAACCTCCTCGCCGCCTTCCGCGGGCGCGTCGAGAAGGCCGACTGGATGAGCGACGAGACGCGCAAGGCCGCCATCGCCAAGCTCGCCGCCTTCAAGCAGAAGATCGGCTACCCCGACAAGTGGATCGACTACTCGCGCCTGAACGTGACGCGCGACTCCTACGCGGCGAACGTCATCCGCGCCAGCGAGTTCGCGCAGGCGCGCGACCTCGCCAAGATAGGCAAGCCCGTCGACCGCGCCGAGTGGGGCATGACGCCGCCGACCGTCAACGCCTACAACAACTGGCTGATGAACGAGATCGTCTTCCCGGCCGGCATCCTCCAGCCGCCCTTCTTCAACCCCGACGCCGACGACGCCATCAACTACGGCGCCATCGGCGCCGTCATCGGCCACGAGATAACGCACGGCTTCGACGACCAGGGCGCGAAGTTCGACCTGCAAGGGAACCTCAAGGACTGGTGGACGCCCGCCGACCTGAAGAACTTCCAGACGCGCGGCGAGTGCGTCTCCAGCCAGTTCTCGGCCTTCCAGGTCGAGCCGGGCCTGAACGTCGTGGGCAAGCTCGTCTCGGGCGAGTCCATCGCCGACCTCGGCGGCCTGACCGTGGCCTACGAGGCGTTCCAGAAGTCGCTCGAAGGCAAGAAGCGCGAGAACATCGACGGCTTCACGCCCGAGCAGCGCTTCTTCCTCGGCTGGGCGCAGGTCTGGGCGTCGAAGGACACGCCCGAGTTCGCCCGCCTCGTCACGCAGTCCGACCCGCACCCCTTGGGCCGCTTCCGCGTCAACGGCCCGCTCTCGAACATGCCGCAGTTCGCCGCCGCCTTCCAGTGCAAGGCCGGCGACGCGATGGTGCGCCCCGACAAGGAGCGCTGCCAGGTCTGGTAAGGCAGTAGGCGGAAGGCGGCAGGCAGTAGAAAACAGAGCGGCGCGTCTCAGCCTTCGGCCGGGCGCGCCGCTTTTTTCATCTACTGACTACTGTCTACTTCCTTCGAGGGCGTGCGGAGGCGTGCCCGCCGCGGGGGAGTCGTTCCCGCGGGGAAGGTCGGCGGCGTGTGGTGTGTTGCCTTTTAGTGGCCGGCGACGGCCCCGGCGGCGACGCGGGCGCGCGCGGGGCGGCGTTCGTGACGCGCGCAGGCGCGCGCGAGCGCCTCGGTGACGCGGGGCTCGACGTTGCACTCGGGCTGGCGGCAGACGGCGGCGAGTTCCGAGACGACCAGGTAGCGCGCCCTCTCCAGCATCCGCTGCTCGCGGAAGGAGAGCGGCTTGAGGTGGCTCAGGTAGGTCAGGTTCTTCAGCACCTCGGCGACCTCGAAGACGTCGCCGGTGCGCATCTTGTCGGAGAAGTCCTTGAAGCGGTCCTTCCAGTCGTTGGCGGCGCCGCGGAAGTCGTCGGAGAGGTGCTTGAGGAGCATCTCGCACTCGCCCGAGGTGATGGGGGAACGGAGGCCGACTTCGCCGGCGTTAGCGACCGGGACGAGGACGACCGAGTTGGTCTGGGCTAGGCGGAGCGTATAGAAGGGAAGCGACGTCGCTCCTATCTGCTTTTGCTCTATGCGTTCGATGGTGCCGATGCCATGATTGGGGTAGACAACTTTCTGGCCGACTTTGAAACCCACCACACACCTCCTGTGCTGCAAAAAAACATGGCCGCGTCGCAAGGTCGGGTTGGGGCTCCCTTGAGGGGAATAAGCGCCGCGGCTCCGGCGGTTCGTAAAATCTAACGAAAGTGTAACAAGCCGCCCCCGCGCGGGTCAAGGTTTCGGATTCGCCCCGAAAGTCGGGGCAAATTTCTTGTCGAAATTGCAACGGAAAAAGCATCGGGCCCCGAAAAAAACCGTCCGCCGCGCGTTCACCGGCCGCTCCCGTGCGGTTAATTCTTCGCCCGCCGGGGCGGCGCGGACTGCTCAAGCCGCTCGGCCTCGCCGCGGCAGACGGCCGCGAGCGCGGCGAGCCTTTGCAGGCGGTCTTCGAGCCGCGCGGCGGCCGAGCGCGCGCGCCCCGCGTCCAACGCCGAGAGGCGGGCGAAGACTTCGGGGTTGAAGTTCGGGTTCCCCTCCTCGGAGGTGACGCGCGCCTTCGCGGCCGTCTCGGCGAGCGCGTCGAGCAGGTCGAGCGCGACGTGCGGCGCGGCCGGCTCGACGGCGAGCGCCAGCTCGCTCAGGGCTTCGAGCGCGCGCGTCTGCCTGTAGATGCGGAGCGAGCCGGCGACCGGCGCCAGCAGCGTCGGCGTGAAAGTGTCGTTGCCGTTACCCTTCTCCGCGGCGGCGCGCAGGCGGCGCGCGGCCTCGTCGGCGAGCAGCGCCGCGCGGCCCGCGTCCGTCTCCTTCGCCAGACGGCGGACGAGCGGCGGGTAGGCTTGCAGGATGGACGAGACGTTGTTCAACTGCCGCGCGAGCCGCTCCGCCCCGGCGAGGTCGCCCGCGCCGAGCAGGTGGAGCGACTCCTTCATGTTGACCTGCTCGGCGAGCTGCGTCTTCGTCTCGCCGTCCTTCATCATGCCGACGAGCTTGCGCGCCTCCTCGAACTCCTTCCGGGTCATCGCCGACGAGGCGCTCACCTCAAGGTCGAGCGGGTCTTTCGTCTGCCGCGCTATTTTCAGGCGCTCCTCGTACCTGCCGCCGTAGGCCGCCTTGATTTCGGCGAAGCTGCGGAGCGGCGTCGGCGGCTGGCCCGGGCGCCGGCTGGCGCGCTCAAGCGCCGAGAGCTGCCCGGCGTACTCGGGCGCGTATTTCAGCATGTGCGGCCAGACGGTGGGGATGAAGACGTGCATCCGCGAGAGGTCGCCGCCCGCCTGCTCGATGCGCGTCATGGTGTCCGCGACGAAGGCGACGTAGGCGCGGACGACCTCGCGCCCGGGCGGGGGCGGCGGCGGGCCGTCGCCCCCGAAGGGGTGGCTGTCGGGCTGCATCATCCAGGCGAAGCTGAGCGGCACGCGGATCGAGGTGTGGTTGCGCTCGGTGAAGACCGAGAGCGGGAGCCGGCGCAGGCGCTCGATGTAGGCGAGGGCGAGGCGGTCGGCGGCGGCGCGGTCGCGCTGGGCCACCCGGTTGATGGCGTCGCCGATGTTGATGAGCGTCGGCTCGGCCTCGGCCGCGTCGAGGATGAGTTCGCCCGCCTCTTCGAGTCGCCCCTCGGCGACGGCGGCCACGGCCAGAGCGGTCTCGCGCTCGACCTCCTCGACCTTGCCCAGCTCGCGCGCGGCCGTCCCGCTCAGCTCGCGCGCGAACTCGCGGTCGCGCGCGGCGACCTCGAAGACGCGGCGGCGGACGCGCCCGCGCGCGCCGTCCTCGGGCGTCGGCGGCTGGAGCGCCGCGCCGACGGGGCGGTCGCGCAGGGGCGCGCGGTAGACCTCGGCGGGGAAGGTGAGGGCGAGCGCTTCGCGCAGGAGCGACTTGGCCCACTCGCGGTCGAGCGCCCACGCGGCGGCGCCTATCTCGGCCCGCGCGGAGGCCGCGTCCACCGGCTTCAGAAGCTCCTTCGACTCCGCTTCGAGCGCGCGCAGCTCCGCGACGAGCGCCCCGCGCCGCTGCTCGGCCTCGGCCTCGGCCGTCTCCTGACGAGGCGCGTCGCCCGGCTGCTGCGCGGCGCCGGCCCCATCCTTTTGTGCGGGGGCGCCCTGCGGGGCGGGCGACTGGCCTGCGCGGAGGGGCGCGGCCGAGAGCAGAAGGGCGAGGAAGAGAAGCGTTCTGGTCGGCATATCCGGGCCTCCTTTCGGCCGGGGGCGCCGGCCCGCGCGGGCGGGCCGGGTTCGGCGTCGGCGCGAATTCTAACTCTATTTTCCTTGTCCGACAGCGCAGTATCTTCAGAAGCGGAGGATGGTGTCGAGCTGTATGCGCGAGAGCGTGCGGTTGAGCGAGCCGGGCGGCGTCTGGCCGAAGACGCCGAGCAGGCCGTTGGGCCGCTGCGTGAACAGCCCGGTGAAGGAGAGCGTGACGCGCGGGTCTACGGCGTAGGCCGCGACGAAGCGGTGCGCTCGCATGTCCGACTGCTGCCCGACGTCGCCGAAGTTGAAGGGCGTCAGCACGGCGTCCTTCTCGACGCGCATGAAGGTGTAGTTGAAGACCATGTCGCCGCGCGCGATGCGGTCAACGCCGAGGCGCAGCACGTCCTTGCCGACCTGCGCCTCGGCCCAGTAGCCCTGCCCCTCGTTGTTGCGCAGCAGCAGGTCGGCGCCCCCGGGGCCGGCCGTCACCACGTCGTGCGTCTGCGTGTTGGTCACGAAGTCGAGGAGCAGCATGACGGGCCAGCGCGCGCTGTGCGTCAGGTCGAGGCGCGCGATGAGGTCCACCATGTTGAAGCCGGACGAGAGGCGGCCGTCGCGGTTGACCGCGTTCGAGGTCGCCGTCGAGAAGCCGAGGTTGGCGTTGCCCGTGACGAGCATGTCGCGCGGGATGGAGACCTGCGTCGTGACGGCGCGCGCCGGGGTCGTCCCCGCGGCGGGGATGACGACGGTGACGGGGAACTGGACGTTCGGGCCGAAGAACTGCGCGGGCGTGATGAACTGCGTCCCGGCCCAGTAGAGGTCCGCGGCCGAGAGCTTGAGCGAGGCTTTCTTCCACGGCGCGAACTCGGTGCGCGCCTGCGCGCCGAAGAGCGCGAGGTCGCGGCCCGCGCGCCCCGACGCTTCGAGGTCCACGCGGCCGTCCGCGCCGAGGACGAAGGCCGAGTTGCGGTCGAGCAGCGGGAGCTGCCACGCCTGGAGCGCGAAGCTCTTGAAGGCCGACTTCTTGAACTTGCGCTCGTAGGTCTCCGTCAGGCCCTCGGCCGAGATGTCGTTGTCCCAGGTCAGCTCGGTGCGCGTCCAGGAGGCGTCGAACTTGCCGCCCTGCACGGCGAAGCCGGGGAGCGCCTTCGGGCGGTAGGTGATGTAAGCATGGTCGAGCCCGAAGGGCTTGCGCGAGTAGAAGTCCGTGAGCGACTGGTTCGCCGAGATAACGTCGGGGTAGCTGCCCGTGGAGAGCCGGATGCCCCACTCGAACTCCTCGTTGACCCGGCCCCGCACGCCGAAGCGCGCGCGCAGGCGGAGGCGGTGGCGGGGGCTGAGCGGGTTGCCGAGCGCGCCCGCGTTGTCGGGGTTCGCCACGGCGTTCTGCTGGTTGAGGAGCGACTCGTAGCGGAAGCGGAGGTCGCCGCCGAAGGTCATGTTGCCTAGCTGCCGGGCGACCGCCTCGCTCGTCTTCTTGGCCTGCTCCTCGGCGCGCGTCAACCGGCCCTCGAAGCCCTGCGCCGCGTCTTTGCCCGGCGTGTCCTGCGCGGCGGCGGCGGGCGCGTAGGCGGCGGCGCGCACGGCGGCCGCGCCGCCGCCGGTCAGCGCCGCCGCCGTCGCCGTCGCCCGCTCCGTGTCCTCGACGCGCGAGCGCAGCTCGCCTATCAGCCGCGACTGCTCGCGGACGGCGGCGCGCAACGCCTCTATCTCCTCGCGCTGCTCGCGCAGTTGGCGCTGCACGTCGTCGAGCGCGAAGAGGCCGCCGGCCGGCTTTCCCTGCCGCTGCGACGCCGCCGCCGCGTTCGCGCCCGCGGGCGGCGCGGCGTCGGCGGCCGGGGCCGCCTGCGCTTGCGCGGCGGCGGCGTGCGCGGCGACGAGCGCGCACAGCGCGGCCGCGCGGAGAATCATCTGGCGCATGTAGTTCGTCCTTTCCGTGAAGAGTCCCAGAATCTTTGATGTCAATTGGTGAAAGCGGCGGCGCCGGCGGCGCGCGCCATGAACCGTATACCACACATTCCCGAACGAGAGGTTACGCGGGTCTTAACAAACGCGGGTCGGGGACGGGGGAGGCCGCGGCGACCACCCTTGACGAAGGCGCGCGACCAGAAAGCCGCGCCGACTGTCCACTGTCCCACGGCCCCCAGCCCCCTTCCATTGTCACCCGCGGAGCTTTGCATGTAGAATTTCGCTTCGGCGTTCTCCTCTTAAAAGGTCTCGCGAGCATGGCTCTTCTGCACATCACGGACGCGGGCGGACGGGCCTGGCAACTGCCCCTCTCCCCGCAGGGCGTCTGCACCATCGGGCGCGCGCCGGACAACCGCGTCGTCCTCAACGACCCGCGCGCCTCGCGCTACCACGCCCACGTCCGTTTCCGCAGCGGCGCCTACGTCCTCGTGGACGGGAGCGTGGACGGCAAGCTCTCGGCCAACCACGTCTTCGTCAACGGCGAGCAGCGGCTCGAACACCCCCTGCGCGACGGCGACCTCGTGCAGATCGGCGCCAGCCGCCTCCGCCTCGACCTCTCCGACGAGCGGAAGGCCGCGGAGCCCGAGGCGCGCTTCGAGGACAAGCCGCTCGGCCACACGCAGCTGCTCGTCTCGGCCAACGACGTCATCCGCGCCGCGCTCGGCGCCCGCTCCTCGTCGGGCCCGGCCACGACCGAGCGCGCCGCCGCCACGGCCGCCGCCGCGAGCGCCGAGCTGGAGGAGCTGCGCGGCAAGGCGCGGATTCTCGCCCTGCTCTACGACATGTCGAAGACGCTCGGCTCGGTCTTCGACCTCGACCCGATTTTCGAGAAGGCGTGCGAGGTCATCTTCAGCGCGACGCCCGCCGACCGCGTCGTGGCGCTGCTGCGCGACGAGCGCGACGAGAACCGCGACGGCGAGCACGACCTCGTCGTCGTCGCCATGCGGGTGCGCGACGAGGCGCGCGCCGCGCACGCGCGCAAGCAGCCCATCGGCCGCACCATCACCCGCAAGGTGATGCGCGAGCGGCAGGCGCTCCTCTCGCAGGACGCGGCCGCCGACATGGAGTTCGCGGGCGTCCACTCCATCGTCGCGCAGGGCGTCCACTCGACCATCTGCGCGCCGCTCATCGCCGACACGCGCGTCCACGGCGCGCTCTACGCCGACCGGCTCGACCCCTTCACCTCGTTCACGCGCGACGACCTCGAACTCGTCTCGGCGGTGGCCGCGCAGACGGCCGTCGCGGTCGAGAACGCGCGCGCCCACGCGCGGCTCGCGCGCGAGGAGGTGGCGCGCGCCAACTACAGCCGCTTCCTGCCAGAGTACGTCGTCCAGCAAATCTTAGAGAACCCCGACTCGTTCAAGCTCGGCGGCGTCAACCAGACCGTGACCGTGCTCTTCGCCGACATCCGCGGCTTCACGCGGCTCTCGGAGAACGCGGCGCCCGACCGCATCGTCCAGCTCCTGAACAACTACTTCACGGCGATGTCGGACATCGTCTTCGGGCACGGCGGCACGCTCGACAAGTACCTCGGCGACGGCCTGATGGCGCTCTTCGGCGCGCCGGCCGCGACGCCCGAGGACGCCTGCAACGCGGTCTCCGCCGCAGTCGCCATGCAGCGCGGGATGGAGGAGATTAACGCGCAGCTCCGCGCCGAGGGGCTCGCCGAAATCGCCATCGGCGTCGGGCTCCACACCGGCGTCGCCACCGTCGGCTACATCGGCTCGGAGCGGCGCTCCGAGTACACGGCCATCGGCGACACGGTCAACCTCGCGGCGCGGCTGGAGCAGAACGCCTCGGCCGGCCAGATCATCCTGAGCGACGCCACGGCGCGCGCGGCCGCCGGCGCCGGCTGCGACTTCCGCCCGCGCCCGCCCATCACCGTCAAGAACCGCGTCCAGCCCGTCCCCATCTACGAGGTGGACTGGAGGCAAGCGATTTCCGGAAGTGCGGAAGTCAGAGTGCAGAGTGCAGAATGAAAGACAGGCCGCCTCTCATTCTGCACTCTGC
>DASVTS010000168.1:0-8799 GCA_036387455.1 Pyrinomonadaceae bacterium | reverse complement strand
GCTGGCGAAGGCCGTCGCCGAGTTCATGTTCGGCGACGAGGAGAAGATGGTGCGCATCGACATGTCCGAGTACCAGGACGGCACCATCGGCATCGAGAAGCTGATCGGCATGCCGCGCGGCATCGTCGGCAGCGAGCGCGGCGGCGTCCTGACCGAACAGCTCCGCGAGAACCCTTACACGGTGCTGCTGCTCGACGAGGTCGAGAAGGCGAGCCCGACGCTGATGAACCTGTTCCTGCAAGCCTTCGACGAGGGCTGGCTGACGGACGGGCGCGGCAAGAAGGTCTACCTCTCGGACGCCATCATCATCATGACGTCGAACCTCGGCTCCGAGAACTTCAAGAAGTACGAGAAGCCCTTCGGGTTCGGCACCAAGACGCTGGGCGACATGAAGGCCATCCGGGGCGACGTGATGAAGGCGGCCGAGAACCGCTTCTCGCCCGAGTTCCGCAACCGCATCGACGAGATCGTCGTCTTCTCCCCGCTGACGATGGACGAGGTGCGCGACATCGCCAAGATTTACACCGGCAAGCTCTGCCGCCAGATGGAGTCGCAGGGCAAGGACTGCCGCGTGACCCCGGCCGCGCTCGACCTGCTCACGCAGAAGGGCTACAGCCCGGCCTACGGCGCGCGCTTCCTCAAGCGCCACATCGACGAGAAGGTCAAGCTCCCCATCACCGCGATGTGGAAGGAGGCTTCCAACTTCCTCGCCGACGTCGAGGGCGACGAGGTCGTCGTCAAAGCCGAGGCTTAAGCCGTCTCTCCGAGACGCCAGACGCCGAGAGGGGCGCGGCCGTGTGGCCGCGCCCCTCTCGCTTTACGTGCCGGCCTTCCCGCTCAGGCCCCGCGCGCTTCCTGGTCGCCGGCGGCGGCCGGGGCGGCCGGCTCCCACAGCTCCACCTTGTTCCCGTCCGGGTCCATGAACCAGCCGAACCTGCCGTTGAACTCCTCGGCCCGCCCGAACACCTCGGCGCCGCCCTCGGCGACCTGCGCGAGCGCCGCGTCGAGGTCGTCGACGACGAGGTTGAGCATGAAGCCCTTCGCCGAGGGCGCGAAGTAGTCGGTCGTCTCCTTGAACGGGCTCCAGACCGTGCCGCCGCCCGGCGGCATCCCGTCCGGCGTGAAGACGACGCCCCCCCACGACTCCACGCGCAGGCCGAGCCAGCGCCCGTACCACTCGCCCAGGGCCCGCGGGTCCGGCGACTTGAAGAAGATGCCGCCTACGCCTAAGACTCTCGCCATCAGAAAACCTCCGGAAGAAAAGTTTGAAAAGCGCCGGGCGCGTCCAGTGTACCAGCTACGCCCGCGGCCGGACGCGCGGCGGCGTTTGCCTTCCCCGCCCCGGAGCATTTATAAAAATCCGCATGAGAAAGACGCTCTACCTTTTCGCGCCGGCCTGCCTCGCGGCGCTCTCACTTTTCAACTGCCCCGCGGCGCGCGCGCAGGACGGCGCGAAGCCGAAGGCGGACGCGCCGAAGGCCCGGGCCGGGAAGGTTGACGAGAAGGCCCAGGCCGTCCTCGCCCGCGCGGTCGAGGCGCTGGGCGGGCCGGCCTACCTCGGCGTGCGCACGGCCGTCTCGCAGGGGTACTTCACGCAGTTCCGCGAGGGCGTGGGCGGGCTGCCCGTCTCCTTCCGCGACTACATGGCCCACCCCGACCGCGAGCGGACGGAGTTCAAGGGCGCGGGCGTCCGCTCCGTCCAGGTCAACACGGGCGAGACGGGCTGGCTCTTCGAGGCCAAGAAGAAGCAGCTCACGGACGTGACGCCCGAGCAGGCGGCCGACTTCCGCACGGCGATGCGCACGAGCGTGGACAACGTGCTGCGCGGGTGGTGGCGCGCGGAGGGCGCGTCGCTCGCCTACGTCGGGCGGCGCGAGGCGGGGCTCGCGCGCCGCAACGAGGTCGTGCGACTCTCCTACCCGGACGGCTTCGAGGCCGAGTTCGAGTTCGACGCGCGCGAGGGGCTGCCCTCGAAGGTCGTCTACAAGAGGCAGAACGCCGAGGGCGAGACGGTCGAGGAGGAGGACCGCTACGCGCAGTTCATCTCGGTCGGCGCGGTGCGCACCCCCTTCGTCATCGACCACTACCGCGCCGGCGTGCAGACGAGCCGCGTCAACTACGACAAGGTGGAGTTCAACCAGCCCGTCCCCGACTCGCTCTTCGCCAAGCCGGCCGACGTCAAGGCGATTAAATTCTAAAGCGGTCGGCGGAGGCCCGGCCGTGCGGGAGGGCCCCCGCCTTGCCCTTCTTCAGCCCTTCTTCAACACCGTCTCGTCCTGCGCGGAGTCGGCGGTCGCGGGCTGCGGGCCGGCGGCGGCGGCGAAGGCGGGCGCGGGCGGCTCCACCCCCGCCATCCGTGCGAAGAGGCGCTCGTACTCGACGACGACGTGCTCCCAGTCGTAGCGCTCGCGGATGCGCGCCTGCGCGCGCTGCCGGTACTGGTTGACCACGGCGCCGCCGCGCAGGACGCGCTGGAGCTGCACGGCGAGGTCCTGCGCGTCGCGGTAGTGGATGGCGGCCTCGCCCGTCACCTCGACGTTCTCGGGCGTGGCGAGCGTGAGCACGCAGTTGCCGTAGCCCATCGCTTCGAGGAGCGCCGGGTGCGTGCCGCCGACCTCGGTGGCGTGGACGTAGCAGTAGGCGTTCTGCTGGAGCGTGCGGTAGGCGTCGCCGAAGACGAAGCCCGTGAAGACGATGCGGCGGTCGCGGCGCGCGAGCGAGCGCAGCTTGGCGATGTACTCGTGCGCGTAGGGCGCGTCGCCGACGACGAGGAGCTTCTGCGGCGTGCGCACGCGGCGGAACGCCTCGATGACCATCTCGGCGTTGTTCTCCGGCTCGAGGCGCGAGACGTAGAGGACGTAGCGGTTCGGCTCGACGCCCCAGCGGGTGACGGCCTGCCGGTCGGTGCGCCGCTCGACCTCCGCGCCGTAGGCGATCATCGTCGAGCGCGCGCCGTACTTGGCGAGGTAGTACTCCTGTATGACGCGCGCGTCCGTCACCGTCTCGTTCGGCAGCCAGACCGACAGGCGCTCGGCCACGCGGTAGTAGTTCTTCCCCAGCCAGTTCCACTTCCGCCGCTTGTGCTCGAGCCCGTCCACGTTGATGGCGACGGGCGTGCCCGCGGCGCGCAGGACGGGCGCGAAGGGCGCGTTGGCGGCGTTGCAGATGAGCGCGGCGTCGAAGCGGCCCAGGGACGCGGCGTGGAAGGCCGAGAGCCCGGCGTGCACGACCGTGTCGAAGTACTTGTGGCGGATGGTGGGGAGCACCCGGAGGCGGACGCCCTTGTACTCTATCTGGCGGGGGCTGACGTAGTGCGCGCGGCAGTAGACGGTGACGTCGTGGCCGCGCGCGACCAGCCGCGTCGAGAGCTGTTCGGCGAAAGTCTCGAACCCCCCGTAGCTGGCCGGTATCCCCCTCGTCCCCAGAATGGCGATTTTCATCAAGTGATAAGTGACGGGTGAAAGGAGCGTGAGCCGTGAACCGTAAACCGTGACGAGAAAGAGCAGGCTTTATCTCGTCACGGTTTACGGTTCACGGTTCACGGCTTTTCCTTACCACTCAGCACTCTCCTGTAAACCTGCAAGGTCATGCGGGCCGTGTCCCGCCAGTCGAAGCCGCGCGCCCTCTCCAGCCCGCGCGCCCGAAGTTCCGCGCGCAGGGCGGCGTCGTCGATGAGCCGCGCGAGGGCTTCCGCCAATGCTCCGGTGTCAAAAGGGTCTACCGTCAGTCCCGCGTCGCCGACTACTTCCGGCAGGCTGGTCAGGTTACCCGTCAGGACGGGCGCGCCGCAGCTCATCGCCTCCAGCGGGGGGAGGCCGAAGCCCTCGAAGTAAGATGGGTAGGCGAAGCAGAGCGCACCCGTATATAGAGCGGGCAGGTCGCCCTCAGATACGTACCCGGTCAGGATAACGGATTGGCCGAGACCTTCCGCCTCAATCGCCCTCAGGGTCTCGCCATAGAGCCAGGCTTTTTTGCCGACGAGCACCAGTTGCGGCAGATTACTCTCTCCGCGCGCGCGGCGCAAGGCCGAATAGGCGCGCACGAGCCGCCCCAGATTCTTCCGCGGCTGGATGGAGCCGACCGCCAGCACGTACTCGCCCGCGACGCCGTAGCGCCGCCGCACGCGCTCGATTTCGCCCGCGTCCCCGACCGGCCGGAAGCGCGGCGAGACGGCCAAGGGTATCGCCGTCACGCGCTCGGGGTCGAGGCCGTAGGTCTCGACGAGGTCGCGCCGCGTGTGCTCCGAGGGCGCGATGACGTGCGCCGCGCGGCGCGCGGTCGCTCGCACGGTGAGCCTCAGTTGTACACGACTGCGGAGCTTGAAAGTTTCGGGAAGGTGCTCGAAGGAGAGGTCGTGGACGGTGGCGACGACGGGGCACGGCGCGAGCGGCGGCGCGGTGTACTGCACGTGGAGCAAATCCACGGGGCGCCGCCTCAGCTCGGCCGAGAGCGTGACGGGGATGCGCACGAGCGGCGTGTGCGGCAGCGTCCGCCGCACCGAGACGTTCGCCCAGCGCCCCCCGAACCGCGCCGCCGCCTCCTCCCGCGTCACGTAGACCGTGTACCGGTTCTCGCGGTCCACCTCCGCCAACGCCTCGACCAGGTTGGCCGCGTACGTCTCGTTCCCCGCCAACCCCGTCCCCACCGAGTGCGCGTCAATCGCTATGTGCACAGAATGAAGATTCTGCCCCGAACGTGCAGGGCTTAGGCGGGCGAATTCACGAGTTCGGCTAAATCCTCGAAGTAACGCCGGTGGGTGCGTCGCAAAGCCTCCTCAGTAGCAGCTTCAAGCAAAACCACTTCGCGCTCAGTCCCACGTCGGTTGAGTTCAAGCTCTAACTGGAGCCGCGAATCCTCAGCCTCCCGCCGCGCTGAGTCGTCGAAGGTTTTAAAGGTGACTATACGGCCCTGATTGCGGTCATATTCAATCAGAAATATCATCACCTTCTCCTTTAATTTTTTCTATTTCCTCGATGATACCACGAAACTGGTCGAGCAGATTTTGCTTGCGCGAGATCAGATTCTCCTGAAACTCAGTCGAACTGACTGCTAATTTCTCAAGAGATTCCAACATGGCAACGGGAATAGACGCTGCTTTAAGCATCCTTTGAAAACCTTCATCCCCTCCACCATATTTTATTGCCGGGCCAATAATGTCAGACCCCTTTTCAGAAAGTTCGGCCCAGAGGTGTTGTAATTCAGTGCGAACCTGTATCTCAATTAGTTTGCCCTGAGAGTTGACGATGACGTGGACGGCGCGGTAGCCGTGGCTGGGTTTGGCGCGGCGGTCGCTGACGGTGGTCTGTTCAAAAAGTCTTGTGAGAGATTGAATGACTGACTCTTGGTTAGCGATGTCGGGGACAATCAACCGACAGCCCGCGATATCTTGAATCTGGCTGAGGCGGATGCTCTCGCGGCGCAGTTTGTCGGAGATGGAGGTGGTTGATTTCGCCGGGCGTCCGGTGGGCGCCAGCCCCAACTCTTTACGGATGGCTTCGACGACGCCCTCGTAGGCTTCGGAGAATGAGCGGCGGTAGTGGTCGAGGAGCCGGAGGTCGGCCTCGGTGATGTTGCCTTTCCGCAGGCGGTCGCCGAGCCGGTCAACCTGAGTCTTGGTCAGTTCTGTTGCCATAAGCCGCCGTCTTAAGTATGTTAGCACCTCGCATCACATCCCGGGTATAACGTCACGGGGGCCTGACGGCCACTACTGAACGGAGAACATCTTCGCCACCATGAGTGAAGCAATTGACCAGCCGACGCAGGAGGTAGTCGAGGGCGTGCAGGACGCGGGGGGCCTGGGCGGGCACCCGCGGGGGCTGACGACGCTCTTTTTTACGGAGCTGTGGGAGCGCTTCAGCTATTACGGGATGCGCGCCATCCTCGTGCTCTACATGGTCGCGCTCCCCGAGCAGGGGGGCTTAGGGTTCGACACGAAGCGCGCGGCGTCCATCTACGGCACCTACACGATGTCGGTCTACCTGACGGCGCTGCCCGGCGGGCTCGTGGCGGACAAGTGGCTGGGGGCGAGGCTGGCGGTGCTTCTGGGCGGCATCGTCATCGCCTGCGGCCACTTCACGATGGTCTTCCAGTCCACCACGTTCCTCTACGCGGGGATGGCGCTCATCGCCATCGGGACGGGGCTGCTCAAGCCGAACATCAGCGCGATGGTCGGCGGCCTCTACCGCGAGAACGACCCGCGCCGCGACAGCGGGTTCTCGATCTTCTACATGGGCATCAACGTCGGCGCGGTGCTCGCGCCGCTCGTCTGCGGCTACCTCGCGCAGGGCGCGGGCTTCAAGGCGTTCCTCGCCGCGCGGGGCTTCAGCCCGGCGGCGAGCTGGCACTGGGGCTTCGGCGCGGCGGGCGTCGGGATGGTGCTCGGCCTCGTGGTCTTCGTCCTTCAGGCGGGGCGGCTGCGCCAGGCCGAGCGGAGGATACAGAAGCAGGGGGGCGTCGTCCGCGAGGGGGAGGCGGTCGAGGGCGCCGAACGCCTCACGAGCGGCGACTGGAAGCGCATCGGCGCCATCTTCATCTTCTTCCTCTTCACCATCCTCTTCTGGGCCGCCTACGAGCAGAAGGGCGCCAGCCTCAACCTCTTCGCCCGCGACCTCGTCCGCACGGAGGTCTTCGGCTGGGGCTTCCCTTCGAGCTGGCTCCAGTCGTTGACGCCGCTCTACGTCATCATGCTGGCGCCGCTCTTCTCCGTCCTCTGGGTGCGGATGGGCGACCGCCAGCCTTCGAGCCCGGCCAAGTTCACGCTCGGGCTGCTCTTCATCGGGCTCGCCTACCTGCTGTTCATGACCCCGGCCGCGTGGCTCACGGCCGGGGGCAAGGTGAGCCCGCTCTGGCTGGTCGGCCTCTACTTCCTCGAAGTGGTCGGCGAGATGTGCCTGAGCCCCGTCGGCCTGAGCACGGTGACGAAACTCTCGCCGGCGAAGCTCGTCGGCATCATGATGGGGGTGTGGTTCCTCGCCTCGTCTTTCGGGAGCAAGCTCGCGGGCTACCTCTCCGGCTTCTTCGTCGCCGACAACCCCTCGACGCTCGTGCGACTCTACGGCGGGATCGCCGTCGGCCTCCTCATCGCCACCGGCATCCTCGCGGCGCTCATCCCCACGCTGCGCCGCCTGATGGGGCGCGTGCGCTAGGCGGGCGCGCCCGGCTGTGGCCTTGAAGGGTGGGGAGGGGCCGGGTGGACTACGGCGACGTCTTCGAGCGGCTTGAGGCCGCGGGTGTGCGGTACGTGGTGGTGGGCGGGAGGGCGGTCGCGCTGCACGGGCACGCGCGGCCGACGCGCGACCTGGACATCGTCGTCGCGCACGCGCCGCACGAGGCGCGCCGCGCGACGGCCGCGCTCCTTTCGCTCGGCTTTGTCCCGGCGCTCCCGCTCCCGCTGGAGATGCTGACGGTGCAGCGGTTCACCGACCGCGCGCGCCGCGAGGTGGACGTCTTCGCGCGCTTCCGCCTCCCCTTCGAAGAGCTCTGGTCGGCCTCCGAGCGCCTGACCGACGCCGGCCGCACCGTCCGCGTCTGCTCCCTCGAACACCTCATTCGCATGAAGCGCCTCGACGGCCGCCCCCACGACGTCCTCGACGTCGAAGCCCTCCTCGCCCTCCCCCGCGCCGCCCCCGGCGGGGAGAAGTGACGGACGTGGCTCTTGACCTTGTAAATAATGCGGACGTAACCTCAGCCCATGGACTACAGGGATTACATCACCATTGACCCGAATAAACGCGGCGGGAAACCCTGCGTCCGCGGTTTACGAATCACGGTGTATGAGGTGCTGGAGTATCTAGCTTCGGATATGACCGAGGAGGAGATTCTCGACGACTTCCCCGACCTCACCCGCGAAGACCTGAAGGCTTGCATCGCGTTCGCCGCCGAAGGTCGTGTGGGTGCGGTCAGGCAACTGCTCGACGCGCGATGTTGAAGGGCTGCTGCGGAAACACTTTGCCTCAATCAAAGTGTTTTACGAGGACGCTAACGCCGCCTTCCTCACCCTGTCGTAGGCCGCGACCACGACAACTCGTCCGGCCCGCGCGGCTCAAACGTCACGTCGGCTGTTAACTTCAACCGGCCGGGGCTTCTCCCTCGACGCCTTCGCTTCCTGATGATTCATCCGCGACGACGCCGCGGAAGGAGCGGCGGTGAATGGGGCAGCAGCCGTGGGCCTTGAGGGCGGCCCAGTGGTCGCGGGTGCCGTAGCCGACGTGGCGGGCGAAGCCGTATTGGGGGAACTGGGCGTGGTAGTCGCGCATGAGCGCGTCGCGGTAGGTCTTGGCGAGGACGGAGGCGGCGGCGATGGAGGCGGCGGCCGAGTCGCCGCGGATGATGGACTTCTGCGGGAGCGGCGACTCGCGCAGTTGCAGCGCGTCGATGAGAAGAAAATCGGCGCACGGTTGCAGCTTCTCTAAAGCCTGCATCATCGCGCGCCGCGTGGCGACGAGGATGTTCGTCGCGTCTATCTCTTCCGGCCCGACCAGCCCGTAGGCGTAGCAGACGGCCGAGCCCCGCAACTCCTCCGCGATCCGCTCGCGCTGCAAGGGCGTGAGCTTCTTCGAGTCGTCGAGCCCCTCGGGGACGGGCGCCGCGGGGTCGAGGATGACCGCCGCCGCGACCACCGGCCCGGCCAGCGCCCCGCGCCCCACCTCGTCGAGCCCCGCCACGCGCCCGAAGCCCGCGCCGCGCGCCTCCTCCTCGAACAGCGTGTGGATGAGCGACTGGCGCTTCTGCCGGGCCATCGGAGAGTAAAGTGCAGAAGTCAGAGTGCAGAGTGCAGAATTAAGGAAAGGGCTTCCTTTA
>DASVTS010000167.1:0-3541 GCA_036387455.1 Pyrinomonadaceae bacterium | reverse complement strand
GAACTCGCCGAGCTTGTGGCCGACCATGTTCTCCGTCACGTAGACGGGGATGTGGCGCTTGCCGTTGTGGACGCCGAAGGTCAGGCCGACGAAGTCGGGCGTGATGGTCGAGCGGCGCGACCAGGTCTTGATCGCGGGCGGGCGGGACGCGCCCGAGCGCACCTCCTCGACCTTCTTCTCCAGGTGCCTGTCGATGAACGGGCCTTTTTTGACTGAACGTGCCATCTCTTCCCTCTACACTCCGAAGTCTTACTTCATGCGACGGTCGCGCACGATCATGTTCGTCGTGCGCTTGTTCTTGCGCGTCTTGTAGCCGCGCGTCGGCTGGCCCCACGGCGTGACGGGGTGGCGGCCGCCCGAGGTCTTGCCCTCGCCGCCGCCGTGCGGGTGGTCCACCGGGTTCATCGCCACGCCGCGCACCGACGGGCGGATGCCCTTCCAGCGCGAGCGCCCGGCCTTGCCGTAGCTGACGTTCTCGTGCTCGACGTTGCCGACCTGCCCCACGGTCGCGTAGCAGACGACGGGGACGCGGCGGACTTCGCCCGAGGGCATGCGCACCTGCGCGTGGTCGCCCTCCTTGGCGACGAGCTGCGCGAAGCCGCCGGCCGAGCGCACGAGCTGGCCGCCCTTGCCGGGCCGCAGCTCGATGTTGTGAATCTGCGTGCCGAGCGGGATGTTCCGAATCGGCAGGGCGTTCCCCGGCAGGATGTCGGCCTCGGGGCCGCTCATCACGGTCTTGCCCACTTCGAGGCCGGCGGGCGACAGGATGTACCGCTTCTCGCCGTCGAGGTAGGTGACGAGCGCGATGTGCGCCGAGCGGTTCGGGTCGTACTCGATCTGCGTGACGCGGCCGGGAATCCCCGCCTTGTCGCGCTTGAAGTCCACGATGCGGTAGTGGCGCTTGTGGCCGCCGCCGCGCCGGCGCACCGTGATGTGGCCGTTGTTGTTGCGGCCCGAGATGCGCGTCTTCGGCTCCAGCAGACTCTTCTCGGGCTCGGCGCCCGGCGTCAGCTCGTCGCGCGTCAGGTACGTCTGGTACCGGCGCGACGGCGATGTCGGTGTCAGTTTCTTGATGCCCATAGCTTTTTAGAGGCTAGTCGCTAGAGGCTAGGGGCTAGTTGAAGGCTTTTACAAGCCTCTAGCCTCTAGTCCCTAGTCTCTCCTTAAATGTTCTCGCCGTAGTCGAACGGCGCCTGCCCCGTCTTGAGCGTGACGTAGGCCTTCTTCCAGGAGGGCTTGCGCCCCTCGAAGCGGCCGCGGCGCGCCTTCTTGCCCATGTAGTTGATGGTGCGCACCGCGTCCACCTGGACGTTGAAGATGCGCTCGACGGCCGACCTGATCTCCGGCTTCGTCGCCTTCACGTCCACGCGGAAGGTGAGGAGCTGGCGGCCGTCCTGCGACTCCTCCTTGGCGACGAGCGCCTTCTCGGTGATGACCGGCGCCTTGATGACGTCCCAGACAGTTCTCATGACTTCTTACGCCGCCTCCTCTTCCTGCGTGCCCTCGGCCGCGGGCGTCTCGGCGCCCGCGTCGCTCGCGCGCTTCGGGTCGAGCTGCGCCTGCAAGGTCTCGACGGCCGAGCGCGTCAGCACGAGCTTCTCGTGGTAGAGCACGTCGTAGATGTTGACGCCGTAGGCGCCCACGACCTTCGTGCCCTTGACGTTGCGCGCGGCGAGCAGCAGGTTGTCGTTGTCGATGGTGTCCACCACCAGCGTCTTGCCCGCGAGCCCGAGCGAGGCCAGCGCCCCGACGAACTCCTTCGTCTTCGGCTGCGAGAAGACCAGCTCCTCGACGACGACGAGGTTGCCCTCGCGCAGCCGCTCCGACAGGGCCGAGCGCAGCGCGCCGCGCCGCATCTTCTTCGGCAGCGGCTGCGACCAGTCGCGCGCCTGCGGCCCGTGGACGTTGCCGCCGCCCTTCCAGAGCGGCGAGCGGATGCTGGCGACGCGCGCGCGGCCCGTGCCCTTCTGCTTCCAGAGCTTCCGGCCCGAGCCGGAGACGTCGCCGCGGGTCTTCGTCCCCACGGTGCCCTGGCGGGCGCCCGCGAGGTGCGCCTTGACGGCGGCGTGGATCAGCGCCTCGTTCAGCTCGGCGCCGAAGACGGCGTCCGAGAGTTCGAGGTCGCCGACCTCTTCGTTCTTCAGGTTGCGCACCTTGACGGTAGGCATTTTACTCACTCCGTTCGCGTGAACCGTGACGAGACGAAAGCTGCTCTTCCCTTGTCACGGCTTACGGTTTACCGTTCACGGCCTTTAAGACTTGCGGACGATGACGACGCTGCCGTTCGGGCCGGGCACGGCGCCGCGCACCAGCAGCAGGTTGTTCTCCACGTCCACGCGCGCGACCGTCAAGCCCTTGACCGTGACGCGCCGGTCGCCCATGTGGCCCGACGAGCGCGTGCCCTTGATGACGCGCGACGGGTAGGCCGACTGGCCGATGGAGCCGGGGCGGCGCACGTTCATCGAGCCGTGGCTCTCGGGGCCGCGGTTGAAGTTGTGGCGCTTGATGGTGCCCTGGAAGCCGCGCCCCTTCGAGCGGCCGACCAGCTCGATGCGGTCGCCCTCGTTGAACTGGTCGACCAGCACCTTGTCGCCGACGTTGACCTCCGCCGCGCCGTTGTCGCCCTTGAGCCGAATCTCCTTGAGGACGCGGGTCGGGGGCGTGCCCCCGCCGGTCTTCTCGAAGTGGCCCTGCATCGGCTTGGTCACGTTCTTGAGCTTGACGGGGCGTTCCTCGACCAGCCCGATCTGCACGGCGTCGTAGCCGTCCTTGCCGGCCGCAGACTTCTTCTGCACGACGACGCAGGGGCCCGCCTTGATGACCGTGACGGGCGTGACCGTCCCGTCCGCGGCGAAGAGCTGCGTCATCCCGACCTTCTTACCGATGATTCCGTTAATCATCACAACAACCTCTCGTGAACCGTAACCCGTGAACCGTGACAGGATAAAACCCGCTCGTTCTTGTCACGGTTTACGGTTTACCGTTTACGTTCTTTAGCTCCGGCCGAACGCCTTGATCTCGACGTCCACGCCCGCGGGGAGGTCGAGCTTCATCAGCGCGTCCACGGTCTGCGGCGTCGGGTCGAGGATGTCCATCAGACGCTTGTGCGTGCGAATCTCGAACTGCTCGCGCGACTTCTTGTCGACGTGGGGCGAGCGGAGAACCGTCCACTTGTTCTTCGAAGTGGGGAGCGGGATGGGCCCCGCCACGCGCGCGCCCGTGCGCTTGGCCGTCTCGACGATTTCCGACGTGGACTGGTCGAGCACGCGGTGGTCGTACGCCTTGAGCCTGATTCTGATCTTCTCGTTCAGCATGTCTTTCTTTCAGCCTTCGGCCGTGCTGCCTTCAGCGTTCAAACTAAGGCCCCCGGCGGCTGTCCCGGCCGGGGGCCGTAAAACGCGACTACTCGATGATGTCGGAGACGGTGCCGGCGCCCACCGTCCGCCCCCCCTCGCGGATGGCGAACCGCAACCCCTTCTCCAACGCGATCGGCGTAATCAGCTCGATCTCCATCGCCACGTTGTCCCCGGGCATCACCATC
>DASVTS010000166.1:0-4234 GCA_036387455.1 Pyrinomonadaceae bacterium | reverse complement strand
TCCCGTTCTTCCTCTTCGTCGTCGGCGTCTCCGTCACGCTCGCCCTCTCGCGCCGCGCCGAGGCGGGCGGCGGCAAGCGCGACCTGTACGTGAAGATTCTGCGCCGCTCGGCCATCATCTTCGCGCTCGGCCTCTTCCTCGCCGGGTTCCCCTTCTTCGACCTGACGACCATCCGCATCCCGGGCGTGCTCCAGCGCATCGCCGTCTGCTACCTGCTGGCCTCCCTCATCTTCCTCAACACCGACTGGCGCAGGCAGGCGTACGTCTTCGCGGGGCTGCTGCTGGCCTACTGGGCCGTGCTGACGCTCGTGCCGGTGCCGGGCTACGGGTTGGGCGATCTGGGCAGCAAGGAGTGGAACATCGCCGCTTACGTGGACCGCGTTGTCTTCGGCCCGCACGTGTGGAGGCAGGCGAAGGTCTACGACCCCGAGGGCATTCTGAGCACGCTCGGGGCGCTGGCGACGACGCTCGCGGGCGTGCTGACGGGCCACCTCCTGCGCTCCCGCCGCGGCGATTTGGACAAGGTCTCCGCGATGTTCGTCGCGGGCGCGGGCGGCATCGTCGTCGGTTGGGCGTGGAACTCGTGGCTGCCGGTGAACAAGGCTCTGTGGACGAGCTCCTACGTGCTGCTGACGGCGGGGATGGCGCTGCAACTGCTCGCCGTCTGCTACTGGCTGATTGACCTGAAGGGCTACCGGCGCTGGGCCTTCCCCTTCGTCGTCTTCGGCACGAACGCGCTGGCGGCCTTCTTCCTGACGGGCCTGTGCGCGAAGCTGCTCGGCCTCGTCAAGCTGGCGGGCGCGGACGGCAAGCCGGTCGCGCTCCAAAGCGTCATCTTCAAAAACCTCTTCGCCTCCTGGCTCGCGCCGGTCAACGCGTCGCTCGCCTTCGCCCTCTGCTTCGTGCTCGTCTGGCTCGGGCTGATGTGGCTGCTCTACCGGCGCGGCATCTTCGTCAAGGTCTGATGGGAAGACTCTTCACGCCGGCGCTCGCGGCGGCGGCCGTCCTGCTGGCGGCCGTCTGCCTCTGCCCCGCGCGCGCCGCCGTGCCGCGCGGGCGCGTCCGCCTGAAAGTGATGTCTTACAACATCCACGTCGGCGTCGGCATGGACAAGAAGCAGGACCTGGCGCGCATCGCCCGAGTCATCAGGGACTCGGGCTGCGACCTCGTCGGCTTACAGGAGGTTGACCGCGGCGTCCAGCGGACGGGGCGCGTGGACGAGATAAAGGAGCTGGCGCGGCTGACGGGGATGGACTACGCCTTCGCGCACAACCTCGACTATCAGGGCGGGCAGTACGGCGTGGCCGTGCTCTCGCGCTTCCCCGTCCTCGCCATAGACCACCGCCGCTACGCCAACACGCGCGAGCGCGAGCGGCGCGGCTTCATCCGCGTGGAGGTCGAAGTCAAGGGGCGGCGCCTCAACTTCGTCACCACGCACCTCGACTACCAGTACGCCGACGGCCGCCTGTTCGAGGCGCGGCAACTGCTCGACGCGCTCCGCGACGTGGGCGGCCCCCTCGTCGTCACCGGCGACTTCAACGAGGAGCCCCCGGGCGGCGCCTACGAACTGATGCTTAAGGCCGGCTTCCTCGACGGCTGGCGCCGGGCCGACGGCACGGGCGCCACCTACCCGGCCGACACCCCGAAGAAGCGGATTGACTACGTCTTCCACCGCGGCCTCGCACACGACCAACCGCCCGCCGAAGCCGCCTCCGTCCCCGACACCCTCGCCTCCGACCACCGCCCCGTCGTCGTCGAATTATGGTTTTGAGGAAGTAGACGGTGGAAAAACTCAGCGGCGCGTCTCAGCCTCCGGGCCGGACGCGCCGCCTTAGTCTTTCTACTGTCTTCTGTCTACTTCCTGCTGTATCCCGGGCCGCGCAGGGGGCGGCCGGCGTTGACGGGTGTGCGCCGGCCGCCGTCCACCTCCAGCTGGCCGTTGACGACGACGTATTCGATGCCTTCGGGGTAGCGGTTGGGCTCCTCGAAGGTGGCGAGGTCGTGGACGCGCGCGGGGTCGAAGACGGTGATGTCGGCGAAGGCGCCCTCGCGGAGCACGCCGCGGTCGCGCAGGCCCACGCGCGTCGCGGGGCGCCCCGTCATCTTGTGCACGGCCTCCTCCAGCGTCAGCAGGCGCTCGTCCCTCACGTAGCGCGAGAGCACGCGCGGGTAGGAGCCCCAGCCGCGCGGGTGCGACTTCGAGCCGGCGAGCGGCCCGTCGGCCGCGCGCGCCCCGCTGTCGGTGCAGACGCTGACGAACGGCTCGCGCAGCGCCGCGCGCAAATCGTCCTCGCTCATCATGAAGTAGATGGCGCCCGTCTGCCCGCGGTCGGCGACGACGATGTCGAAGAGCGCCTCAAGCTCGTCCACGCCCCGCTCCCGCGCTATCTCCGAGACGCGCTTGCCCTGCAACCCCTCAAGCTCGCGGTTGACGACCGAGCTGACGAGCACGCCCGACGCGCCGCCGCTCCCGAGGTAGATGTTCTCCCACTCGTTCGTGTCTTTGAGGATGTCGGCCTTAATGCGCGCGCGCGTCGCCGGGTCGCGCAGCCGCCCGAGCATCTTCTCGACGCCGCCCTCGACGGCCCACGGCGGCAGGCAGGCGGCGAGCCCCGTCGACGCCGCCGTGTAGGGGTAGACGTCGGCCGTCACGTCCAGGCCCCGCGCCCGCGCCGCGCGGATGCGCGCGAGCACGGACGGCATCCGGCCCCAGTTCTTCCGGTACGCGGTCTTGAGGTGCCAGATTTCGACGGGGATCGAAGCGCGGCGCGCGATGTCGAAGACTTCGGCGAGCGAGGCGTCTAAGGCGTTCGCCTCGCTGCGCTGGTGCGTGGCGTAGATGCCGCCGTAGCGCTTTGCCACCTTCGCCAGCTCGACTATCTCGTCGGTCTTGGCGAAGCGCGCCGGGACGTACTGGAGCGAGGTCGAGAGTCCGAGCGCGCCGTCCTCCATCGCCTCGGCGACGAGCGCCTTCATCTGCTCCAGCTCCGCGGGCGTCGGCGGGCGGTTGTCGTAGCCGACGACGTAGGCGCGCACCTGCGTGGCGCCGACGAAGGTGGCGAGGTTGACGCCCGAGCCTTGCAGCGCGAGCCGGCGGAAATACTCGTGGAGCGTGCGCCAGTCCACCGTGAGGTTGTAGCGCCTGTAGAACGCCTCGTCCTCCCTGACGAGCTTGTCGTTGACGGGCGCGATGGAGCCGCCCTCGCCCGTGACCTCGGTCGTCACGCCCATCATCACCTTGCTCATCGCGCGCGGGTCGATGAGCACGTACTGCTCCGACTGCCCGAGCATGTCTATGAAGCCGGGCGCGACGACCAGCCCGCTCGCATCAATCGTCCGCTTCGCGCGCGCCGACTCGGGGATGCGCCCGACGCGGACGACGCGGTCGCCGCGCACGGCAACGTCTGCCGCGAAGGCTCGCCGCCCCGTGCCGTCCACCACGCGGCCGCCCCTTATGACGAGGTCGTACTCGACGGCGGCGGGCGTCGCGCGCCCGCGCCTCTGCGCGGCCGAGCGCGGGGGCGGCGCGAGCGCGGCGGCGGCGAGGAAGACGACGAGAATCGTGCTGGCGAAACTTTGACGAAGGCCGTGCATGCGCGGGGTTCTCCGGAGACGTTGCTGAGAAGGCAAGGCCGATTATAATCAGCGCGTCAGTTTTCCGAGAGATAAAAATTCGGCCCCGAGGGGGAAGAGGTCTTTCTTGGCGAGAGAAGGAGCGGTGACGCTCGGCGCGCTGGCGCAGGCGGTCGGCGGAGAGTTGAACGGTGACGCGGATGTTGTTGTCGCCGATGTGACGCACGACTCGCGGCAGGCCGCGGCGGGCTGGCTCTTCGTCGCCATACGCGGCGAGAAGGCGGACGGCAACCGCTTCGTCCCGGAAGTGGCGCAGAGGGGCGCGGCCGGCGTCGTCTCCGAGCTTGAGCGGCCGGCGGACTTTCCGGGCGGCTGGGTACGCGTCCGCGAAGCGCGCCGCGCGCTCGCGCTCGCCGCGGCCGAAGTCCACGGACACCCTTCGCGCGAACTAAAGCTCGTCGGCGTCACGGGGACGAACGGGAAGACGACGACCGCCTACCTCGTCGCCTCCGTGTTGGAGGCGGCGGGTCTCTCTTCGGCGCTCATCAGCACGGTCGAGTACCGCGTCGCGGGCGAGCGCAGGGCCGCGCTCCACACGACGCCCGAGGCGAGCGACATCGAGCGCCTGCTGCGCCGCGCCGTCGGCGCGGGGTGCCGCGCG
>DASVTS010000165.1:0-52758 GCA_036387455.1 Pyrinomonadaceae bacterium | reverse complement strand
GACGGGGTTCTGCGTGGCGACGACCATGAAGGGCGCGCGCAGGCGGTAGGTCACGCCCTCGACCGTGACGTGCCCCTCGGCCATCGCTTCGAGGAGCGCCGACTGCGTCTTCGGCGTCGTGCGGTTGATCTCGTCGGCGAGGACGACGTTGGCGAAGATGGGGCCGTGCTTGAACTCGAAGGTGCCGTTGCGCTCGTCGTAGACCGAGAGCCCGATGACGTCCGAGGGCAGCAGGTCGGAGGTGAACTGGATGCGCTGGAAGGCGCAGTTGATGGCCTGCGCGAGCGCCTGCGCGAGCGTCGTCTTCCCCACGCCGGGGACGTCCTCGACGAGGAGGTGGCCGCCCGCCAGCAGCGTCACCGTCGCCAGGCGCACGGCCTCGGACTTCCCGCGGATGACGCGCTCGACCGCCGCGCGCAGCCGCGCCACGCGCTCCGCCGCCTCGGCCGCCGCGAGCGGCGCGGCCGTCTCCCTCTCCGCGGGTTGAAGGTTTCTCATGCCCCTCACATTCTAAAGGGAAATGAGGCCAGGGGCTAGAGGCTAGAGGCTGGTGGACTTGTCCCGCTTTGCGCCGTCATTCGCGAATCGCTTAAGTTCTTAAGCTGGCCTCTGGCCTCTAGCCCCTGGCCCCTCACTTGGACGCCGTTGGGAGTTGAAGGGTTCCGTGTAGTAAAATCCGTGTGCCGCGGCAGGCCGAACCCCGGCGCCGAGGTGCCGCCTTGATGTGCCGCTTTGTGGAACTCGGCCCGCCCGCGCACGTGTACTCAGCGAGGTTTGAACTGATGAGAAACGACAAGAACAAGAGCCGGCGCGGGTTTTCGCTCGTCGAGCTGATGATCGTCATCTCGATCATCGGCATCCTCGTCGCCATCGGCATCCCGGCCTGGCAGGCGAGCGTGCGCTCGACGAACGAGGCCGCCGCCATCACGCACCTCCAGCGCATCTCGACCGCGCAGGTCACCTACTTCAACACCAAGAACCGCTCGGGCTACGGCACCTTCGACCAGCTCTCGTCGGGCGGCTACCTGGCGAAGCAGTTCACCGGCGACACGCCGCTCGTGGACGGCTACATCTACAAGATGGCGCTCACCGCCAAGTCGGGCAACGAGCCGCCGGGCTTCGCCGTCAACGCCGACCCGCAGAAGCCGACGGGCATCACCGCCACGGGCAGCCGCTTCTTCTACGCCAGTTCCGACACCGGCATCACCAGCAACTCCGAGAAGCCGGCCGGCCCCGACGACCCGCCCGCCGGCGGCGGCTGATCCGCCGGCCTTCTATCGCGCAACCCCGCGCGCGGGCGCTCAAGCCACCACGCTTGACCCGCCCGCGCGCGCTTTGTTAGCATCTCGCGTCCTTAAAATACAGCCCGCCCACTTAACTCAGTGGTAGAGTGTCGCCTTCACACGGCGGAAGTCGAAGGTTCGAATCCTTCAGTGGGCATTTTTCCTTCCTCGCCGCCACGAGAGGTCACTCTCATGGCGAAGCGCATCCCCAAACTTCATTTCACGCACATCAACAGATTCTGGTCGCGCGTAGATAGCTCCGGCGGCGCCGCGGCCTGCTGGCTGTGGACAGGCCACATCGGCGAGAACGGCTATGGCGTCGTCGGCATCAAGGGCAAGGGGTACAAGGCGCACCGCGTCAGCTACTTCATCGAGCACGGCCGGATAGACAACGACCGGCTCGTCCTCCACCGCTGCGACGTGCGCGCTTGCGTCAACCCCTCCCACCTCTTCCTCGGCACGCCCAAAGACAACTCGCAGGACGCCGTCAGGAAGGGCCGCAACACGAAGCTCTACGGCGAGCGTAACGGCAAGGCCAAGCTGACCCGCGCCGCCGTCCTGACCATCCGCCGACTGTGCAGGCGTGGCGGCGTCTATCAGAAGACCGTCGCAAAGCAGTTCGGCGTGAGCGAGGCGACCGTCTCATACGTCCTCCACGGCGGCCGCTGGGGAAAACTGACCGGCGGTAAAAAGTCTTAAACCCACCTTTTATCCACTCATAATCATTTCGCCCACAATGCGGCGTAGGCGTCGGGGAGGCGGTCGCGCCAGGCGGTGTAGTTGTGGCCGACGGGCGCCTCGCGGTAGGTGACGGGGTAGCCGCGGGCGCGCAGGATGAGGTTGGCGCGGCGCGTCGTCTCGTAGATGGGCGGCTCGTAGCGGCCGGCGTCGAGGTAGAAGCGCAGCGGGTGGCGGCGCCGCGCGGCCGCGCCGAGGCGCGAGAGCGAGGCGAGTAGGCGCTCCTCGTCTATCTGGAAGGCGGTCGAGTGGCCGGCGACGCGCGAGAAGACCGCGGGGTGGCGCAGCGCCGTCCAGACCGAGATGACGCCGCCGAGGCTCGCGCCCGCGAGCGCGCGCCCGTCGCGCGTCGCGCGCGTGCGGTAGCGCCCGTCCACGAAGGGCACGAGCGTGCGCGCCATCCAGTCGGCGAAGCGGTCGCTCGCCCAGTACTCCTTCGTGCGGTCCACGGGGTCGACGAAGACGATGATGAAGGGCTCGACCTTGCCTTCGGTAATCATCCGTTCGGCCGTCTCGGCCGCGCGCCCCAGCCCGACGAAGTTCGACCCGTCCTGCATGTAGAGCACGGGGTAGCGCGCCGCGCCGCGCGCGTAGCCGGGCGGGAGGTAGACCTGCACCCTGCGCGCGTCGCCGCCCGGGAGGGCGAGGGGTTCGAGGCGGCCGGCGGTCGGCGCGGCGCCCGAGGCGTAGGCGCTCGACCTGTAGGCGGGGCCGTGGAAGTAGGAGTTTTGGCCGCCGACGCCGTTGTCGTTCCGGTTGGGGTTGAGCGGGTCGAGGAGCCATTCGCCGTCGGCGACGAGCTTGTATTCGAGGCGCGCGGACGCGGGGAACTTCAGGCGGATGAGCTTGAGATTGTTCGTGCCCGGCACGTCCTTCAGCACGAGGCCGGCGGGCGCCCAGCCGGTGAAGTCGCCCACGACCTCGACGCGCCCGGCGTCGCCGCGGTAGATGAAGGTCACGTCCTCGCCCTCGACCAGCGGCGAGATTCGCGCCGACTTCAGGCGGGCGGCCGCGTCCGGGGGGTAGAGTTCGGCGTCGGCCTTCTTCAGTTCTTCGGGCGCGAGGCCGCCCACGGTCACGCGCTCGAAGCCGGTCGCGCCCGTGGGCGAGACGACGGCGACGACGACGTGCGACGGGCCGCGCCCGGCCTTCACCTCGAAGGAGAAGTTCCCGCCCGCGTCCCGCTTCAGCTCGCGCCGCTCCGATTCCGTGAGGATGAAGGCGCGGCTGCCCGCGTCCCTCGCACTCCCTGTGACGCGGAGGGTCGCGCCCGGCCCCGTCAGTTCGAGGGCCTCGCGCGCGGGGAAGTTGAAGTCGGCGTCGGCGCGCGGCGTCGGGCCTATGCGCCCCGCGTAGCGCGCGCGGACGGGGTCGGGCGTGTCGAGGTTGCGCCCGACGCTCAGGTTGGTGGCGAGGCGGATGAACTGCGCCATTGACCACGCGAGCGGCGTGGCCGAGCCCGTCCCCTCGCCGAACTTGAACTCGGGGCGCGGGCCGGCGGCCCTGTCCCAGACCTGCTCGGGAATCATCCGGCCCGCGTTGGCGAATCCCGCCATCGCGTCGAGCCGCCGCAGCGCCGCGACGCGCCGCCCCAGCGCCAGCTCGTACTGCCCGCGCTCGCCCGCGAGCAGGGCCCAGAGCCTCCCCTTCCCCGTGTACTTCCCGTCCCAGTTCCAGTTGCGCCCGTCGTCCATCTCGCCGTAGCCGTCGTGGTTGTAGCGGTAGAAGGAGTCGCCGTTGGGCGTCTCGACACGGATGACCCTGTCGATGACGTCGAGGCTCCTGGCGACGAGCGGGTCGGCGGGCGGGCGCACGCCGAGGCGGACGAGTTCGAGGAAGCCCGCGTCGACTATCTCGCGCTCGTCGAACCGGCCGCCGCCGTTGCCGACGTCGAAGGGCTGGCCGTCGTCGGGGTCTTCGTTGAAGGAGAGGCGGAGGTAGTAGTTCCCGTCGCCGTGCGGGCCGGTGGTCGTCGCCGCCCAGCGCTCGACGTTGCGCGCGAACTCGTCGGCGGCGGCGAGGTAGACCGACCGGGAAGCCTCGTCGCCGTTGGCGCGCGCTATCTCGGCGGCGCAGACGAGGCCGGCGATTTCGGCGGCGATGGTCGAGGGCGAGTAGCCGGACTTCTCCTCCCAGCGCTCCTGCGGCGTCGAGGGGCCGTGCCGGACGATGAAGTCGGCGGCGGGGCGGACGTGCTTTTGATAAGTCTCGCGGTCGGCGCGGCCGAGGCGGTGCGCGAGGACGAGCGGGTACGCGACCTCGTCCAACTGGAGCGAGCCCCAGAAGGGGCGGCCGTCGAGCCAGGAGTTCTGCGGGAAGCTGCCGTCGGGCTTCTGCTGGACGCGGAAGAGGTAGTCGAGCGCGCGGCCGGCCGAAGCCTCGTCCCCGAGGGCGAGGAAGGCCGTGGCGACCTGGTAGAGGTCGCGCGACCAGACGAGGTGGTAGCCGCCGACGTTCGGCTCGTTGGCGCTGGCGCCGCCGCCCCAGGGGACGGAGAGCGACGCGATCATCGCGCCGCGGTAGGTCTTGTCCTCGTGCGCCTTCAGGACCATCGCCGCCGCGTCGTACTGCGCCTGATACCTCGGCGCGACGCGGCGCACCCGCTTCAGGTAGTCCTGCCAGCCCTTCTTGTATTCCGCCTCGCAGGCGTCGAAGCCTTTCTGGAGCGAGGCGCGCGCCGCCGCCAGCGCCTCGTCGGTCGTCTTGCCGAAGCCGAGCGCGAGCGTGTACGTCCCGCAGCAGGACTCCCTCTCGATCACCGGCGGCGCCAGCTCTCCGAACTGGACGACGTTGCCGTCCTCCGCCCTCTCGTACTGTGTGAACGCGGGCGGGAACGCCCCTTTCCCGGGCGGCACCTTCATCAACTGCGTCAGCCCGTCGCTCGTCCCCAGAAAGCCGTTCGTCGTGCGGAGGAAGCCACCCCTGTCGTCGCGCGTCACGCCTTTGTAGGAGACGGCGAGGGCCGAAGCCTTGTCGCCGTCGCGGGCGAGGAGCGCGCCGTCCTGCGTGAAGGCGGTGTCGTGCATCCCGCTGTTGTTGAGCGAGGGGTCGTAGTAGACGAAGAGGCTGTAGTCATTCTCGCGCCGCTTGAAGTGCCCGTAGAAGCTCACGCGGATGAGGACGACGCTGCGCTCCGGGTCGGTCGTGTAACGCTTCTCGATGCGGTACTCGCCGTTCTTCGCCGTGTTGACCTGCGTGAACGAGAGCGAGTCGGCGTCCGGCACTATCTGCGAGACCGTGTCGCGCCCCTCCGTCTGAACCTCCTCCCCGGACTGGCCGTGGACGACCACCAGCTCCAGCCTCTGCGAGTTCGCCACGTCCACGGTCGGGTAGTAGACCTCGTCCATGACGCCGCCGCGGAGCGTGAACCAGACCTTCGACGCCTCCGTGTTCGACGTGCCGACCGCCTCCTTGCCGGCGCTCGGCCACTGCGCGTCGCCGCCGGGCGCCCCGGGCGCCAGGCCCCCCGCGCCCGGCGCCGCCCGCTGCGCCCGCTGCCGGGCCGGCAGTCCGCACAGCGCGAGCGCCAGCAGGAGCGCACAGACGTAGAATCTTTTGCTCATCTTTTCACCCCGGCGTCGGCCCGCCCGCTGAGAGAATAGTTAATAGAGATGGGCGGCGCGGACGGGGCGGGAATGTGGGATTCGAGATTTGAAATTTCAAATCTGAAATCTTTAATTCCCGACCCCGCCCGCGCCGCCCACCCTCGTCAACTTCCGCCCCGCCCGCTCAGCCCTTGCGCCGGCCGAGCATGTCGAAGCCGACGGCGGCGACGAGCACCGCGCCCTTGACGATGTACTGCGTGTAGTTCTCGACGTTGAGGAGCGACATCCCGTTGTCGAGGCTCGCCATGATGAGCGCGCCGACGACCGCGCCCGAGACCGTCCCGCGCCCGCCCATCAGGGAAGTCCCGCCGATGACGCACGCCGCGATGGCGTCCAGCTCCATCAGCGTGCCCGCGTCCGGCGACGCGCTCCCCACGCGCCCCGTGTGCAGCAGCGAGGCCACGCCGACGAGCAGCCCCAGCACGCAGTAGGCGGCGAGGATGTAGCGGCGGATGTTGATGCCCGAGAGGCGCGCCGCGTCGGGGTTACCGCCGATGGCGTAGAGGTAGCGGCCGAAGGTCGTGTTCTGCGTCAGGAACCCGCCGAGCACCGCCACCGCGAGCAGCACCAGCACGGGGACGGGCATCCCCCCGCCCGCGTTCATCCAGTAGATGAAGAACGCGATGAGCGCCGCCGGGACGATGACGCGCAGCGCCGTCGCGCCCGCGCCCGGCGCCGACAGCCCGTGCCGCTTGCGCGCCCGGAGCCGCGTGACGGTCAGGAAGGCGACCGCCGCGATGGCCAGGACGGCGAGCCCCACCCCGACCTCCTGCGGCAGCTTCCCCACCCCGAGCCAGCGGAAGAAGGGCTGGCGCACGGGGATGGTCGCCCCCTTGCTCAGCCCCAGAATCACGCCGCGCCAGGCCAGCAGGCCCCCGAGCGTGACGATGAAGGCCGGGATGTTGGCGTAGGAGATGAGCGCCCCCTGCGTCGCGCCGACGAGGACGCCGACGACCAACGCCGCGCCCAAAGCGCCGCCCAGCCCCCACGGGTCCTGCATCATCGCCGCCGCCCCGCCCGCCAGCCCCACGACCGAGCCCACCGAAAGGTCTATCTGCCCCGCCACGATGACCAGAAGCATCCCCACCGCCAGCACGCCCGTCACCGACATCTGCTGCAAGAGGTTCGAGAAGTTGTTCGGGTGGAGGAAGATGCCGTAGGGGTAGAGCGGGTTCACGGTCTGCCACTGGAAGAAGGCCCAGATGGCGAGCAGCGCGATGACCATCGTGTAGGCGCGGAGCTGTTCGGTCGGGAGCCGGAAGCGCCCCCCGCCCGGCGCCCCCACGCCCTCCGGCGCGGCGCCCGGCGGCGACACGTCCGCGGTCGTCGGCGGCCTGTCCGTCGCCGCCTGGTTCGTCGAAAGCTGGTTGCTCATGCTCACTCCGTTCGCGTGAACCGTGAACCGTAAACCGTGACGAGATAAAACCCGTTCTTACTTGTCACGGTTTACGGTTCACGGTTCACGGCCTTAAGCCGCGCGGCGCGTGTGGCCGGTGGCGCAGGACATGACCGCCTCGGGGGTGGCCTCCCCGCGCCGGAACTCGCCGGTGACGCGCCCCTCGTGGAGGACGAGCACGCGGTCGGAGAGGCCGAGCACCTCGGGCAGCTCGGACGAGACGAGCACGATGGCGAGGCCCCGGCTGGCGAGGCCGTTAATCAGCGCGTAAATCTCCTGCTTGGCGCCGACGTCTATCCCGCGCGTCGGCTCGTCGAGGAAGAGCACGCGCGGGTTCGTCAGCAGCCACTTGGCGAGCACGACCTTCTGCTGGTTGCCGCCCGAGAGCGTGCCGACCACGGTGAAGACCGAGTTGGCCTTCACCCGCAGCTCCTTCTTCGCGCGCTCGCCCGCCGCCGCCTCGGCGTCCACGCTCGTCACGAAGCGCCCGGAGAGCCGCCTTAGCCCCGCGAGCGTCATGTTGTTGAGTATCGTCTGGTCGAGGACGAGGCCGAAGCGCTTCCGATCCTCGGTCACGAAGCCGACGCCGTGGCGGATGGCGTCCGACGGGCGGCTGACCTTGACCCTGCTCCCGCCGACGTAGACCTCGCCCGAGACGCGCCCCGGCCACGCGCCGAAGATGCCCATCAGCAGCTCGCTCCGCCCCGCGCCCATCAGCCCCGCGACGCCCAGCACCTCGCCCCGCCGCACCTCGAAGCTGACGTCTTTGACGAGCAGCTTGCCGGCGACGTTCGGGTCTTCGACCGTCACGCCCCTGGCCTCGAAGACGACCTCGCCGCGCTCGTGGTCGGCCTCGGGGAAGATGTCGCCGACCTCGCGGCCGACCATCAGGGAGATGACGCGCGCCTCGTCCAGCTCCGCGGTCGCGCGCGTGCCGACGGTGCGCCCGTCGCGCAGCACCGTGATGCGCTCCGAGACGCGGAAGACCTCGTCGAGCTTGTGCGAGATGTAGATCATGCCGACGCCGCGCGCGCGCAGGCCCCCGATGATGCGGAAGAGCGACTCGACCTCCGATTCGGTGAGCGCGGCCGTCGGCTCGTCGAGGACGAGGATGCGGGCCTCCTGTGAGAGCGCCTTGGCGATTTCGACCAACTGCTGCTGGCCGATGCCGAGGTGGCCGACGGGCGTGCGCGGGTCGAGCGGCAGGTTCAGCTCGTCCAGGAGTCTCTGCGCGCGGCTGTAGAGCTCCTCCCACCTGATGACGCCGAAGCGGCGCGGCTCCCGCCCGAGGAAGATGTTCTCGCCGATGGTCAGCTCCTTGATGAGCGACAGCTCCTGGAAGATGACGGCGACGCCCGCGTTCTCCGAGTCGCGCACCGACGCGAAGTGGCGCACCCGCCCGTCTATCACGACGTCGCCGCCGTAGGAGCCGTGCGGGTAGACGCCCGCGAGCACCTTCATCAGCGTGGACTTCCCCGCCCCGTTCTCGCCGACGAGCGCGTGCAGCTCGCCCGCGTGGAGGTCGAAGCTCACGCCGTCGAGCGCGCGCACGCCGGGGAAGCTCTTCGTTATCTCCCGCATCTCCAGCAGCGGGGTCTTCGCGTCGGGTGACATGCTCATCATTTCACCGCCAAGGCGGAAGCCCGACCGTGAGGGAGGGCGTCTCAACCTCCGATGTGCGGAACGTCGAAAGCTATACGCCCTCCCTCACGGTCGGGCTTCCGCCTTCGGTCGTCAGCGCAGCGCGAGCGCGGCGCCGAGGCCGCAGAAGAGCAGGAGCGCCGCGGCGAGCGCGGGGCCGGAGGGCGTGCGCCCGACGGCCGCCGTCTGCTTCGGCCGCTGGTCGGGCGGCACGTCCTTGTAGACGTCCTCGTACTTGTGATAGCCGTCCTTGACGACGGTGCTCATCAGGTTCTCCTTGTCCACGGCCTGCGGCTCCTGGAGGATGGAGGGCACGTCTATCCTGCCGTTGTTGACCTTGTCGGCGGCGTTCAGGGCCTCGCCGCGCGCGAGCCTGACGGCCGAGTCCACGGCGCTGTCGGCGAGCGGCTTGATGGGCTTGTAGATGGTCATCGTCTGCGTGCCCTTGGCGATGCGCTGGATGGCGTCGAGCTGCGCGTCCTGGCCCGTGACGAGCACCTTCCCCGTCAGCCCGGCCACGTCGAGCGCCGAGATGGCGCCGCCCGCCGTCCCGTCGTTCGAGGCGACGACGGCCTGGATGTCGTTCTTCGTCTTCGTCAGCGCGTCCTCCGTCAAACGCTGCGCCTCCTCGGCCTTCCACTCCCGCGCGTACTGGTCGGAGATGATCTTGACGTCGCCGCTGTCCACGGCCGCCTTGAGCTTGTTCATCTGGCCCTGCCGCAGCAGCAGCGCGTTGTTGTCGGTGGGCGCGCCGCCGATGAGCACGTAGTTGCCCTTCGGCACGTGCTTGAGGGCGTACTCGCCCTGCATCTCGCCCATCTTGATGACCTGGTGCGAGACGTAGAGGTCGGGCTCGGAGTTCTTAATCAGGCGGTCGTAGGAGATGACGGGGACGCCCGCCGCGTGCGCCTTCTCGACGATGGAGGCGGCGATCTCGCTGTTGTGCGGCGCGACGATGAGGACGTCCACGCCCTTCGTCAGCATGTTGTCGCACTGCTTGGTCTGGACGGCGTCGTCTCCGTTGGCGACCTGCACGTCGAGCTGCGCGCCGACCTCTTTGGCCCGCGCCTCGACGAGCGCCTTGTCGCGCTGCCAGCGCTCCTCCTTGAGCGTGTCCATCGAGAAGCCGATGTAGACGGGCTCGCCCGCCTTCTTCGTCTTGCGCTGGTAGCCGCCCGACGACGCGGTCGCCCCGCCGCCGCCGGCGGTGCCGCCGCCCGTGCCGTTCTGCGTCTGGTTGTTGACGCACGCGCCCGCCGCCAGCGCCCCGGCCGCGGCCAACACCAAAGCCAACACTCTCGCCTGTCGCATGTCTCTCTGCTCCTTTGTACTTTCGCGCGCGCCGGCGCGGCCGCGAGTGGTCTCCGGCGCCCCGTTGGATAGCTTGAATTCGGCGGAAATTAACTGCCTGGACGCGGCTAAGATTAACAGAGGCGCGGGGAAATTTGTATCGAATTTTTCGCGCCCGCGCCCCCTCCCCGACTTCGTCAGCCGACCCGACAAAGGGGACGCCGGCGGCGTCACTTCGCCGGGCGGCGGAAGACGCGGTAGCCCCAGGCGTCGAGCGAGAGCGCGGGGAGGCCGACGGTGCGCGCGCGTGCGGCGCGCTCGGCGGGGGCGGCGTCCGCCGCGAGCGGCGGGCGCGGGTCGGGCGTGACGTCGGCGAAGGCGCCGCCCGCGGGCGCCTCGACGGTGCCGTCGAAGGGGCGGTTCGAGAAGTTGACGGCGACGACCACGTCCTCCGTCTCGTCGCGCCGCGCGAAGGTGACGACGCGCGACTCGTCCGAGTTGCGCAGCCACTCGACGCGCCCGCGCGTGAGCGCCGGGTGACTTTTACGCAGCGCAATCATCTGGCGGTAGAAGCGCGGGAACTCGGGGCGCCGCTTCTCGATGGGCCAGAAGACGGGCAACTTGTAGAAGAGCGCCGGGTCGCCCGACTCGGTCGTGTCGCCCACCTCCATGCCGTTGTAGAGCATCGGCACGCCGTCGAGCGTGAGCATCAGCGCGGACGCCGCCAGCGCGCCGCCCTCGCCGAAGCGCGCCACCGCGCGCCGCTCGTCGTGGTTGTCCGAGAAGCGCATCCTGAGCGCGCCGCGCGGGTACTTCGCCTCGTCCGCCTCCCACGTCTGCCGGAAGGCCGTCGCCGGCTTGCGCCCCGACAACACCTCGTTGAGCGTGCCGTGCATCGGCCACGCGTAGTCGAGGTCGAAGGCTTTGACCAGCAGCTCGGGCTTGTCCGACTCGGCGAGCCAGAGGACGTCCGCCTTGACCTTGTCCGCCTCGGCGCGCGCCTGCTCCCAGAAGTCGGTCGGCACCTCGGCCGCTACGTCGCAGCGGAAGCCGTCGAGGTCGTACTCGCGCAGCCAGAACTTGAGCATGTCGGTCATGTAGCGGCGCAGGGCCGGGTTGTCGTAGTTCAGCTCGGCCACGTCCGACCAGTCGTGCGGGAAGGTTATCTTGCCGCCCTGATCGCGGACGTAGAACTCCGGCGTCTTCATCATCACGCTGTCCCACGAGGTGTGGTTGGCGACGACGTCGATGATGACCTTCATCCCGCGCCGGTGCGCCTCGGCGACCAGCCGCTTGAGGTCTTCGGGCGTGCCGTAGTCGGGGTTGACGGCGTAGTAGTCGCGCACGGCGTAGGGGCTCCCGACCGGCCCCTTCTTCTTCTCCTGCCCGATGGGGTGGACGGGCATCAGCCAGAGGATGTTGACGCCCAGTTCCTTCAGCCGGTCGAGCTGCGCCGTGACGCCCGCGAAGTTCCCCTCCCCCGAGAACTGGCGCGGGTAGATTTCGTAGACGACGCCCCCGCGCACCCACGCGGGCACCGACGCCCGCGCCCGCTCCTTCGACACGTCGCGCTGCCGGCCCTGCGCGGGCGCGAGCAGCGACACGGCCACGGCGAGCGCCGCGACGACCGCGCGCACGTTCTTTCGTCTCGGTTCAACTCTCATAGGTTCGACCCGTCCTCGGGACTGAAAACCGAAAGCCGTCACCTCTGTTTCCTGATGACGAGCGTGACCGTCTCGGCGGCGCCGGCGGCGTTGACGGTCACGGGGGCGGCGCGCTCCGGCGGCCCCAGGCGCCCGCCCGTGCTCTGCTGCGGCCGGCCGCTCGCGGCCTCTATCTGGTAGGCCGCGCCGGCGTGGCCCTTGAGCGTGAACTCGCCGCGCCCGTCGGCGCGCGCGGAGTTGTTGACCTTCGGGTCCCCGTGCGTCACCTCGCGGTAGAGCACCTGCGCGTTCGCCACCGGCGTGCCGTCCGACCAGACCACCTTCACCTTGATGAGCGACTCGGCGAGCCGCGGCGGCAGGCGCAGGTCGTGCGCCTTCAACTCCCTGCCCGCCTTCAGCTCGAAGACCTCGGCCTCCTCGGCGCGCGCGACGCCGGGGTAGAAGGTGCGCGGGTAGGCGTTCGCCGGGTCGTCCGGCGGCAGGATGCCGACGAGCCGCACGCCCACGAGGTAGCGCCCCGGCGGCAGCCCCTCGAACTTGAAGCGCCCCTCCTCGTCCGCGGTCTCGTGGCGGCCGTAGGCGAACTCGGGGTTCCGGCCCTCCGCGTCCACGAGCGTCACGGTCAGGCGCGGCACGGGCCGGCCGTAGGCGTCGAGGACTCTGCCGCCGATGCGCCCGTTGTCGGAGACGAGGAAGTTCTGGGTGGCGCAGCCGCGGCCGGCGACTTTGACCGTCCGCTTCGGCTCGTAGGCCGTCAACTCTTCGGGGAGGGACACCGAGACCTGGAAGCTGCCGGGGCCGGGCGCCGTCACCTTGTAGCGCCCCTCCGCGTCCGTGACCGCCTCCATGAGCCCGGCCGGGCCGGCGACCGTGACCCGCACGCCCCTGAGCGGGACGTTCCCGCGCCCGCCGCCGTCGCCCTGCCCTCGGGCCTGCCTTTCGACCTTGCCCGAGATGGTGACGGCGTCGGGCCGGCCCGCGAGCGAGCGCAGGTATTCGAGGTCGTCGGCCGCGCCGGACGCCGGGCGCGTGCGCGTGCAGATGCCCGTGGACAGGCGCTTGCCCTTGTAGCCGTGGGCGTAGACGACGTAGCTCACGCCCTTCACGAAGCCGTAGCCGCAGTCGGCGCCGCCGAGCCCCGTGGAGACCTGCACGGCCGTCCCCTCGACGCCCGAGAAGGCTTCGGTGACGGTGAACGTCACGACGCGCGGCGCCCAGTCCGTCTCCTCGCCCTCGGCCGGCGCCTTGCGCGGCCGGCTCCCGACGTCGGTCACCGTCCCGACGAAGACCGCGGTCGCGGCGCCGAACGCCTGGCACGGCGGCCCCGGCATCGCGCACGTGCATCCTTCGGCGCGCGCCGCCGCGCACAGCAGCAACGTCACGCAAGAGAGCGCCAGCAATAAGCCCCTTCTCCGCAAGGCCCCACCTCCTTACTTCGTACCCTTTTCGCCGACGAGCCCGGTGCTCGGGACGGGCTGCGCCGTCCCCTGCGTCATCAGCGGCTCGTGCTCGTCGCCGCGGATGACGGCCGACTCTGGCACGCGGTCGGCCACGTCGCGCACCAGCGAGACGCAGAGCGCCGCGACGAGGAGGAAGACGCCGCCCGCCATCACGACGAAGAGCGGCGCGCGCGGGTTGTCGGGGCCGAAGACGGCGCGGATGGTCGGCCCGAAGGCGAACGAGGCGACGATTTCGGGGATGACGATGAAGAAGTTGAAGACGCCCATGTAGACGCCCATCCGCGCCGGCGGCAGCGCGCCCGCCAGTATCGCGTACGGCATCGAGAGGATGGACGCCCAAGCCACCCCGACGCCGACCATCGTCAGCAGCAGGAGGTTCTTGTCCTGGATGAAGTAGACCGACATCAGGCCCGCGGCGCCGCACAGGAGCGCGACGACGTGGACGGTCTTGCGGCTGGTGGCCTTCGCCAGCGGCGGCAGCAGGAAGGCGACGGCGAAGCAGACGATGGAGTAGACGGCGAAGGCGTTGCCGCCCCACGCCTGCCCGTCGGTGAAGCGCGGGTCGCGCTCGCTCGTCGCGCCGAAGACGTGGTAGGAGGTCATCAGCCCGAAGAACATCCACATGCAGAAGAGGCCGAGCCACGTGAAGAACTGGACGACCGCCAGCTGCTTCATCGTCACCGGCATCTCGCGGATGGCCGAGGTGATTTCTGAGAAGTACGCCCCGACGCCGCGGTGCTCGCGCCGCTTGCGCTCGAACTCCTCCATGTCCTCGGGCGGGTACTCCTTCGAGGTGAAGACCGTCCAGAGCACGCAGAGGAGGAAGGCGACGGCGCCGATCTTGAAGGCGTAGTTGATGCTCGTCGGGATGGCGTGCGCCGGGCCGGCGCCGGGCGCGTCCACGCCCCCGCGGCGGAAGAGGTACGGCAGCACGTTGGCGAGCGTCTGGCCGATGCCGATGAAGAACGACTGCATGACGAAGCCGGCCGTGCGCTGGTCGGTGTTGAGCTTGTCGGCGACGAAGGCGCGGAACGGCTCCATCGAGACGTTGATGGAGGCGTCTAAAATCCAGAGCAGCCCCGCCGCCATCCAGAGCGTGGGCGAGTCGGGCATGAAGAAGAGCGCTACGCTGGCGAGGACGGCCCCGACGAGGAAGTACGGCCGCCGCCGGCCCAGGCGGTTCCACGTCCGGTCGCTCATCGAGCCGATGACCGGCTGGACGAGGAGGCCCGTCACCGGCCCCGCCAGCCACAGGATGGGCACCTCCTCGGGCTTCGCGCCGAGGTAGGTGTAGATGCCGCTCATGTTGGCGAGCTGCAACCCCCACCCGAACTGGATGCCCATGAACCCGAAACTCATGTTCCAGATTTGCCAGAAGCTCAGGCGCGGCTTGTCTCGCATGTGTGTCTCCCGGATTTCCCTATCTCGCGTAAATGTTGATGTCTTCGAGCACGACGTCGCGGTCGAGCGAGAGCACGTACATCAGCGTCTTCGCCATGTTCGAGACGTGGACGAAGCCGGGGCGCGGGGGCGCGCCCGGCGCCGTGTTCTCGACGTCCACGAGGCCGGGGCAGAGGTTGAAGACGCGGACGTTCGTGCGCGCCTTGCGCACGTGGTCGCGCACGGATTCGGCGAAGCCGAGCAGGCCCCACTTCGAGGCGCAGTACGAGGGCACGTCGGCGTAGCCGTGCTTGCCCGCCTGCGAGGAGACGTTGACGACGTCGCCGAACTCCCGCGCCGCCATCAGCGGCAGCGCCGCGCGCACGAGCCACATCGCGCCCTTCAGGTTCGTCGTCAGAACGGTCTCCCAGCCCTCGTCCGTAATCTCCTCGACCGTCTCGGGCACCGCCAGCCCCGAGTTGTTGATGAGCACGTCGAGCGAGCCGAAGCGCCCGGCCGTGTGGGAGACCAGGGCCTCGCACCGTTCGCGCTCGCGCACGTCGAAGGCGTAGGTGAAGACGCGCTCGGCGCCCGCCGCCGCGTTCAGCTCGTCGGCCGTGCGGCGCAGCGCCGTCTCGCTGCGCGAGGCGATGACGACCCGCGCGCCCGCCGCCGCCAGCGCCCCCGCGAAGGCGCGGCCTATCCCCGTGCCGCCGCCCGTGACGAGCGCGACCTGCTCCGACAGCGGTTTCGATTTCAGGCTCATAGACGGACTCACCCTTGACCCCGAAGCGCCGAACTCCTCACGGGACGGGGCGCAGCACCTTGTCGTAGACGAGGACGGCGGACGAGCGGGCCGGCAGCGTCAGCCTCAGCCTCCCGCCCGAGACGTAGGGATTGCCTTCGTACCTGCCCGCGGTGTCGCCCGCCACGGCCGCGTCCGGCAGCCCCGTCTCGCCCACGTCGAAGTTCAGCTCGGCCGCCTTCGTGTCGTTGTTGATGACGACGAACACCACCTGATTGCCGAGCACGCGCGCGAAGACGGCCTGCTGCTCCTCGTCGTGGAGCTGGACGAGCGAGCCGCGGCGGAGCGCCGGCGTCTTCGCGCGCAGCGCCGCGAGCCGCTTGACGTGCTCGAAGACGTCGTTCTCGGCCGCGGTGCGGCCGGACTTCTCGAAGGCGTTGCGCGCGTCGCCCGCGAAGCCGCCGGGGAAGTCGCGCCGGTTGTCGGGGTCGCCGCCGCCGGGCATCGCCAGCTCGTCGCCGTAGTAGAGGAGCGGCGTCCCCCGCGTCGTCATCACGAACGTCTGCGCCAGCTTGAGCCCCTCGACGGTCGCGCCCTTCTCGCTCATGAAGCGCTGCATGTCGTGGACGCCGAGGAACGGGACGAGCACCTCGGGGCGCGGGTAGAGGTGGTCGTGCGCGAGCACCTGCGCCAGCTTGCGCACCGACTCGCCCTTGGCGAAGGCGTCGCGGACGGCGTAGAAGAGCGCGAAGTCGTAGAGCGTGTCTATCCCCGCGTCAATCCCGTCGTGCCCGACCTTCCCCCTCTGAAAGTAGGCGAGCAGCGCGGGGTCGCCGTCGAACAGCTCGCCGAGGACGTTCACCTGCGGGTACTCTCGCTTAATCGCCGCCGACCAGTCGCGCCAGAAGGGGCGCGGGACGTGCGGCAGCGTGTCCATGCGGACGGCGTCGAAGCCGACGGTGCCGAGCCACCAGAGCGTGTTCTGGATGAGGTAGCGGCGCACCTCCTCGTCCTCCTGGTTGAGGTCGGGGAGGATGTCTATGAACCAGCCCTCCAGGTTGCGGCGGCGCGTGGCGTCGGTGGCGTGCGGGTCCATCGTCGTCCACTTCTGCCAGTTGTTGGAGAGGTGATTCTCGACCGTGCCGTAGAACCACGTCGGCGTCGGGCGGTCGGCGGCCCACGGGTGGTACGGGCTCGTGTGGTTGGCTATCTGGTCCTGAATGACTTTGAAGCCGGCGGCGTGCGCCCTGTCCACCAGCTCGCGCAGCTTCCGCATCGTGCCGTAGTGCTCCTCGACGCCGTAGAAGTCTATCGCGCCGTAGCCGTGGTAGGCGGTCGTCGGCCGCTTGGGGCCGCCCTCCGCCTCGGGGTACGTCTCGCGCTCGTCGAGGCGGTCGGTGTTGTCGTAGACGGGGTTGATCCAGATGGCGGTGACGCCCAGCTCCTTCAGGTACGGCAGGCGGTCGATGATGCCCTGGAAGTCGCCGCCGTGGTAGTAGCGCCCCTTCGTGCGGTCGTAGAGGCCGGGCGACTTGCGCGGGTCGTTGTTCGAGCGGTCGCCGTCCGCGAAGCGGTCGGGCATGATGAAGTAAATCACGTCGTCGGGCGTGAAGCCCTGGAAGCGCCCGGCGCGGGGGAGCGGCTCGGCGACGGCGAAGTTCGCGTCCGCCGCCCCCGCGGCGGTCGTCACGCGCAGCAGGCGGTTGCCGGGCTTCGCGTCCCTCTCGACGAACACGTCCACGAAGGCGTAGGTGCCCGACTCGTTGACGCGCACGAGGCCCGCCTTGATTCCCTGCCCGACGGCCTCGACGCGCGCGCCGCCGAGGTTCTGGCCGCGCAGCAGGACGCGGACGGGGTTGACTGAGTGGCCCGCCCACCAGTCAGGCGGCTCGACCTTCGTCACCGAGGGCGGGCGCTGCGCCGCGCAGAGGGCGGCTGAGCAGCAGACGAACACGAGTGAATGGAGGAGACGCGCGGCTGAAGTTTTGACAGTCGTCATGATTACAATCGGGCGCGGCCCTCACCCCCACGTCTGCTTGAACTCGTAGCTCTCGGCCGTGTGCTCGGGGCGCGCTTCGGGCGGGACGGCCGGGTAGCGGCCGTAAAGCTCCGCGAGGCGGCGGAGGCGCCCGCCCAGTTCTTCGTCGAGGTCGCCTTCGCGGAAGCGCCAGACCCAGTTGCCGGAGAGCGTGGCCGGCGTGTTCGTGCGCGCCCCGGAGCCGAGGCCGAGCACGTCCTGCAACGGCACGAGCGCGGTGTCGCCGGCCGAGGCGTAGAGAGCGCGGATGAAGTCCCAGTTAATCTCGGCGCCGTCCGTCGAGAGGTAGTCGAGGCAGTACCGGCGCTCGCGCTCTATCTTCTCGGCGCTGCGGACGGAGGCGGCGCCGGGCTCGCTGCGGAACCAGCCGACCGCGGTGTCGTTGTCGTGCGTGCCCGTGTAGACGACCGTGTTGCGGACGTAGTTGTGCGGCAAGTCCTTGTTCGTCGAGTCGGTCGAGAAGCCGAACTGGAGGATGCGCATGCCGGGGAAGCCGAACTCGTCGCGCAGCTCGATGACGTCGGGCGTGATGAAGCCGAGGTCTTCGGCGATGACGGGCAGCTCGCCCAGCTCGGCCTTGACTGCCTGAAAGAGTTCGCGCCCCGGCGCGAAGGCCCAGCGCCCGCGCTCGGCCGTGGGGTCGCCGCCCGGTATCTCCCAGTAGGCGGCGAAGCCGCGGAAGTGGTCGATGCGGATGACGTCCACGAGCGAGAGCATCGAGCGCACGCGCTCGACCCACCAGCCGAAAGAGTCCCCGCGCATCCGCTCCCAGTCGTAGAGCGGGTTCCCCCAGAGCTGGCCCGTCTTGCTGAAGTAGTCGGGCGGGACGCCGGCGACGACCGAGGGGCTGCCGTCCTCCCTGAGCTTGAAAAGCTCGGGGTGCGCCCAGACGTCGGCCGAGTCCTGCGCGACGAAGATGGGGATGTCGCCGACGATGCGCACGTGCTGGCCGCGGCAGTACTCGCGCAGCCGCGCCCACTGGTCGAAGAAGAGGAACTGCCTGAACTTCACCTCCTCGACCCGGTCGGCCAACTCCCCGCGGGCCTTTTCGAGCGCCGCGGGGTCGCGGCGGACGAGCGGCGCCTCCCAGCTCATCCAGGCCGACTCGCCGCGCTCGCGCTTGAGCGAGCGGTAGAGCGCGTAGTCGTCGAGCCACGCGGCGGCCGAAGCCTTGAACTCCCCGAAGGCGGCGGCCGTGAGCGCGGGCTCCGTGCGGCGGAAGTTGTCGAAAGCCTCGCCGAGCAGCGCCTCCTTGCGCGCGAAGGCCGCGCCGTAATCAACGCCCTCCCCGCCGAGTGCGGGCAGGCCGTCGAGCGCGCCGGGCGCGAGCAAGCCCTGCTCGACCAGCAGCTCGGGGCTGACGAGCAGGTCGTTGCCGGCGAAGGCCGAGAAGCACTGGTAGGGCGAGTTGCCGAAGCCGGTCGGCCCGAGCGGCAAGACCTGCCAGAGGCTCTGCCCGGCGGCGACGAGGAAGTCTACGAAGCGGTACGCCTCGTGCCCGAGGTCGCCGATGCCGTGGCGGCCCGGCAAGGAGGTCGGGTGCAGAAGGATGCCGCACGCTCTTGGGAAGCTCACCTTGTACCTCGCTGTCGGTTTAGTTTCCCTGAAAGCTACAACAATTGACGCGCCGGGGCAACGGGAAAGCGCGCCACGGCGGAAGCCCGGCCGTGAGGGAGGGCGTCAGTCTTCCGCCGTGTGCCCTGACGGGAGACACACGCCCTCCCTCACGGTCGGGCTTCCGCCTCGGAAAGTTTGTAGACGACGGCCGAGCGCGCCGGGACGGTCAGCCGGAGCGAGCCGGCGGCGACGGCCGGGCGGTCTTTGGCCGCGAGCAGCGGTTCGAGGCGCGAGCCGTCGCGCGCGTCGAGGTAGGACGCGGGGACGGTCAGCTCCTTCGGCGCGGCGGCGCGGTTGAGCGCGACGACGACCGTTTCGCCCTCGCCGCGGCGCGCGTAGGCGTAGGAGTCTTCGTCGAAGTGGAGGTCAAGGAGCGCGCCGCGCCTGAGCGCCGCGTGCTCGCGGCGCAGGCGCAGGAGGTCGCGCGTCCACTCGAACATGCGCTGCTCGGCCGCCGTGCGGCCGGACTTCTCGAAGGCGTTGCGCGCGTCGCCCGCGAAGCCGCCGGGGAAGTCGCGCCGGTTGTCGGGGTCGTCGCCGCCCTGCATCGCTATCTCCTCGCCCGCGTAGATTTGCGGCGTGCCGCGGATGGTCAGGACGTAGGCGAGGTGCAGCATCGCGCCTTCGAGTGTCGCGCCTTCGAGCGACATGAAGCGGCGCGTGTCGTGGTTGTTCGCCATCGTGACGAGGCGCGACGGGTCGGGGTAGAGCGAGTCGGAGCGCAGCACGTAGCGGAGCGCGGCGGCGGGAACCTTCCCCGTGAAGACGCTGCGCGAGACGTCCCACGCCGGGAAGTCGAAGACGGCGTCCATCCGCGTATCAATGCCGTCCCAGCCCGCGCGCCCGCCGATGAAGAAGCTGGTGTGGGCCGGGTCTTCGTTCCACGCCTCGCCGACCATCCACATCGAAGGGTACTGGCGGTCGAGCGCGACGTTTAAGTCGCGGATGAAGAAGCGCGGGAGGTACTGGACGGTGTCCTGCCGGATGCCGTCGATGCCGGTCACGCCGACCCACCAGAGCGAGTTCTGTATCTCGTAGCGCGCCACCTCGGGCTGCTCCTGGTTCATGTCGGGCAGGTCGTCCGAGAACCAGCCGTCGAGCGTGGCGCGCCGCGCCGCCGCGGGCGCGTGCGGCGAGAGGAGCATGTCGCCGCGGAAAGGGTTACGCACATGCTCCGCGAGCGTGCCGTGGAACCAGTCTTCGAGCGGCGGGTCTTTGACCCACGGGTGCTGCGAGCCGACGTGGTTGGCGACCTGATCCTGAATGACCTTGATGCCGAGCGCGTGCGCCCTCTCCACCAGCTCACGCAGGGTGTCGAGCGTCCCGAAGCGGTCTTCGACCGCGTAGTAATCCACGGCGTGGTAGCCGTGGTAGTAGGTGTTCGGGCACCAGTCCTTGTCGCAGCGGTTGACGCCGTTCCAGTTGTCGTACCAGGGCGTGAGCCAGACGGCGGTGACGCCCAGCTCCTTCAGGTACGGCAGGCGCTCGGCGACGCCGCGCAGGTCGCCGCCGTGCCACGAGCGCGGGTTCCTGCGGTCGTTGGCCTCGGGCGGCGAGTCGGCGGGCGCGTTGTTCGAGCGGTCGCCGTCCGCGAAGCGGTCGGGCATGATGAGGTAGATGACGTCGTCGGTCGTGACGCCCTTGAAGTGGGAAGCCGGGTCGAGCGGCCGGTCGAGGCGGAAGGGGACGGGCGCGCGCCCCGCGGAAGTCTCGACGGCGAGCGGGTAGTCGCCGGGCCGCGCGGCGGGCGCGACGAAGACGTCGCAGAAGAGGTAGGTGCCCGCGGCGTTGACGACCGCGCCCGTGGCGCGCGTCTCGGGGCGCGCCGCCGAGACGCGCGCGCCGTGGAGGTTGCGCCCGCGGACGAGCAGCCGCACGGGGTTGACGGTGTGGCCCGCCCACCACGAAGGCGGCTCGACCTTCGAGACCTGCGGCGCCGCCTGCGCGCGGGCGCAGACGGACGCGAGGAGGACGAAGGCGCACGCGGCGAAGAGTCTCGCGGCCTGCTTCTCTACTCTCTGTTTCATCTGGCCTCCGCGCGGTCGCGCCCCGGCGCCGCGCCCGCCGCGCGCCGGGCGGCTAACGTTTGAGCGTGCGCACGTAGGCGATTGAGGCGGCGATGTCCTGCCGCGAGAGCTTCTTTTTGAAGGCGGGCATCTGCCCGCGCCCGTTGGCGACCGACGCGGCCATGCGCGCGTTGCCGCGCCCGCGCTGCCACGCGGGGTCGGAGAGGTCGGGCGGCTCGACCGTCTCGCCCATGCGCGTGCGCCCCTGCCCGTCGGAGCCGTGGCAGCGCACGCAATGCTCCGCGTAGACGGCGCGCCCGCGCTCGACCTGCGAAGCGGCGCCCTTCTGCGGCCCGGCCGCCGCCGCGCCCGCCGCCCAAAGACCGAAGGCGAAAACGCCCGTCCAGAACACAAAGACTTTCGTTCTCTTCATGCGTGAAAATTACCCCTGAATCCGTTCCCGACGAAAACTCTCGGCCGAAGCCCCCCGGCGCCCCGGCTCAGCCGGCGAGGCGCGGGGACGAAATCGTTCGAGTGCCCGCCGTTCATTCCCCCGGCGGCGGCGGAAGCTCCTCCTCGCCCGGCTTCGCGGGTGGCGCGCCGCCCGCGTCGGCGGCCTTGCGCGCCTCCTCCAGACTCTTGAAGGTCGCCAGCTCGCGTTCGGCGTCCGACTTGCGCCCGAGGCGCGAGTAGGCGAGGAAGAGCTGGTAGTGGACGCCCGGGTCGCGCGTGCCCAGACGCGCGCCGCGTTCGAGCAGCGGCAGCGCGTCGCCGTAGCGCTTGAGCCGGACGAGCAGGCGGCCGAGGTCGTAGGTCGCGGGGAAGTTCTCGGGGTCGAGCGCGAGCGCGCGGCGCAGGAGCCGCTCCGCCTCCTCGTGCTGCCCGCGCTCGCCGGTGAGGAAGCCCAGGCTGGCGTAGGCCGGGGCGTTGTCCGGCTGAAGCTCGACGGCGCGGCGGAAGTACTTCGCCGCGAGGTCGAACTCGCCCTCGGCGCGCGCGGCGTAGCCGGCGAGGTAGGTGAGCGAGCCGTCGTCGGGGAAGCGCGCCAGCCCCCGCTCAAAGGCGGCGCGCGCCTCCCTGTAGCGGCGCCCGCGGAAGTGCGCGACGCCGAGCCGCGTGTAGTAGACCGGCTGCGCCGGGTCTTGCTCTATGGCGCGCTCGTAGAAGGGCACGGCCGCGTCCGCGCGGCGGTTCTTGGCGAACTCCTCCGCCGTCATGAAGTGGGCTTCCGGGTAGGAGGCGCGCAAAGACGCCGCGCGCTGCCAGAAGCCGACCGCCTCGTCGCCCCGGCCGCGGGCCGAGGCGACGAGGCCGAGGCGGAAGAAGACCTCCGGCTCGTCGGCCTTGAGCGCCGCGGCGTCGCGGAGCGCGCGCTCGGCCTCTTCGAGCCGGTCGAGGTTGAAGAGCGCGACGCCGAGGTTGTAGAGCACCTCGTAGGTGCGCGGGCGCAGGCGGTTCGTCGCCTCGAAGAGGCGGGCGGCGCGCTCGTAGGAGCCGGCGCCGGCGAGCGCGAGCCCGAGCGTGAAGAGCACGCGCGGGTCGGAGGCGGCGCGGCCCTCGACCGCGTCGGCGACGCGCGCGGCCTCCTGCGCGCGGCCCGCGCGCGCGTAGGCGTCGGCCAGCGTGAGCAGGAGCGGGAGGTCTGCGGCGCCGGCCCCGCCGCCCGCGGCCGCGAGCCGTTCGAGGTGCGGGAGGGCGCGCGCGTAGTCCTTGCGCGCGACGTAGAGCACGGCGAGGTTGTAGGCGGCCTGCGCGTAGGCGGGCGAGTGCGCGAGCGCCCGCTCGAAGAGTTTCGCCGCCTCGTCGTCGCGCCCAGACTGCGAGAGCAACACGCCGAGGTTGGTGAGCGCGGCCGCCGACTTCGGGTCGAGCCGCACGGCCTCGCGCAGCTCGCGCTCGGCCTCGTCGCGCCGGCCGGCCTGTTCGAGGATGAGCCCGAGCAGGGCGCGCGCGTCGGCGTCCTGCGGCGCCGCCCCCGAGGCCCTGCGCGCCGCGGCCAACGCCTCCTCCAGCCTCCCCGCGCGCAGCAACTCCGCCGCCTCGCGCAGCAGCGCCGAGTCCGCGCCGCCGCCCCGCCGCCCCGGCCCCGCGGCCGGCTTCTGCGCCGCCTCCGCCCGCCTCCGCTGCCCCGCCGCGGGCGCGCACAGCGCGAGCACGCAGCACGCGCACGCGAGCCACGCGCGCGGCCCCGCGAAAGATGAGTTTGAGAGCGTCGCTGTCATCAACGTCGGGTCGTTTACGCCTCAGCGTTCGGGCGGCCGGGCCGCACCCGAGCGGCGCGACTCGTGGATGCGTTTGACGGCCTCGGACTCGGCCGCGGCTTCGTCCCTGCGGCCGAGGCGGCGGTAGGCGAGCGAGAGCTGGTAGTGCGGCTCGGGGTTGCCGGGCGCGAGCGCGGCGGCGCGGCGCAGGTGCTCGACGGCCTCGGCGGCGCGGCCCCGCGCGACGAGCGCGCGGCCGAGGCTCACGCGCGCCTCGTAGTTGTCCGGCTCTATCTCGACGGCGCGGGCGAGCGCCCTGATTCCCTCCTCCGCCTCGGCTCCGCCGCGCTTGACGAGGAGCGCGCCCAGACCGAGGTGGCCTTCCGCGGCCCGCGGCTGCGCGGCGGCCAGTTCGCGGTAGGCCGCGAGCGCGCCCGCGTCGTCGCCCGCGCGTTCGAGCGCGGAGGCGAGGAAGAAGAGCGGCCGCGGGTCTCCGGGTCGGAGCGCCGCCGCGGCGCGGAAGGCGGCGACGGCGCCCGCGTCGTCGCCCGCGCCGTAGAGTGCGCGCCCGTGCGTCAGCCGCGCGTCGAAACTGTCGGGCGCGAGCGAGACGGCCCGCCCCGCCGCCTTCAGCGCCGCCGCGCCGTCGCCCCGCACGGCCAGCACCACCGCGAGCAGCACGAGCGCGTCCGCCGCGGCGGAGGCGCCCGCCGCCGACGCGGGCTCCGCGAGCGCGGCCGCGACGGCGCGCCGCGCGAGCGGCTCGGCTTCGGCCGGGCGCCCCGCGTTGAAGGTGGCGAGCGCCGCCCCGTAGAGCGCCGCGCGGTCGCCCGGCCTCACCCCCGCGAGCGCCGCGAAGAGTTCCGCCGCCTCTTTAAAACGCCCCTCGCCGACGAGCGCGTAGCCGACCGCGACGGCCCGCGCGAACTCCTCCGCGCCTAAAGTCCCGCCGCGCGCGCGCTCGACCAGCCGCGCGACGCCCGACTCCGGCGTGCGCCCGGCCTGCCGCGGCGCGGCAGGCCGGGCGTGCGGCGCAGGCGCCGACAGCAACAGCAGCAGCGTCACGAACGCGTAAGACTTTGCGCGTGAGATGGACACGGACAGCCCGAACGGCCGCTTAAAACTTTGGAGAGACGGCCGAAAGGTTAGCCGCTCGCCGCGGCAAACTCAAGCGGCGTCAAACTCAGGCGGCGCCGCGCGCGCCGGCAGAGAAAGAGGCGGGCGCCCCGAGGGGATGCCCGCCTCCGTTAAAGGGGCGTCAGCCCGGCTCACCTTCAGGCCCTCAGAAGAGGAGCTTGATGGAGAATTCGAGCTGGCGCGGGTTCTGGAGCGCCGTGTCGCGGCCGACGTTCACGTCGTTGTAGGCGCGCACGCCGTTCTGGATGCTGAAGTTCACGTCGCGGTTCGGGACGAAACGGTTGATGTGGTTCAGCACGTTGTAAGCCTGCACGCGGAGCTGCACCCTGAAGTCCTCGCTGATGGCCGGGACGGGGATGTTCTTGAAGATGGAGGAGTCCCAGAACTCCATCGCCTGGCCGCGGAAGGTGTTGCGCCCGAGGTTGCCGAAGCAGCGCTCGCTGCCCGAGCTCGTCGTGCGGCTGCACGGCGCGCCGCCGTAGATGGGCGTCACGGGGAAGGAGAACGCGTCGGGGTTGAACTCCAGGCCGCGCGCCCTCTGCGCGGCGGTCGGCGTCGGATCGCCGATCAGGTCGGGCCGCTGCCCGCCGATGACGACCGAGTAGACCGGGCCGCTCGAAACCGTGATGTTGTTGTTCCACTGCCACCCGCCGATGACGAGGTCGACGCCGCGCGGCGCGTCGGACGCGAAGCGGCGGCCGCGGCCGAAGGGCAGCTCCAAAACGTTCTCGAAGCGGAAGAGGTGCCGGATGTCGAGGTCGGAGTTGCCGCGGTCCAGCTCGGGCCGGAGCGGGTTCTGCGGCCCGTAGCGGCTGGGGCCGAGGCTCTGGCCGGCGAAGCCGCCCGGCGTGTCGTCGAGGCCGTGCGCCCAGGTGTAGGACGAGAGCATCGAGAAGCCGCGCGTGAAGCGGCGCTCGACCTTGGCCTGGAAGGCGTCGAAGCGCGACGAGCCGTTGAAGCGCGTCGTCACCACCTCCTGGATGCCGGGCACCTCGCGCGAGCCCGGCCCGGCCGTGAGCGACTGGCCGATGTTCTGGACGCGCAGGAGGTTCCGGCCCGCCGACCCGACGTAGGCCACGTCGAAGAGGAAGTTGCGGACGAACTCGTACTGGAGCGTCAGGTTGTACTGGTGGTAGAACGAGGTCTTGTTGTTCGGGTCAACGTAGAAGATGCGCTGGCTCGGGTCGGGGACGAAGGAGTCCGCGAACGTGGAGCTGGTGGTCGGGATGGGCAGCCCCGTGTCGAGGCTCACGGCCGTCGTCAGCTGCGAGCAGTTGTAGGCGCCCGTGCCGCCCTGGAGCGTGCAGTTGTAGGCGCTCGAAGTCGGCGCGTTGAAGGCGAGCGGGAGCTGGCCGCTCACGTCGGGCGTGTAGACGACGCCGTAGCCGCCGCGCACGACCATCCGCCGGTCGTCGCGCAGGCCGCTCCAGGCGAAGCCGACGCGCGGCGCGAAGTTGTTCCGGTCGGTGTTGGCGAGGTCGCGGCCGAGGCCGCTCGCGCCGCCGGCGCGGACGAGGCGGCCGCTCGCGGGGTCGAAGTTGTACTGCGCGTCGAACCGCTCGGTCGGCGCCGTGTACATGTCGTAGCGCATGCCGAGGTTGAGCGTGAGCGTCGGCGTCGCCTTCCAGTCGTCCTGGACGAAGAAGGCGACCTCCTTGTTCGAGCGGAGGAACTGGTAGTTGATGATGCCGCGCGAGGCGAAGGCCGGCGCGTAGCCGAGCAGGAGGTTGGCCGTGGCAGAGCCCGCGTCCTCCGGCCCGATGCCGTTGTAGTTGCCGGAGAGGAAGCCGCCGGCCGAGGTGCCGTACTGGTACTGGCCCTTGATGCTCCCGGCGCGGCCGGCGTCGAACTGCGTGTTCTGGCGCACGCGCAGGTCGCCGCCGAGGCGGAGGGTGTGCGCGCCGCGCACGACCGTCACCGTGTCGAGGAACGAGTAGTTGTTCGACGTGAAGTAGAACGGGCCGCCGTCGCCGACGAACTCCAACTGGTTGATGGCCGGCACGTCGGCCACGCCGATGAGCGGGATGCCCGAGCTGTTGGAGTCGATGTTGCTGTTGCGGATGCCGAGGTTGTTGCCGACGGTCGGGCTGAAGCCGCCCGCGCCGAAGACGCCCGTGTTGAAGATGCCGATCTCGACGCGGCTGTAGCCGGCGCGCGCGTCGTTGACGACCGTCGGCGTGAAGGTGTGCGTGTCGCCGAGCGCGATCTGGCGCGTCTTGCCGAACTCGTCGCCCGCGCCGAAGCCCGACGGCAGGTCGTTGCCGTTGGGCGAAGTGCCGACGGGGAAGTTGTTCTGCCGCGAGCGCCCGAGGTTCGAGAAGCTGTAGCGGCCGAAGAGCGTGTTGCTCTGGTTGAAGGTGTGGTCGAGGCGCGTCGTGTAAGCCTTCTGGTCGAAGACGAACTTGCGGTTGCGCTGGTAGTTGTTCTGGAGGCCCCCCTGGGTGGGGAGCGGGTAGGCGTTCAGCAGCGCGAGGCCCGCGGGCGAGAGCGGCTGGCCGCAGTTGCGCAGGTCGTTGCCGGCCGCGGCCGCGCCGTTGGCGCAGAAGACCGTGCCGACGGGCGCGTTGAACTTGGTGCCGTTGGCGCGCGTGTACTCCTGCGAGGTGCCGGGCTGGAGCAGCTCGCCGAAGTCGCCGATGCGCATGCGCGCCGTGGGCACCGTCACGAAGCCGAACTCGGGGATGGGGCGCCCGCCCTTCTGCTTGTTGTAGGAGAAGAAGAAGAAGGACTTGTTGCGGCCGCTCCAGTAGGTCGGGCCGCCCTCGCCGAAGCGCGGCGTGTAGATGGGGCCGCCGACGACGCCGCCGTAGTTGTGCTGGACGAAGTTGCCGGGCTGCGGGTTGTTCGTCGGCTTCGCGCTGGCGAAGGCGCCCTGGTAGAACTCGTAGAGCGTGCCGTGGAAGTCGTTGCCGCCCGACTTGATGGTCGTGTTGATGACGGCGCCGCCGGCGCGGCCCGACTCGGCGGGCGGGACGCTGGTGTCGATGCGGAACTCGGCGATGGCGTCCGGGTCGGGGAAGATGGCGATCTGCCCGAACTGCGTCTCGTTGTTGTCCACGCCGTCGAGCATGAAGTTGTTCTGCGTGACGCGCGCGCCGTTGACCGCGAGCACCGAGCCGCCCGACTCGCGGAAGCGCGTGGACTCGGTGGACTCGCCGACGCCGCCCGCGGTGAAGTTGCCGCCGCCGCCGAGCGTGCCGACCGCCGGGCGGGTGACGCCGGGCGAGAGCGTGGCGAGGATAGTGAAGTTGCGCTGCGGGATGGGGAGGTCGGTCACCTCGCGCCCCGTGATGAGGTCGCCGCGCACGCTCGTCTCGGTCTCGGCGAGCGGCGCCTCGGCCGTCACCGTGACGGTCTCGCCGCCCACCGCCCCGACCGTCATCGTCACGTCCACGGCCTGGCGGCCGCCCGTCTCAAGCTTGACCTCGGTGAAGTTGGCGGGCTGGAAGCCGGCCGCCTCGACGCGCACGGTGTAGACGCCCGGGTCGAGCGCCGGGATGGTGTACGTCCCGTCGTCGCTCGTCTTCGCCGTGCGCGTCTCGCCCGTCGCGGCGTTGGTCGCGGTGACGGCGGCGTCCTTGACGACCGCGCCGTTCGGGTCGGAGACCGTCCCCGTGATCGTGCCCTTGTTCGACTGCGCGGCGGCGGGGAAAGCGAAGGCGACCGCGCACAAAAGCGCGGCCGCCCGGAGGGAGAGCGGAGTTCTGGTGAGCTTAAACATGACGGGACCTCGCGTGTTCAATGGGGTGGCTGACGGCAGTCCGCCTCGACTTGCCCGGGCGGTCTCGGCGCGTGCGAGCGGAAGACCCGACAAGCAGGCGGAGCGCAGACCTACGGCCGATTTCGATGCCTGGTATACCTTTTTATAACAAAAAGACGGGTGCCGGTTTGTTGCCTGTCCGAACGAAGTCTTTGTAATACAGAATCAACCGCCTGTCAACGAATTTCTCCCCGGGCGGGGCGGGGCGCCCGGGTCAGAGGTTGCGCTTGGCCTCGTCGATGAGGAGGTTGTTGCGTTCGTAGGAGTGCGCGGCGTCGCCCGCGTCGCCTTCGAGGCGGGGCGGGTAGGCGTGACGGCGGTAGACGGGGTAGGCTTCCGTCCTCAGGTGCGCGAGCATGTGGTGGCCGCGGCGGGCGGCGCGCTCGTGCCTGAGCGCGGAGACGTCAACGGGCGCGACGACGATGCGCTCGCCGGGGCCGGGGCTCGCCTCGGCCAGCACGCGGCCGTCGAAGTCCACGACCATGCTGCCGCCGGGCCACGAGTAGGGCGGGTAGTGCTTGAGGCTCGCGCCCTGGTTGGCGGCGACGACGTAGGCCGTGTTCTCGACGGCGCGGCAGCGGTTGACGAGCGTCCACCAGTCCATCGGCGGCGTCGCGCCCCACGGGTCCATGTAGGCGGAGACGCGCACGAGGACCTCGGCGCCGTTGGCGGCGAGCTGGCGGACGGCTTCGGGGAAGAGCCAGTCGTAGCAGACGGCGCAGCCGATGCGCCCGATCTCGGTGTCGGCGACGGGGAACAGGGGCTCGTCGTAGCCTTCGAGGTCGTGCGGGCTGGCGTGCACCTCGTAGGGGAGCCAGGTGTTCACCTTCCGGTACTTGTAGAGGACGCCGCGGGGGCCGACGAGGCACGTGGCGTTGAAGACGACGCCGGGGTAACGGTCGTCGCGCTCCAGCATCGTGCCCGACTGGATGTAGACGTTGTGCTCGCGCGCCTTCATCTCCAGCGCCTCGGTGTGCTCGTTCGGGATGGGGACGGCGAGCTTGTCGAGCAGTTCCTTGACGGTCGGGAAGACGGGCGCGGCGTGCGCGAACTCGGGGAAGACGACGAGCCGGACGGGGAGGAAGGGCGCGGCGCCCGCGACCGCCGAGTCTATCATCGAGAGCATGCGCTCGGTGTTGCGGCGCATCTCGCGGCGCTCGACGGGGTTCGGCAGGTCGGTCTGGCAGGCGGCGACGGAGTAGCGTATGTGTTCCATAAGAAAAGCGCGGGCGCGGGAGAGCTTCGGCCGCGGCGAATATAACACGGGCGGCGGCGGGCGCCCCACGCGCCGGGGGTGCGGTTTGACACCCGCGCGCGCGCGTTCCTATAGTAACTTTTTATCTCGACCAGCCCCGGAACCTTAAGTAACCCTTGCCATGCTGTTCACCGAGCCGCTGTTCCTGTTCCTGTTCCTGCCCGTCGTCCTGCTCGTCTATTACGTCTCGCCCGCGCGGCTGCGCAACTACGTGCTGATTGCGGCGAGCTTCGTCTTCTACCTCGCGGGCGAGCGGCTCTTCTCGTGGGTGCTGCTGCTCTCGGTGCTGCTGAACTACTTCGCGGCGCGGGCGGTCGGGCGCGCGGCGGACCCGGGCGCGCGCCGCCGCGTGCTGGCGGCGGGCGTGGCGGCCAACCTCCTGCTCCTCGTCGTCTTCAAGTACACCGACTTCGTCGGCGCCAACGTGAACGCGGTGCTCGCGGGCGCGGGCGCCGCTCCGCTCTGGTTCCCGCACGTCCACCTGCCCATCGGCATCTCGTTCTTCACCTTCATGGGCATCTCGTACCTGGTGGACGTCTACCGCCGGCAGTTGGAGGCGCAGGGGAGCCTGCCGAACTTCGCGCTCTACATCATGCTCTTCCCGCACCTCATCGCCGGCCCCATCGTCCGCTACGGCGACATCGCGGCCGAGATAGTCGCGCGGCGCGTGGCGCGCGCCGACTTCGCGGAGGGCGTGCGGCGCTTCACGGTCGGGTTCGGGAAGAAGATGCTCATCGCCAACGCGGTGGCGCTGCCGGCCGACAAAATCTTCGCGCTGGAGCCGCAGCAGTTGACGGCGGGCCTGGCGTGGCTGGGCGCGGTCTGCTACGCGCTGCAAATCTACTACGACTTCTCGGGCTACACCGACATGGCCATCGGGCTCGCGCGCATGTTCGGCTTTCACTTCCCCGAAAACTTCAACTACCCGTACGTCTCGGCCTCCATCACGGAGTTCTGGCGGCGCTGGCACATCTCGCTCTCGACGTGGTTCAGGGACTACCTCTTCTTCCCGCTCGGCGTGCGGCGGCCGGCGCCGCGAATCTACCTGAACCTGCTCGTCGTCTTCTTCCTCTGCGGCCTCTGGCACGGGGCGAGCTGGAACTTCGTCGTGTGGGGGCTGTTCCACGGCGCGTTCCTCGTCTTCGAGCGGATGGGGCTTTTGAAGTTCCTGACGAGGCTGCCCGCGCCCGTCCGTCACGCCTACGCGCTGCTGGTGGTCGTGGTCGGCTGGGTCTTCTTCCGCGCCGAGACGCTCGGGCGCGCCGTCGCCTACCTCGGGGCGATGTCGGGGGCGGCGGCGGGGGCGGAGCCGATGTTCTCGCCCTCGTTCCTGCTGACGGGTGAGGTGCTGCTCGCGCTCGGGCTGGGCGCGGCGGGCTCGGCGCCGTTGCTCCCTGCGCTGAGGCGCCGGGCCGAGGGCGCGACGGAGAAGCTGACGGGCGCGGCCGGCCTCGCCTTCGAGGGCGGGTGGAGGGCGGCGCACGCGGCGTCGCTGGCGCTGGTCTTCTTCGCCGCCGCGACGCAGTCGGCCGCGGCGACCTACAACCCTTTCATCTATTTCCGTTTTTAAGGCGGTCGACCCTGGATGCAGAAGAGTAAGCCCCGCGCCGCCGAAGAAATCTTCCTCGTCGTCTTCTTCCTCGCCGCCGTCTCGGTGCCGCTCGGGCTGCTGCTCGTGCGCGGCGAGGGCAAGGCGGCGTGGGAGAACCGGAAGCTGGCCGAGCTTCCCGCCCGGCCGCGCACCCCGCGCGACGTCTACCACCTGCCGCCGAAGCTGTCCGAATACTTCAAAGACCACTTCGGCCTGCGCGCCGAGCTGATTCGCTGGCAGGCGACGGCGAAGATGGACTGGCTCCGCACGTCGGGCTCGCCGCAGGTCTTACTCGGCCGGGAGGGCTGGCTCTTCCACGCGGGCGAGCGCGAGGTCGAGATGTACACGGGGGCAGACCCGTTCACCCCGCAGGGGCTCGAAGTCTGGGGGCGCTACCTCCAGGGCCTGGGGAGTTGGGCGGAGGGGCGGGGCGCCTCCTTCGTCGTCGCCTTCGTCCCCGAGAAGCAGACCATCTACCCCGAGCTGATGCCGGGCGGGCTCGCGCGCGGGCGCGGCGCGTCGAGGCAGGACCAGCTCATCGAATACCTGAAAGGGCGCCCGGGCGTTCGCTTCGTAGACCTGCGCCCCGCCGTGGCGGAGGCCAAAGGCGGGGCGCAGGTCTACATGCGCACCGACACGCACTGGAACCAGCTGGGGAGCTTCGCCGCCTACGGCGCGCTCGCGCGCGAGCTGGGGCGGGACTTTCCGGGCGTGCGGCCTTCGCCGCTCTCGGACTACGAGGTGAGGCAGGAGCAGTTCTCGGGCGACCTGGCCGGGATGCTGGGGCTGCGCGGGGTCATCTGGGAGAGCGTGCCCCGGCTGCGCCCGAAGGGGGCGCCGCGCGCGCGATTCGAGGGCGACTGCAACGACGTCGGCGTGTGCAGCTCGGAGGCGGAGGGGGAGGGGCTGCCGCGGGTGCTCATGTTCAGGGACTCGGCCGCGGCCTTCTTCATCCCCTTCCTCGCCGAGCACGTCAGCCGCGGCGTCTACGTGTGGGACACGAGTTGGAGCTTCCCGACCGAGCTGCTGGAGCGCGAGCGCCCCGACGTCGTGGTGCTGGAGATGGTCGAGCGCAACCTGATGAAGCCCCCCGTGCGCCCCATCCGCGCCGCGTCGCCGCGCTGAGGCGACGGGCTCAGGCGCGGCAGAGGCCGGCGCCCCACGTGAAGCCCGCGCCGAAGGCCGGGAGCAGGAGGAGGTCGCCTTCCCTCACCTCGCCCGAGCGGCGCAGCGTGTCGAGCGCGATGCCCATCGAGGCCGACGAGGTGTTCCCGAACTGCCCCAGGACCGAGACGACGCCGCCCTCCCGCTTGAAGCCGAGCCCGCGCGCCACCTGCGCCAGAAGGTTCTGGTTGGCCTGATGCGGCACGACCCAGCGCACGTCGCCCGCCCCGGCGCCGTTGCGCTCGAGCACCGCGCGGCACGCGGCCGTTATCCTCCGCGACGCCTGCAAAATCACCGCCTGCCCGTTCATCCGCGGGAAGAAGTCCGCGCGCTCCTCGTCCGAGGCGGCCTCGGACGTCCCGCCCCCGAACTCCGTCCCCGGCCGCCGCACCCCCAGCTCGTCCACGAACGACCCGTTCGACGCGAGCAGCACGTCGAGGATTTCGAGCGACCCCGCCGCCCCCTCGCCCGAGACGACGAGCGCCGAGGCGCCGTCGCCGAAAAGCATCGAGACCGTGGCGGCCTCGGGCTTGAGCTGGAGCCACGGCGACTGGACTTCCGCGAGGCAGACGGCGACGTTGCGGGCCGCGCCCGACGTGACGAGAGAGCGCGCGAGCTGCAAGCCGTAGAGCGCGTTGCAGCACGTCGCGCGGATGTCGAGGCAGGGAATCTCGCCGAGGCCCAGCTCGCGCTGGACGGCGTAGGAGCTGCCCGGGATGAAGCGGTCGGGCGTCATCGTGCCGAAGACGAGGTAGTCGACCTCCGGGGCTTCGAGCGAGGCGTCGGCGAGCGCCGCGCCGAGCGCGCGCGCGCCGAGCGAGCCGGCCGTCTCGCCGGGCGCGGCCCAGCGGCGGCTGCGGATGCCGGAGGCTTTGAGAATCCACTCGGGCCCGACCCCGAGCTGCGGCGCCAGCTCCTCGTTCGTGACGGCGCGCTCGGGCAGGTGCGCGCCCGTGCCACGGACGAAGGCGCTCACGCGCCCCGCCCTTTGCGCGCCTCGGCGTAGCGCTCGATGGCCTCGATGGTCTGGAAGTTGGAGGGGTTGACGTCCGAGTCGGGCACCTTGATGCCCGCGTGCTCTTCGAGCACGGCGAGGAAGTCCACGAGGGCGAAGCTGTCGAGCACGCCCGCCTTGAAGAGGTCGTCCGATTCCTTCGGCGGCGTCGCCCCGTTGCTGCGCGCGGCGTCGTTCAGGTAGTCGAGTACGGGCCCGGGTAGTGCCATGAAAGCTCGTCGGCTCCTTCTCTTCGTTTAGAAATTTTGGCGCGGCGGTATTCTTGCAAGTCGGGCGAAGCGGTGTCAATCGACCCCCGGCCGCGGGCCGGCGGCGGCCGACGCGGGCGGCGAAATCCAGCGACGCGTACGCCCGCGCGCCGGCGTTGGATTAAAAGTGACTCCGGGCGCGGGAGGGGCGCGAAAGTCGGAACATCGTTGTGGCGCGCGCCGCGGGCTTTGCCGTAGAATCCGACTCTCCCGCCCCCGTTGGGCCGAAAACAAATCCGTCAGGAGTCACACATGAACAGGTCCCGTCCTCGCACTCTGCTTCTGCTTCTCTGTCTTTCCACGCTCTCAGGAGGGATGCCGCGAATGGCGCCGGCGCAGCAAGTCTCGAACGTCTCTTTCGACAAACTCGCGGAGGGGCAGGCGGTCGGCGGCTTCCGCGCCGAGGCCGTCTACCTCGACGACGCGGACAAGCCCTTCGGCGCGCGCTTCCGCCACGCGCGGACGGGCTTCACGCTCGACTTCCTACAGATTCAGTCCGTGCCGCAGGTCTTCGCCTGGGTCAACTCGCTCCCGACCTCCGAGATGGGCGAGCCGCACACGCAGGAGCACCTGCTGCTCGGCAAGGGCAACGTCGGGCGCGCGCACGCGGGGCTGGAGAGCATGTCGCTCGCCGGCTCCTCGGCCTTCACGCAGCAGTGGCGCACCTGCTACCACTTCCACACCGCGGCCGGGCCGGAAATCTTCTACAAGCTCTTCGAGAGCCAGATGGACGCGCTCCTGCACCCCGACTACACCGACGAGGAGATACGGCGCGAGGTGAGCCACTGGGGCGTGAGCGAAAACCCCGGCGACAAGAAGCTGCGCCTCGAAGAGAAGGGCACGGTCTACCAGGAGATGGCGACGACCTACGACCGCCCCGTCAGCCGCCTCTTCCGCGCCGAGAACCAGCTGGTCTACGGCGCCGACCACCCGCTGGCGATGTCGGCGGGCGGCTGGCCCGACCGCATCCGCGAGATGCGGCCCGAGGACATCAAGAAGTTCCACGCGGACAACTACCGCCTCGGCAACATGGGCATGGTCGCCTCCTTCCCGAAGGAGATGCCGCCGGCGGACGTGCTCGCGCGCCTCGACGCCGTCTTCAACCGGCTGGAGCCGAAGCAGGAGAGCCGCCGCTTCCGCGGCGAGTCGGACATCCCCGCCCCGCGCCCCGCGCCGGCCGGCACCATCCGCCTCGTCGAGTACCCGCACAAGAACGAGCAGCAGCCCGGCTGGGTCATGTTCGCCTACCCGGCGCAGCTCAAGCTCGACACGAAGGAGAAGACGCTCCTCACCCTCTTCCTCTCGAACGTCGGCGGCGACGCGACCACGAACCTCTACAAGCTGTTCGTGGACACGAAGACGCGCGTGATGGAGACGGGCGCCAAGAGCGTCTTCGCCGGGCTCGAAGACGAGATGGTCGAGGGCAACCCCGTCTACGTCGGCCTGACCGACGTCGCCCCGGCGAACATGACCGAGGAGAAGATCGCCGCCATCCGCCGGACGGTGACGGACGAGATGCGGCGCGTCGCGTCGTTCGCGGACGGCTCGGCGGAGCTGAAGGAGTTCAACGGGCGTCTGAAGAGTCGCGTCATCCAGACGCGCCGCACGCTCTCGAAGTTCGTCAACTCGCCGCCGGGCTTCGGCGCGCGGCAGGCCGACTCGGCCTGGATGACGCACCTCCTGGACCTCAACCGCACGCCCGGCTTCCGCAAGTCGGTCACGCTCAAGCCGGAGCTGGCGGCCGTGGACCAGCTCCTCGCCTCGGACAGGAACGCGTGGCGCGACCTCGTCGCGCGCTGGAAGCTGGCCGAGTCCGTCCCCTACGCCGTGGCCGCGAAGCCCTCGCCGCAGCTGCTCGCGCGGGGCGAGCAGGAGCGCGCCGCGCGCGCGAAGGCCGAGGCCGAGCGCGTGATGAAGAAATACAACGTGGGCGACGAGCAGGAGGCGCTGCGCCGCTTCAAGGCCGAGTACGACGCGACGACCGCGGAGCTGGAAAAACAGTCGGGCCGCGCGGCCTCGCTCAAGTTTCTGGAGCGCCCGCCGCTCTCGCTCGACGACCAGCTCGACTACAAGGTCACCTCCCTGCCCGGCGACGTCCCCTTCGTCGCCTCGACCTTCGAGAACATGACGAGCGCCACGACGGGCCTCGCGCTCAGGCTCGACGGCGTGCCGCAGGAGCGCCTCTTCTACCTCTCGGCGATGCCGGCGCTGCTCACGCAGACGGGCGTCGTCCGCGACGGCGTGCCTGTCCCCTTCGAGCAGATGAGCGAGATGCTCCGCAAGGAGATTCTGTCGCTCAACGCCTACTTCAGCACGAACTTCCGCACGGGGCGCGCGGAGCTGACCGTGCGCGGCGCGGGCAACGACGCGGACGAGTCGCGCCGCGCGCTCCAGTGGATGAGGCTCGTTCTCCAAGCGCCCGACTGGCGCCCCGAGAATCTGGCGCGCATCCGCGACGTGGTGGATCAGGTCTTGAGCGGGATGCGCAACCGCACGCAGGGGTCGGAGGAATCCTGGGTCAACGACCCGGCCAACGCCTACTGGCGGCAGGACAGCCCGCTGCTGCTCTCGGTCGCCTCCTTCATGACGCAGGCGCACAACGTCCACCGCCTCCGCTGGCTCTTGAAGGACGCGGGCGCCGACCGCGACGCCGCGGCCGCCTTCCTCGACGCGCTCGCCTCCGCGCCCAAACAGAGCGCCGAGCGCGAGCACCTGAAGAACCTCCTCGGCGCCTTCCAGAAGGGCGAGGTCAAAGACCGCCACTACGACGACCTGAAGTCGGCCTTCGACGCGCTGCCGCAAGGGGCGAAGGCGCTGGCCGTGGACGCGGCCAAAGACCTCGACCAGCTGCTCGCCGACGTCCCCGACGAGACGCTGGGCGCGGACTGGGAGTACCTCGTCCGGCAGATGCGGCGCGACCTGCTCGTCCCGCCGGCCGAGGCGCTCGCCGCGCTCAACGAGGTGCGCCAGAGCCTTCTGAAGACCGGCGGCGCGCGGATGTTCATGGTCTCGTCGGCCGCGACGCGCGCGCAGCTGGAGCCGGGCGTCCGCGAGCTGCACGGCGCGCTCCGGGCGACGCCGCACGCGGCGGCGAAGTACGCCGCGACGCGGCTGGTCGAGTCGCGCGTGCGCGAGCGCGCGGGCGGCAACGACCGGCCGGTCTTCGTCGGGCTCGTGAACCCGAACACGCAGGGCGGCGTCTTCCTCAACTCCGCGCCCGCCGCGACCTACGCCGACGCCGACAACAGGGAGGCGCTGCTCGACTTCCTCGCCTCGCGCCTCTACGGCGGGGGCGGCGCGCACGCCATCTTCATCAAGACGTGGGGCGCGGGGCTGGCCTACTCGAACGGGCTCGGCGGCTCGCCCTCCACGGGGCGCATCAGCTACTACGCCGAGCGCACGCCCGAGCTGCCGCAGACGCTCCGCTTCGTCATCGAGGAGTTGAAGAAGGCCAGGCCCGACCCGGGACTGGTCGAGTACGCCGTCGCGGTCGCCTTCTCGCAGTTCCGTTCGGCCTCCGGCTACGAGTCGCGCGGCGAGGCGATGGCGGCCGACATCGCCGACGGCACGCCGCCCGAGGCGGTGCGCAAGTTCCGCCAGGGGCTTCTGGGCCTGCGCGGGATGCCCAACCTCTCGGACGAGCTTTTCAAGCGGATGAACGCGGTCTACGCGCGGATACTCCCGGGGCTGGGGGCGAAGGCGGGCGACGTGGAGGGCGGCGTCTTCTACGTCATCGGCCCGGAGAAGCAGCTCGCGGCCTACGAGCAGTACCTCAAGACGGTCGAGGGGCCGGCGGCGCGCCTCCACCGCATCTACCCGCGCGACTACTGGATTCGCTAACTGGCGGGCGGAAGCCCGGCCGTCAGGGAGGACTGAGGGAAGGCAGAAGGCAGAGTGCAGAATGCAGAATTGAAGAGGAGGAGGGGCTCCTTTCTTCACTTCCGCATTCCGCACTCTGCCTTCTGCCTTCTCTTACGGCCGGGCTTCCTGCCGGTCTAGCCGAAGATGTCGCGCACCTTGTCCATGAGGCCCTTGTCGGAGAGGTCTTTCTCCTCTATCTGCGCGAGCTGTTCGAGTAGCTTGCGCTGCTCGCGCGTGAGCGTCGTCGGCGTCACGACCGTCACGGAGACGAAGAGGTCGCCGCGGCCGCGGCCGCCGAGGACGGGCATCCCGTGGCCCTTCAGGCGGAAGACCGTCCCCGTCTGCGTCCCCTGGGGAATCTTCAGAGGCTCCTGCCCGTCGAGCGTCGGCACGGTCGTCTCCGCGCCGAGCGCGGCCTGCGCAAAGGTGACGGGGACGGAGGCGTAGAGGTTGTTCCCCTGCCGCTCGAACGTCTCGTGCTCCTTGACGTGGATGACGACGTAGAGGTCGCCGGCCGGGCCGTTCTGCGCCCCGGCCTCGCCCTCGCCCGCGAGCCGGAGGCGCGACCCCGTCTCGACGCCCGCCGGAATCTTGACCTCGATCTGCTTCTCGCGCTCGACGCGCCCCGCGCCCTTGCACGCCTCGCACGGCGTCCGTATCACGCGCCCCGCGCCGCGGCACTGGCCGCACGTGCGCGCCACCGAGAAGAAGCCCTGCTGGTACCTGACCTGCCCCGCGCCGCCGCAGCCCGGGCACGCCTCGGGCTGCGTCCCCGGCGCCGCGCCCGAGCCCTTGCACGCCTCGCAGGCTTCGAGCCGGGGGACGCGCAGCTGCGCCGTCATCCCGGCCGCCGCCTCTTCGAGCGACATCTCGAGGTCGTAGCGGAGGTCTGCGCCGCGCTGCGCCGCGCCGCGCCCTCCGCGCCCGCCGCCGCCGCCGCGCCCGCCGAAGACCTCGCCGAACCCGAAGAGGTCGCCGAGGATGTCCTCGATGCCGCCGAACCCCTGCGCGCCCCAGGCCCCCTGGGCGCCCGCGGCGTTCGAGACGCCGGCGTGGCCGAAGCGGTCGTAGCGCGCGCGCTGGTCGGCGTCGGAGAGGACGGAGTAGGCTTCGGCCGCCTCCTTGAACTTGTCCTCGGCCTCGGCGTCGCCGGGGTTCTTGTCCGGGTGGTAGCGCACCGCCAGCTTGCGGTAGGCGCTCTTAATCTCCGCCTCGTTCGCGCCCCGGGCCACGCCGAGGACTTCGTAGTAGTCGCGTTTAGCCATATGAGTTAGAGGTTCAAAGGTAAAAGTTTAAGGTTCAAAGTTCGGTTTGGCAAACGCCAACTTTGAACTTTGAACCTTGAACTCGGAACCCGTGTTTTGCCCGCCGGCTCAGCGGCCGTTGTGCTCGGCCACGGGGTTGAGCATGGCGAGGGTGAGCTGCGAGGCGATGCGCTCCAGGCGCTGCGTGGCCTCCTGGATGGCCTCGACGTTCTCGCCCTTGAGCAGCTCCTCGCACTCGGCGAAGGCGTCCTGCGTCATCACGCGCTCGCCCGACGAGAGCGAGCTGCCGAACTCGACGAAGGTGCGCTGCGTGTTCCGCAGCAGCCCTTCGAGCCGCGTGCGCTGCACGACCAGCTCGCGCGCGCGGCGGTCGGCCTCGGCCTGCGACTGCGCCTCGGCGATCATGCGGTCTATCTCGTCCGAGGAGAGGCCCGAGGTGGGCGTGACCTTCATCTGCTGCTTGCGCCCGCTCGCCTTGTCGGCGGCCGAGACGCTGAGGATGCCGTTGGCGTCCACCTCGAAGGTGACCTCGATCTGCGGCGTGCCGCGCGGCGCGCTGGGTATGCCGACCAGCTCGAACTTGCCTAAGGAGCGGTTGTGCTGCGAAATCTCGCGCTCGCCCTGGAGGACGTGAATCTCCACCGACGACTGGTTGTCCACGACGGTCGTGAACGTCTGGCTGTTGTGGAGCGGGATGGTCGAGTTGCGCTCGATGATCTTGTGGAAGAGGCCGCCGCGCGTCTCAAGCCCGAGCGAGAGCGGGAGGACGTCGAGGAGGACGATGTCCTTGACGTCGCCCGTCAGCACGCCGCCCTGGATGGCGGCGCCCATCGCCACCACCTCGTCCGGGTTGATCTCGGCCGAGGGGTCTTTGCCGAAGATTTCCCTGACGGTGCGCGCGATGATGGGCGAGCGCGTCTGGCCGCCGACGAGCAGCACCTTGTCCACGTCCTTCGGCTGGAGCTTGGCGTCCCACAGCGCCTTCTGGCACGGCTCGACCGTGCGCTCGACGAGGTCGGAGATGAGCCCCTCGAAGGTCTCGCGCGTGAGGGTCTTGCTGAAGTGCTTCGGGCCGGAGGAGTCGGCGGCGATGAAGGGCAGGTTGATGTTCGTCTCGGTCAGGGACGAGAGGTCGCACTTGGCGCGCTCGGCGGCCTCCTTCAGCCGCTGGAGCGCGAGGCGGTCGGCCCGCAGGTCGATGCCGGTCTCCTCGCTGAACTGCCTGACCATCCAGTTGATGATGCGCTCGTCGAAGTCCTCGCCGCCGAGGAAGGTGTTGCCCGACGTGGCCAGCACCTCGTAGACGCCGTCGTTGATTTCGAGGATGGAGATGTCGAACGTGCCGCCGCCGAGGTCGTAGACGGCGATGCGCTCGCTCTCGCCGCGCCCGAGCCCGTAGGCGAGCGCCGCGGCCGTCGGCTCGTTGATGATGCGCTCGACGCGGAGGCCCGCTATCTTGCCGGCGTCCTTGGTCGCCTGCCGCTGCGTGTCGTCGAAGTAGGCGGGGACGGTGATGATGGCCTCCGTCACCGGCTCGCCGAGGAAGTCCTCGGCCGCGGCCTTGAGGCGCTGCAAGACTATCCCCGAAATCTCCTGCGGGCTGTAGACGCGCCCCTGCACCTGGATGCGCGCGTCGCCGTTCGACGCCTCGACGATCTCGAAGGGCGAGGTCTCGCGGGCGCGCTCGACCTCCTCCTCCTTGTGCTTGCGGCCGATGAGGCGCTTGACGGCGTAGATGGTGTTGGCGGCGTTGGTCACGGCCTGCCGCTTGGCGATCTGGCCGACGAGGCGCTCGCCCTTGTCGGTGAAGCCGACGACGGTGGGGGTCGTGCGCCCGCCCTCCTTGTTCGGCACGATCTGCACCGCGCCGCCTTCGAGCACGGCCACGCAACAGTTGGTCGTTCCCAAGTCAATTCCGACTACTTTGCCCATAACTTTTTCTCTCGCGGACTGTGAACCGTAAACGGTGACGGGAAGGGGGGGGAGCCGGGGGTTGGGGGCGCCGCGCCGTGACGAGCCGCGGGCGGCCCGTCACGGTTCACGGTTTACGGCTTACGCCCTGGTGGCGACTTTGACCATCGCGGGGCGCAGGAGCTTGTCGCCGAGGCGGTAGCCCCGCTGCATCTCCTGCGTGATGGTGTCGGGCTCGACCTCGTCCGTCTCCTCGGTGGCGACGGCCTCGTGGACGTGCGGGTCGAACAGCTCGCCGACCGTCGGCACGGCCTCGACCCCGAGGCCCTCCAACACGCCGCCGAGCTGGCGGTTAATCAGCTCGACGCCCTGTAGGAAGTGGCGGAACTCCGCCGACTCTTTGACCTCGACGACGCGCTCGGCGTCGAGCGCGCGCTGGAGGTTGTCGAGCACGGGGAGCAGGCGGCGCACGACCTCGGCGAGCGCGCGGTTGTAGGTCTCGGAGCGCTCGCGCTCGGTGCGCTTGCGGAAGTTGTCGAACTCGGCCTGGCGGCGCGCGAGCCTGTCGTTAAACTCCTGACGCTCGTCCGTGAGCCGCTTCAGCTCGCCCTCGACCCGCTTGAGTTCGGCGCGCGTGGCGAGCAGCTCGGCCATCTCGGGGCCGGCGGGCGCCGACGGCGCGGCGGAGGAGTCGGCGCGGCGCGCGGGCTCCTGCGAGGTGCCGGAGGCGCCGCCCCCGCCCTGCCCCTCCGGGTCCGCGTGCGAGACGGTCGTGTCCTGGTCGTTGCGGCTGCGCGGCAGCTCCGAGGGGTGCGTGCTGCCCGGCGCGTCGCCCGCGCCCTCGCCGGTCTCCTGCTGCTCGCCGCTCTCGATGCGGCTCCCCATCTCGTTCGCGTCGTCGTACGAAGACTGGCGCCCCAGCTCCTCGGGCGTGAGCCCGCTGTCGTTCCCCGAGCCGGCCCCGGGCGCGGCGCCCTCGTCCTCGCCGACGAAGCGCACGGGAATGCGGTTCGGCTTCCTTCCGCCCTTGTCTGCCATGTCCGATTGAGTCATCCCTCTTTTGAGCCCTTCCCCCGAGTCCGAAACGCACGCCGCGCGCCCGCCCGCTTCAGGCGCGCGCCTCCTCGCGCAGCACGCGCTCGACGAGCCGCGCGATGTAGTTGACCGCCGCCATCGTCCGCGCGTACTCCAGCCGCATCGGGCCGACGACGCCCACCGTGCCCGCGACGAACCCGTCGCCCAGGCGGTAGGGCGCGGTGATGACCGCGCACGAGCGCAGCTGGGGCGCCGTGTGCTCGCGCCCGATGCAGACGTGGACGTCGCCGAAGACGGGCTCGCGCGCGATGCACTCGTTGAGAATCTTGACGAGGCGCGACTTGGCCTCGAAGGTGCGGAACAGCTCGCGCAGGCGCTCGACGTCCGAGAAGTCCGGCTTGGCGAGGATGTTCGAGGCGCCGTCGATGTAGACGTCGCCGGTCTCGTCGCCGCCGCCCTCGACGCCCCGTTCGAAGAGGAGCGCCGCGTTTCGGAGCAGACGGTCGTAGAGCGCCTTCTCCTCGCCCATCAGCGCCAGCACCTCGGCGCGGATGGTCTGCAAGGTCTTCCCCGAGAACTCCGCGTTGAGGTAGCGGGCCGCCGACTCCAGCTCCTCGGGCGTCAGCGGGTCGTCGATGCGGATGATCTTGTTGTGGACGACGTCGGAGGCGAGGACGAGGACGACGAGGATGCGGCCGTCGGCGAGCGGCAGAAACTCTATGTGTTCGAGCCGGCTGTCGGCCACCGGCGGCGAGACGACGATGCCGACGTTCTCCGACAGCTCCGAGAGGACGTGCGAGACGCGCTCCATCAGCCTTGAAGGGGCCTGCGCGCCGGCCTCCTGCGGGAGCCCGAGGCTGCGGTCGATGGCCGAGATGTCGGCGCGCGACAGGCGCGCCTCGTCGCCGATGAAGTGGTCGACGTAGAACCTGTAGCCCTTGTCGGTCGGGACGCGCCCGGCGGAGGTGTGCGGCTGCTCGACCAGCCCGTGCTCTTCGAGCTCGGCCATCACGTTGCGGATGGTCGCCGGGCTCCACCCCGCGCCGCTGGCGAAGCGCCCGGAGATTGAGCGCGAGGCCACCGGCTCGCCCGTCCGCAGGTGCTCCTTGATGATGGCGGCGAGCACGGCCTGGCTGCGCGCGTCGGGCGCCCAGTCGGCTGGCGTGGGTAATGTCGAGGCGCGGATTGCCATTGCTTCAGGGGCGGCGTGCGGGCTGAACGGGGGGTTACGGTCGGAACGCTCGGGGGGCCGCGCGAGCAAGAGGCGGCCTGCGGCCTCTCGCGGCCATCTTTCAATTGTTTACCGTCCCCACCCCGCACTGTCAAGAACTAAATTCCCGGCGGGCGGGCGGGAAAAGCCGCGACCGCCCGCACCGCGGCCTTCTGAAGTATAACGGATTGCCGAAAAGGGGCGCAAACCCCCGTCCCGGCCCCGCCCGGACGCCCGCGGGCACGCCGACTCGTCGCCCTAACCGCTGAATCGGCTCGACTTACGCGGCCGTCTCGACAAGGCTCTCACCTCGCCCGGGTTAAACCGTTGCAGCGCAAGAGATTGGGAAGCTCCGTTTTTGACGCCCCGGCGGGAGGCCGCGGGGGCAAGACGGCCATTTGTCGGCAAGTAAAAGGCTTAGCGAGGGGTCAGAAAGAGACGTTTGACGCCCCCGGCGGAAGCCTCTTAATATCGAGCCTCAAAGTTTCGGGTTCCCGTTCCGACAGCGCCGCCCGACTCCCGGCGGCTTCCCCGTGGTAAAAGCGGCGGTTTTTACGCAGGGTTAAAAGTTTATGCCCGACTCCCAACCACTGCTCAGCGCGCTTTTCGCCGAGGCGTTCCGCACGCTCGCCCCCAAGCGCCCCGTGCCCGAGGCGGACGTGCGCTACTACCCTTACGCCGGCCTGAACCACACCATCCGGCTCCGCTCGGGCCGCGTCTACGTCCGGCTCTCCGACGTCTTCAAGGCCGCGCCCGTGAACGTCCACCGCGCGCTCGCCTTCATCCTCGTCTCGAAACTCCTGCGCCGCCGGAGCGCGCCGCCCTTCTACGAGAGGGTCTACCGCGACTACGCCTTCTCGCCCGAGGTGCTGCGCGCCTCCGACCTCGCGCGCCGCCAGCGCGGGCGCAAGATGGTCTCCTCGGCGCAGGGGCGCGTCTACGACCTCGGGCGGATGTTCCAGCGTTTGAACCAGCGCTACTTCGGCGGCGGGCTGGAGCAGCCGACGCTGACGTGGTCGCAGCGCCGGACGCGCACCATCCTCGGCCACCACGACGGGGTTCACGACACCATCGTCATCAGCAAGACGCTCGACTCGGCCGACGTGCCCGAGTGGTTCGTCGAGTACATCCTCTACCACGAGATGCTCCACATCAAGCACCCGGCCCGCCTCATCAACGGCCGGCGCTACTACCACACTAAAGCGTTCCGCACCGACGAGCAGCGCTTCCCGCACTACCAGGAGGCGCAACTCTGGCTCGAAGGCGTCGCGCGGCAGCGCCGCACGCTGCGCGCCCGCGCGGCGTGAGCGGGCGTCCAAAGGGCCGGACGTTTCGGCACGATTTTCAACGGCCCGGCGCCGCAAAATTTTTCGGAAACTTTCAAGCGGGGCCGTCGTTTAATCGCTCAGGAAGGTGGGCTCCTCCGGAAGAGAGGGCGGGCGAAAGAGACGACATCACTCCCTCCGATGTCTCTCCGAAGCACGCCCTCTCTTAGGTTTTACGCACTCCAAATTTTCTCACCCGCGTACGCGATTTCGGACTTCTTGACTCGCACACAGGCGCGTGCTAGTTTCCGCCCAGCCTTCAAGCGAAGACAGCACGGACGACGTCCAGGCCCGCTTACCGTAAGCGGCCCGGCCCGTCGTGCCGGGATTCGGAATTTCAAATCTGAAGTTTCAAATCTCAACTCTCTCATCCCGAACGCCGGAGGACTCTGACATGGGCGAGAACGTTTTCAAGGGGGTCGAGATCGTCGGCACCTCCGAACAGAGCTTCAGCCACGCCATCGAGGTCGCCGTCGCGCGCGCGCGCCAGACCCTGCGCGAACTCTCCTGGTTCGTCGTCGAGGAGATGCGCGGCGGCCTCCAGCAGGGCCGGCTCGAATACCAGGTCACGCTCCGCGTCTTCTTCAAGCTGGACTCGCCGGACTCGGCCGGCGGCGGGGGGACGATAGTCTGAGCGGGCGCCCGCCGGCCCGCTGGACAAGGGGCGAACCGGTAGCTAGACTACCGGGTTTGCGAAAGGCGCGCGGGAGTCCCCTGTGGGGGCGGCCCGGGTTTTTCGCCCCGAAGGATAGAAATCCCAAACGCATTCGGAGTCAGACAATTTTATGGCAATATCCGCGACCCAAATCCGGAAGGGCATGGTCATCGTCTTCGAGGGCAAGCCCTGCAAGGTCATCGAAGCGCGCCACCACACGCCCGGCAACCTGCGCGCGATGATGCAGACGAAGCTGCGCGACCTGCGCACGGGCTCCTCGTTCGAGCACCGCTTCCGCTCCGCCGACACGGTCGAGCGCGCCGCCCTCGAACAGCACGAGATGGAGTTCATGTACGCCGACGGCTCGCACTACCACTTCATGAACACCGAGAGCTACGAGCAGACGGCGCTCTCGGACGAAGACCTCGGCGAGATGGCGCAGTGGCTCCTGCCCGGCATGAGGATTCAGGCCGAGTACTACGAGGGCTCGCCCATCGGCATCGACCTCCCGCCCTCCATCGAGCTGACGGTCGTCTCGACCGAGCCGACGATGAAGGGCGCGACCGTCTCGAACGTCAACAAGCCGGCCAAGCTGGAGAACGGCGTCACCATCTCCGTCCCCCCCTTCGTCAACGAGGGCGACCGCATCCGCGTCGACCCCGTCGAGGGGCGCTACATGGAGCGGGCGAAGTAAAAAGTGCAGAACGCGGAGTGCGGAATGATGAATTAAAGACAGCCTGCTGTTAATTCATCATTCCGCACTCCGCGTTCTGCATTCTGCACTGATGTACTTCCTCTACAGCATCCTCCTCGGCATCGGCGTCGTCGCGCTGCTGCCGAGGTTTCTTTTGGACGCGGCGCGGCACGGGAAGTACGCCGCGGGGCTCTCGGAGCGCGCCGGCTCGCTGCCGAAGTTCGACGCGGGCGGGCGGCGCGTGGTGTGGCTCCACTGCGTCTCGGTCGGCGAGGCGCAGGCGGCCCGCCCGCTCGCGCGCGCCCTGCTCGCGGGGCACCCGGGCTGCGCGCTCGTCGTCTCGACGACGACGCTGACGGGGCAGCGCGTGGCGCGCGAGGTCTTCAAGGGGCAGGCCGAGCGCGTCTTCTACTTCCCCTTCGACTGGGCGTGGAGCGTGCGGCGCGCGCTGCGCGCGTTGGGCCCGTCGGCCGTGCTCGTGATGGAGACCGAGCTGTGGCCGCGCTTCTTCCGCGAGTGCCGGAGGCGCGGCGTGCCCGTCGCGCTCGTCAACGGCCGCATCTCCGAGAAGTCCTTCGGGCGTTACAAGCTCGTCCGCCCCTTCATCCGGCGCGTGCTCGCGGACCTCTCGCTCGCGGCCGCGCAGACGGAGGCGGACGCCGCGCGGCTCGTCGCGCTCGGCCTCGCGCCCGACAAGGCGCGCGTCACCGGCAACGTCAAGTTCGACATCGAGGGGCCCGGCGCGCAGCCGCTCGCGGAAGAGCTGCGGCGCCGCTTCCGCATCGGCGGGGAACGCCCGCTCGTCGTCGCCGCCAGCACGCACGCGCCCGAGGAGCGCGTCGTCCTCGAAGCCTTCAAGCTCTTGGACGGCGCCGGCAAGCGCCCGCGCCTGCTCCTCGCGCCGCGGCACCCCGAGCGCTTCGGCGAAGTCGCCGCGCTGCTGGACGCCTCCGGGCTCGCGTGGGCGCGCCGCGGCGCCGGGCCGCGCGAGTCGGACGCGGGGTGCGACGTGATTCTGCTCGACAGCATCGGCGAGCTGCGCGCGGCCTACGCGCTCGCGGAGGTGGTCTTCGTCGGCGGCAGCATCGCGCCCGTCGGCGGCCACAACGTGCTGGAGCCGGCGCTCGAAGCGCGCGCGGTCGTCACCGGCGCGCACACCTCGAACTTCAAAGCCGTCGTCGCCGCGCTCCTCGAAAGGGGCGCGCTCGTGCAGCTCCCGCGCGCCGAGTCCGACGAAGAGGCGGCGCGCTCGCTGGCGCGCGCACTCGGCGAGCTGCTCGGAGACGAGGCGAAGCGCCGCCGCACGGGCGAGGCCGCGCGCGCCGTCCTCGAACAGAACCGCGGCGCCACCGCGCGCACCGTCGAACTGCTCGCGCCAATCCTGCACCCGGCATCTGACACCTGTCCCTTATGTCACTCGCACTCGCACCGCTCGGCCTGCTCTACGGCGCGGTGACGCGGGCGCGCCTGCGCCTCTACCGCTCCGGCCTTCTTAAAACTGAGGGGGCGGGCGCGCCCGTCGTCAGCGTGGGGAACCTGACGGCGGGCGGGACGGGGAAGACGCCGCTGGTCGAGTGGGTCGCGCGGGCGCTGGCGGGCGAGGGGCTGCGCGCGTGCGTGCTGACGCGCGGTTACGGGCGCGCGGACGAGTCCCGGCGGGTGGTCGCCTCCGACGGCGAGCGCGTGCTGGCGGAAGTCTCGGAGTGCGGCGACGAGCCGAGGCTGCTGGCGGAGAGGCTGCTGGGCGCGGCGTCGGTCGTCTGCGACCGCGACCGCGTGGGGGCGGCGCGCTGGGCGCGCGCGGAGTTGGGCGCGCAGGTCTTCGTGCTGGACGACGGCTTTCAACACCTCCGCATCGCGCGCGATTTGGACGTGGTGACGCTCGACGCGACCGACCCGTGGGGCGGCGGTCACCTCCTGCCGCGCGGGCGGCTGCGCGAGCCCGCTTCGGCGCTCGCGCGCGCGGACTGCGTCGTCATCACGCGCGCGGAGCTGGCCGAAGACCTCGGGCGCTTGCGCGCGGAGGTCGGGCGGCTGGCGGCGTCGGGCGCGCAAGTCCTGACCTCGCGCGTGCGGACGCTACGGCTCGTGCCCCTCGGGGAGTTCGGGCGGGCGGGGCGCGAAGGCGTCGGCTCGCCGGTCGCGGCGTTCTGCGCCATCGGCAACCCGCGCGCGTTCTTCGAGCACCTGCGGCGGGACGGCTTCGAGCTGAGTCACACGCGCGCCTTCGCAGACCACCACGCGTACACGGCCGCGGACGCCGACGCCGTCTCGCGCGAGTCCGCGCGGCGCGGCGCCCGCGCCCTGCTGACGACGGCCAAAGACGCGGTGAAGCTGCGCGGGCTCGGCTTCGCGCTCCCCTGCTACGTCGTCGAGACGGGCCTGGAGTTCGACGAAGAGGCGCGGCTGCTCGGCCTCCTTCGCGCGGCCGTGTCGGTTGTTCGTCCTTAAATTTAGCCGGAGGGCAGCGTCAAAACCAAAGGCGCCGTGACTCAATCGTCACGGCGCCTTTGGTTTTAGTCGAAGAAGTTTTACGCGGGCTCGACGGGCGGGGCCGGCGCGTCGTTGAGCGCGGGCGGCTTGTCGGGCGCGTTATCCTCTTTGGGCTTCTCCCTGTCCGGCTTGGGCGGCGGCGGCGGCTCGACGTTGGCGTTGAGGTCGAGGCGCCGGTTGCGCTTGGGCGTCGGCGTCGGCACCGGGGGCGGCTCCTCCTCTTCGTCTTCGTCCTCGGGTGTCTCTTCCTTGACCTCGTCCACCTTGCGCGGCGCGGGCGAGGGCGACGCGCCGGGGTCGGGGTTGGGGCTGGCGCCGGCGCTCGCGTTGGCGTTCGCGCCGGGCGACGTGGCGGGCAGGCCGCCCACGTCGCCGGCTGTCGCCGACGGCGTCGGCACGCCGCCCGCGGGAGTCAGGTCGCGCTCGGCCTGACCCGTCGGCGGCGTGATGGGCTGGACCGCCTGGCCGTTCGGGTCCGCCTGGAGCGGCGGCTGCTGCGTCTGCTCCGAGGAGACGCCTCGGCGCTGGAAGGCGAAGAAGACGGCGAAGAGGATGGCGACGGCGGCGATGGCCGGGACGGCGATGCGCCACGGGTTGAAGGCCGGCTCGGGGAGCGGCGCCACCACGGGCGGCGGCAGCTCCTCGGCGGCAGTCGCCGCGCCCACGGCCCCGGTGTCTGAGCGCACGTAGCGCGCGCCGACCACGGTCGCCTCATCGTCTTCGGCGGCGACGACCGTCGTGCGCGCGGGCTCGTTCGGAGAGGTCGGCGAGCCGATGCGCTCGGTGTCGAGGACGGCCGCGGCGGCGGCGGCCTCGGCGAGCGGCGCAGGCTCGGCGGCGGTGGCGGCCAGCGCGGCGGCCAGCTCGCTCGCCTTCTGGAAGCGGTCTTCCGGGCGCTTGGCGAGGGCGCGCGCGATGACGCGGCCGACCTCGGCCGGCAGGTCTTTGCGCTCTTCCAGGATGGAGGGCGGGGGCTCCTGGATGTGCTTCATCATGATGGCGGTCGGCGAGTCGCCCGTGAAGGGGACGTGGCCGGCCAGCAGCTCGTAGATGATGACGCCGAAGCTGTAGATGTCGGAGCGCGCGTCGATGTCGGACGCCTGCGAGCACTGCTCGGGCGACATGTACTGCGGCGTGCCGATGATGAGGTTGGGGGCGGTCAGCCCGGGGTCGGTCTCGTGGACGGAGCGCTCGGTCTGCTGAATCTTGGCGATGCCGAAGTCCAGCACCTTCGCCCAGTCGCCGCCCGTCGCCTCTTCGAGCATGATGTTGTCGCTCTTGAGGTCGCGGTGGACGACGCCCTCGTGGTGCGCCGCTTCGAGCGCGCCGGCGACCTGCCGGACGATCTCGGAGGCGCGCGCGAGCGTCATCGGCCCGCCGGAGCGCACCACGTCCTTGAGCGTGCGCCCGCGCAGGTACTCCATGACGAGGTAGACGACGCCGTTCTCCGACTCGCCAAAGTCCGTGACGTTGATGGCGTGCGGGTGCGAGATGCGCGAGGCGGCCTTGGCCTCGCGGGTGAAGCGCTGGACGATCTTGTCGTCGGCGGCGAGCGCCGGGTGGAGCACCTTGACGGCGACGACCTTCTCCATCAGGACGTGCGTCGCGCGGTAGACGCAGCCCATGCCGCCCTCGTCAATCTTCTCGTCGATGCGGTACTTGCCGGCGAGCACCTGGCCGACGAGGCGGTCCTCGCCCTGCGCGCGCTTCAGGACCTCGCCGTCCGCCGGGCAAAGCGTCGTCGTGTCGGCGTACTGCCTACCGCATGTCGGACAAGTCTTCATTCGATAAGGATACGGCCCCGCCTCAGCTTCGGTTTTCAGGGGAGACCTGAGCGTATCACACCGCTTTCGCGCGGCGCAATGCGGACGTGTCTCAGCCTACCCTACACGCCGAATACGGCGCGGCTTCCCGCCCCGGGCGCCGCCGCGTCCGCCCCGGCGCGCAAAAACATTGTACGGGGCGGCGGGCGGGAGTATCATCCTGCTCGCGGGCACGAACGCGGGCTCACGCAGCCGCCCGGTCGGCGGCCGTTGACGGACGGAGGGGCCAATGAAGACACTCGGATTGATTCTCCTGTCGCTGCTGGCGTGCGCGCCGGCCGCGGCGCAGAACCCGGCGGCGGCGGCGGCGCCCGCGCCGGGGGCTCACGGCGTCTCCGTCGTCAAGGCGACCTGGCGCAAGCAGACCTTCAACCCGGCGCTCCTCGAAGACCCGCTCAGCGCCAGCAACAACACGGCGCAGTTGCTCCAGGCGCGGAAGGAGATTACGCGCGAGAACAACGAGCGCGCCAAGGCGGGAATCCGCCTCAGGCCCATGCCGACGCAGGCGCCCGGCGAGCCGGCCGTCGGGCCGTCGGAACTCCCCCCGAGCGACCCGCGGGTCTCGTACCTCTACGAGGTCAAGGTCGTCAACACGGGGACGAAGAAGATACGCTCGCTCGTCTGGGAGTACGTGGTCTTCGACCCCGCCACCGAGCGCGAGGTCGGCCGCCACGCGTTCGAGACGAAGGCCGGCATCGGCGTCGGGAAGGGGCAGACGCTCTCGGCCCGTTCCGAGCTGCCGCCGGCGAGCGTCGTCGACGTGAGCAAGACGGACAGGGAGGCGCGCGGGCAGTTCGCCGAGCGCGTCGAGATACGGCGCGTCGTCTACGAGGGCGGCGCCGTCTGGGAACGCGAGCCCCGGTAGCCGCGCCGGGCCTCCCTTCTGGCCTCACGCTTCCCTCCTCTGTTAAATTCCAGCGCATGACAGTGGCGCTGCGCGTCGAGAACGTGTCGAAGCAGTACCGCATCTACGCGCGGCCGGGCGACCGTCTGAAGGAGACGCTGACCCGCGGGCGCCTGAAGCGGCACCGCGAGTTCTGGGCGCTCAGGGGCGTGAGCTTCGAGGTCGAGGCGGGGACGACGACCGGCATCATCGGGCCGAACGGGTGCGGCAAGTCCACGCTCCTGCAAATCATCGCCGGCACCCTTGAGCCGACCGAGGGGAGCGTCTGGCGCGAGGGGCGCGTGGCGGCCCTCCTCGAACTCGGCGCCGGGTTCGACCCCGAGGGGACGGGCGTCGAGAACGTCTACATGAACGCGGCGCTGATGGGGCTCTCGCGGCGCGAGACCGAAAGGCTCTTCCCCGACATCGAGCGCTTCGCCGAGATCGGCCAGTTCATCCACCAGCCGGTCAAGACCTACTCGTCGGGGATGTTCGTCCGCCTCGCCTTCGCCGTCGCCGCCAACGTCGAGCCCGACATCCTCGTCATCGACGAGGCGCTGGCGGTCGGCGACGCGGTCTTCCAGCACCGCTGCCTGCGCCGCATCAAGGAGATTCAGGAGCGCGGCGCGACCGTCCTCTTCGTCTCGCACGACGCGGCGGCCGTGCGCGCGCTCTGCACGCGCGCCGTCCTGATGAGCGCCGGCCGCGTGCTCTCCGACGGCGCGCCCATCGAGGTGCTGAACCACTACCAGAAGACCGTCATGGAGCGCGAGCAGGCGTTCGAGGAGGCGCAGTCGGCGGCGGACGGCCCGCGGGGGGAGGACGTTGCGGCGCGCGCGGAGGACTTCGCGCCGCCGCGCTACACGTACAGGCACGGCGACGGCTCGGCGGAGATAGTGAGCGCCGAGCTGCTCGACGCCTCGCGCCGCCCTGTGGGCGTGGTCGAGACGGGGTCGCCGGTCGCGGTGCGCGTGCGCGCGCGCTTCCTGCGCGAGGTGGACGACGCGGTCTTCGGCTTCCTTGTCAACGACAGCCGGGGCGTGCACGCCTACGGCACCAACACGAAGGAGCAGCGGATAGACCTCGGCGTGCTGCGGCCCGGCGAGGTGGTGGAGGCCGTCTTCGCCTTCGACTGCTGGCTCGGGCTCGACCAGTTCTCGGTCTCGCTCGCCGTCCACAGCCGCGACGGCGTCAGCTACGACTGGCTCGACGGCGTGCTCTTCTTCCGCGTCACGAGCCCCGTCCTCGTCGAAGGCGTCGCCAACCTCAACGCCAGCGCGACCGCCCGCCGCCTGCCGGCGCCGGCCGCGGGCCCCGCCCGCCGCGTCGAGGCGGGAGCCGGCCTGTGAGAGAGCGCAAATATGGCTGACCTTGAAGTCGAGAAGACCCTGCGCGAGATACGCGAGCGCGTGCTGGCGGAGGCGCAGTCGCGCGCGCCGGAGGCGGCCGCGCCGGCGGCGCCCGCGGCGCATCCTTCGGCGGCCCCCGGCGCGGGCGGGCCGGCGGGCGAGGCGCTGGCGCGCATGGACGCCAACCTCGCCACGACCGCGCGCGCGTGGTCGCGCCTGCCGCCGATGCTCAGCTACCGGCGCGGCGCGCCCGCCCGGCTCGAACTCTGGCTCAAGGGGCTGGTCAAGCGCGCCGCGCACTGGTTCACGTGGGAGCAGGTCAACTTCAACTCGGCCGCACACCACGCGCTCCTCGACGCGCGCGCGGCGCTCGGCGCGCACGAGCAGGCGCTCGCCCGGCTCCAGTCGGAGATAGTCACGGCGCTGCGCGCGGAGCTGGAGGCCGACAGGGCGCGCGTCGCCGGCCTTGAGGCGCGGCTCGCGCAGGCGGAAGGGCATCTGGATTTATCAGGCGCGCGACTGCAAAAGGCCCTGGCCGCCGGCCTGGAGCGGATGGCCGAGGCGCAGCGCGGCGAGACCGCCGCGCGCGCAGAGGAGCTGCACGCGGAGGTGCGCGCGCGCCTGGACGGCCTGCTCGAAGAGCAGCGCGTCTGCTTCAAACAGCTCTCGCTCGAAGCCGGCGAGGCCGCCGTCACGCTCGAACGCACCCGCCGCCGGCTCGAAGCACGCCTCGGAGCACTGGAGGGGGAGGAGTAGACGGCGGTCGGCAGGCGCCGCCGGTCGGAGGTTAACGCCGACGCCCTGACGTTTCGGCTAAAGAAGGTTTTTCTACCGACTACTGTCCACTTTGAAGTTATGCCCGACGAGCTTTACCGCCGCGCGGGGGTCGAAGACCTCTCGGAGTTCTACCGGACGAAGTTCGTGTCGGACGAGGTGCTCGACGCGCGCTACTTCCGCGCGCTCGACCGCTTCGACATGCGCTTCGCGCGGACGATGTGGGTCTACGACAACGTGCGCGCG
>DASVTS010000164.1:0-8978 GCA_036387455.1 Pyrinomonadaceae bacterium | reverse complement strand
TCTTTCAGCCAGACGGGTCGGCCGACACGCTCGGGAGACGCTCGGAAAGCATGGCACCCGATTCCCGAAACACCGCAACCCCTAAAGCAGGAAAAGGAAGAAACATGCCGAAAAATCCCCTCAGCAAGTCAGCCTGCGCGCTGGCCTTGCTCATTTTCTGCCTCGCCTTCGGCGCCGCGCCGCTCGCCTCGGCGCAGTCCACGACGCAGGGCGCCATCGGCGGCACGGTCAAAGACCCGCAGGGCGCCGTCGTGCCCAACGCCCCCGTCACCGTCAGGAACGAGGAGACGAACAGGGAGTTCTCCGCCACGACCGACGACGAGGGGCGCTTCCGCGTCGTGCAGCTCGACCCCGGCAACTACACCGTGACGATCAGCGCGACGGGCTTCGCCGCCTACACGCAGCAGAAGGTCGTCGTCGAGGTCGGGCGCGTCACCCCGGTCGAGGCCGCGCTCGCCATCACCGGCACGCAGGAGACGGTCATCGTGACGAGCGAGGCGCCCGTCATCAACACCGAGCAGCAGGACTTCTCGACCAACATCAACCAGGTCTCGATCAACAACCTGCCGATCAACGGCCGCCGCTGGTCGAACTTCGCCGTCCTCGCGCCCGGCGCCGTGCCCGACGGCACCTTCGGCCTCATCTCCTTCCGCGGCATCTCCGGCCTGCTCAACAACAACACGATTGACGGCGGCGACAACAACAACGCGTTCTTCGCCGAGGAGCGCGGCCGCACCCGCATCAGCTACTCGGTCAGCCAGTCGGCCATCCGCGAGTTCCAGGTCAACACGTCGAGCTACTCGGCCGAGTACGGCCGCTCGGCCGGCGGCGTCGTCAACGCCGTGACCAAGTCCGGCACCAACGACTTCCACGGCGACGTCTTCTACTTCCAGCGCAACAACCGCTGGGGCGCGCGCAACCCGCTGGCGACCAACAGCGTGCTCGTCAACGGCGTCTTCACGCCCGTCGGCATCAAGCCGAAGGACGTCCGCCACCAGTTCGGCGGCACCATCGGCGGCCCCATCGTCGAGGACAAGGCGTTCTTCTTCTTCTCCTACGACCAGCAGAAGCGCGACTTCCCCGGCCTCGCGCGCTTCACCCAGGCCAACTTCCTCAATACGGCGAACCGCCCCCTGCTCACCGAGCGCGGGCTGACCAGCGCCCAGATCGACGCGGGCCTCAACTTCCTCAACAGCCTCACGGGCGAGGTCACGCGCCGCGGCGACCAGACGCTCTTCCTGCCGAAGGTGGACTGGAACATCAACAACAAGAACACCTTCACGGCGACCTACAACCGCCTCCGCTGGGACTCGCCCAACGGCGTCCAGACGCAGGCGACCAACACCCGCGCCCGCGACAACTTCGGCGACGACCTCGTGGACATCGACTGGGTGACGCTGCGCCTGACCTCGACCATCTCGAACACGCTGCTCAACGAGGCGCGCTACCAGTGGGGCCGCGACCTGGAGCGCCAGTTCAGCCAGGGGCCGCAGACCGGCGAGCCGACCAACTCCTTCGGCGGCCGCGCGCCGCAGACCTTCATCACCAACGGCTTCAGCTTCGGCATGCCCGACTTCCTTGAGCGCCCCGCGTTCCCCGACGAGCGCCGCAACCAGTTCGCCGACACGATGACGCTGACGAGCGGCAACCACACGCTCAAGTTCGGCGCCGACATCAACTTCGTCAAGGACATCATCAGCAACATCCGCTTCCTCGGCGGCGAGTTCAACTACACCGGCGCCAACGCCATCAACGACTTCATCTTCGACTACACCAACTTCACCACCGGCGGCGCCATCCGCGCGCTGCCGGCCGGCAGCAGCGGCTTCGTCGGCGTCTGCCCGCGCCTGGCGACCAACACCGCGGCCGCCGCCCGCATCCGCGCCGGCCAGTGCTACGCCGGCGCCTTCAACCAGGGCATCGGGCCGTTGGGCCTTGAGATGAGCACGGTCGACTACAACTTCTTCGTCCAGGACGACTGGCGCGTGCACCCGCGGCTGACGCTCAACCTCGGCGTGCGCTACGAGTACCAGTCGAACCCCGACCCGATTAACCCCAACCCGGCCATCCCCGGCACGTCGAACATGGTCAGCGACAAGAACAACATCGGCCCGCGCCTCGGCTTCGCCTACGCGCTGACCGACGACGGCCGGACTTCGTTGCGCGGCGGCTGGGGCCTCTACTACGGCCGCGTCATCAACTCGACCGTCTACAACACGCTCATCAACACGGGCCTCGACGCCTCGCGCTCGCAGCAGCAGTTGACCATCGCCAGCAACAACCTGCCCGCCAACTGCACGGCGCAGACCTGCCTGCCCATCTACCCGAACCTGCTGGTGCCCATCGGCTCGACCACGACGAACGTCGTCGTCCGCCCCGCGGTGCAGTACTTCGCGTCGGACTTCCAGCTCCCGCAGATTCACCAGGCCGACGTCATCTTCGAGCGCCAGATCGCGCGCAACACCGCGGTCTCGGCCTCGTACCTCTTCAGCTTCGGCAACTCGCTGCCGACCTTCATCGACACCAACCTGCCGGCGCCGGCGGGCATAGCCCCCGTCTCCGTCGTGGGCGGCCCCTTCGGCGGGCAGACCTACGCGACGCCCGTCTTCGTCGGCAACCGCCCGAACCAGAACTTCGGCGCGGTCACCGAAATCCGCAGCAACATCTTCTCGAAGTACCACGCGCTGGTGCTCCAGGCGAACCGCCGCCTGACCAACGGCTTCCAGTTCCAGACCAGCTACACGCTCTCGCGGGCGGAAGACAACGGCCAGACCTCGGCCACCTTCACGCAGGCCAACACGCCCTTCAACGCCTACGACCAGCAGGGCGAGAAGGCGCTCTCGGCCTTCGACCGCCGGCACAAGTTCGTCACCAGCATGGTCTACAACACGGACTTCGCCAGCCTGAAGGACAGCCAGGTCGGTCGCGCGATCTTCAACGGCTGGACCATCGCCCCCATCTTCAACGCCATGTCGGGCGCGCGCGTCACGGGCAGCGTCTCGGGCTCGATCACGCCGACCTCGTTCGGCTTCGCGTCGAACACGACGCCGGGCGGCGGCGTCAACGGCTCGAACGGCGCCAACCGCTTCGCGCTCCAGCGCCGTAACGCCTACAAGCAGCCGAACATCTGGTACCTCGACATGCGCGTCTCGCGCCGCTTCAACATCAAGGAGGGGGTGCGGTTCGAGGTGCTGGCCGAGGGCTTCAACCTCTTCAACCGCACGCTCGTCACGGGCATCAACAGCACGCTCTACAACTTCTCGACCACGGGCTGCCCGGCGGGTCAGACCCAGTGCCTGACCTTCAACGCGCCGTTCGGCCAGACCACGGGCGCCGACAGCACGCTCTTCCGCGAGCGTCAGGTTCAGCTCGGCGCGCGCTTCGAGTTCTAAGCCTCAGGGCGACTTGAGGCAGCACGCTCTCCGAAAGGGCGCGCGAACCGTGTCGGTTCGCGCGCCCTAATTTTGTCCCAAGACAGGCCGCGCCTCGCCCCCGGCGTACGGAAACGAACCCACGACTTAAAGCCCGCCCCCGCGGCCGAAAACCGCGTGCGGGCCCGCATCCTCGCGGCTCACAACGGCTTGCGCCCGCGGGGGCGCGCGGCGCGCGGCTGGCATGGCCGTTGCCATCTTTAAAGCCCGAACGGTGTGAGTTCGTGTGGTCTCCCGGATTCGAATATTCAAGGAGGATTGACGAAATGGGTGTTCCGAACGACGACGAGGTAGAGGGCAAATACGAGCAGGCTAAGGGCTCGGTCAAGGAGGGCTTAGGCCGCCTGACGGGCGACGACGATTTGCAGGCCGAGGGCTCGGCCGACAAGCTGAAGGGCGACGTCCAGGAGGGCTGGGGCGGCGCCAAGCGCAAGGTCGGCGACGCGCTCGAAGACGCGGGCGACGCCATCAAGCGCTAACCCTTCCAACGCAGACTCCCGACGAAGAGGCCGACGGCCGGGCGAACCCCGGCCGTCGGCCTCAACTTTTCTCTCCCGTTCTCTTCCGCGCCCTCGCTCAATCGCGGCGGCGCCGGTCGTGCTCCTCCGGCGGCGGCTCCAGCAGGCGGTCAACGCCGCGCCGCAGATACCAACCGGCGGCGCGCCTCTGCTCGGCCTCGCGGCGCATCTGCCATTCACGCTCACGCTCGCCGCGCTCGCGCTGCCGTTCGCGCGGCGTCAGCGCGTGGCGCGGGCGCGGGTCTTCGTCACGCCCGCCGCGCTCGGCGCGCAAGACCCCGGGCACCCTGTCGTGTGGGCGCGACGGCCGGCGCGGGCGCTCGGCCAGACGCCTGAGCCGCAAGAGGTCTTCCTCCAACTGCTCCTCGGGGTGCCGGCCGAAGAAGCGCGCGACGGCGCGACCCGTCCGCCCGCCCGGCGTGTCGTAGCCGCGCACGACGCGCAGGACGGTCGTGCCCTCCTGCGTCGCGGAGAAGACGGCCTCGCAGTCCGCGCGGATGTCGCCGCCGACCGCGCGCCACACGATGCGACGGTCGGGGGCGAAGACGACGACCTCCGCCTCCCACTCCACGTCTACGTCGAGCGCCGTCTCGGCGACCCACAGGAACGTGCGCCGCCCCGTGCGCCGCACTTCGCGCACGCCGCCCGCCCAGCGCGGCGCCGCCTCGAAGTCGGCGAACAGGTCGAACACGCGCTCGACCGGCGCGTCTATCTCGACGGAACGCTCGTACCTCCGCATAATGTCCCCGCTTAAAGGCTAGGGGCTAGGGGCTAGAGACTAGAGGCTAGTTGTCATCCTTGCGGCGGCGTGAATCTACCAACTCACAACCACTAGCCTCTAGTCTCTAGCCCCTAGCCTCTCCTCCTACTCCTGCCTGATGTGCTCCGCGCCGAGGTCGCTGAGCAGTTCCTGAAGTTTGTCGGCCTCCTCGTCGGACTTCGACTCGATGCCGATGAGGATGCCGCCCGCGCGCAGGGAGGCGTCGTAGACCTTCGCGCGGTGCTCGGGAATCCCCGCGCCGACGAGGGCGCCGATGAGCCCGCCCGCCGCGCCGCCCGCGCCCGCGCCAGCGAGCGCCGCCGCCAGCGGCCCCGCGACGACGAGCCCGAGGCCCGGCAGCACCACGTTCGTCCCGACCGCGATGATGGCCGCCACCACCGCCCCCACCGTCCCGCCGACGGCCGCGCCGTAGCCGAGCCCGTCGGCCGCGTGCGTCCGCGTCTCGATGGCGAACTCCTTCGACTTGGTCGAATCAGACATCAGCACGCTGATGTCGTCGCGCGTGTAGCCGCGCTTTATGATCGCGTCCACGGCCGCCTCCGCGGCCACGCGCGTTTTGAAAATCCCCGTCACAAGTTTGGCCATAAAAGACTCCTTCGTCCTTAGCGCTTCCGAAGCGCTGCGGCTCGGGGACGATGACCCGCGCCGCGCGCAGGAGAGACTCGTCCGCCCCACAGACCGGCAAGCCACGTGCCGACTCGCCCCGCCCCGCGGCGCCGCGTAAACAGAAGAGATAGAACCAACGCGGACGCGCGCGCCGCCGCAAAAACACGCCCCCCGCGTACCAAAGCGGAACGAGACGGCGCGCCTGTGTTCTGTTCGGCGTCAGCGCCCCGCGCGCACGCCCGCGGCGACGTGCGCCCCCGCGCGCTGGTATAATTCGTGCCACGCACGTCGGCTCAAACTTTCCGGGAGGAGATTCCTTTTGCTCAAGGCGGTCATCTTCGACGTGGACGGGACGCTCGTCGATTCCGTAGACCTGCACGCGCGCGCGTGGCAGGAGGCGCTGGCGCACTTCGGCAAGCGCGTCGAGTTCGGGCGCGTGCGCTACCAGATAGGCAAGGGCGGCGACCAGTTGATGCCGGTCTTCCTCTCGAAGGAGGAGCTGGACGAGTTCGGCGAGAAGCTGGAGGAGTACCGCGGCGAACTCTTCAAGCGCGACTACCTGCCGCGCGTCAAAGGCTTCCCCTCGGTGCGCGGGCTGTTCGAGCGGGTCGGGGCCGAAGGGCTCCGGATAGCCCTCGCCTCATCCGCGAAGGCCGACGAGCTGAAGACCTATAAGAAGATTGCCGACGTCGAAGACCTCGTCGAGGAGGAGACGTCGGCCGACGACGCGGAGAAGTCGAAGCCGCACCCCGACATCTTCGAGGCGGCGCTCGGGCGTCTCGACGGCGTGAGCCCCGCGGAGGCCGTCGTCGTCGGCGACACGCCCTACGACGCGGAGGCCGCGGGCAAGGCCGGAATCGAGACCGTCGGCCTCCTCTGCGGCGGCTTCCCCGAGGAAGACCTCCGCGCCGCCGGCTGCGTGCGCATCTACCGCGACGCCGCGCACCTCCTCGCCGAATACGACACCTCGCCGCTCGCCGCGCGGGCGCACGCGCGCGGAAGATAAACCCCTTCCGACTCGATGAGAATCCTCCAGGTCAGCTCGGCGCGCGCGTTCGGCGGGGGCGAGCGTCACCTCGCGGACCTCGCGCGCGGACTCTCCGCGCGCGGCCACGAACTCTTCGTCGCGCTCGCCGAGGGCTCTCCGCTCCGCGAACGACTCACTTTCCTGCCCGAGCAGAACGTCTTCACGCTGCCGCTGCGCAACGCGCTCGACCTCAGCGGCGCGGCGAAGCTCTCGCGCCTCGCGCGCGAGAAAGGGGTGGACGTCCTCCACGCGCACGTCGCGCGCGACTACACGCTCGCGGCCTTCGCCGCGCGACGCGCGAAGGCGCGACTCGTCGTCACGCGCCACGTCATGTTCCCGCTCTCGCGCGTACACCGCCTCGCGCTCTCGAACGTCTCGCGCGTCATCGCCGTCTCGGGCGCGGTCGCGCGCGCTCTGCGGGCGCAAAGGATTTTCGACGAAAGGAAGATTCGCGTCGTCGAGAACGGCGTGGACGTCGCGCGCTTCGCCCGCGCGCGTGACGAGTTCGAGGGCGGGCGGGACGCGGCGGCCGGCGCCCCGCTGCGCGTCGGCATCGTCGGCGAGTTGAGCGCGCTCAAAGGTCAGGAGGAGTTCGTGCGCGCCGCGGCCGTCGTGGCGGGGAGGTCGGGCGGGCGGGTCGAGTTCGTCATCGCGGGCGAGGACTCGGCGCGCGGCCGCCCGCGCCGCGCGTTGATGGAGCGGCTGGTCACAGAACTTAACCTGGACGGGCGCGTGCGTCTCCTCGGTCAGGTCGGCGAAGAGGAGATGCCGCGCCTCATGGCTTCGCTCGACGTGTTCGTCTCGGCCTCGCACTCCGAAGCCTTCGGCGTGGCGATGGTGGAGGCGCTGGCGTGCGGCGTGCCCGTGGTTGCGACCGCGACCGACGGCGCGCGTGAGATAGTCGAGGAGGGCGTCACGGGTCTGCTCGTGCCCGTCGGGGACGTGAACGCTCTGGCCTCGTCAATCTCGTCGCTGCTCGAAGACGAGGCCCGGCGCAAAGCCTTCGGCGCGGGCGCGCTCGCCGCCGCGCGGCGCCGCTTCGACGTCGCCCGCATGGTCGAGTCCACCGAGCGCGTATACGCGGAGTCTCTCGCCGAAAGGTGAAAATGCTTTATCATGCCGCGCTGAGACGGGACGTTCGAAGCATTCTTTCGTGCGCGGAGGACGAATGAGTAGAGGCTTGGCGCGGGTGCGCGGAATCGAGGTGGCCTACGACGACGCGGGGCGAGGCGAGGCGTTCGTGCTGCTGCACGGCTTCCCGTTCGACCGCTCGATGTGGCGCGGGCAGGTGACGGAGTTGAGCGCGACGTGCCGCGTCGTCGCGCCCGACCTGCGGGGCCTGGGCGAGACGCCGCGCGGCGACGCGACCGTGACGATGGGCGAGATGGCCGAAGACGTCGCCGCGCTCCTCGACACTCTGGGCGTCGAACGCGCGGCGCTCGGCGGTCTCTCGATGGGCGGCTACGTCGCGTTCGAGTTCTTCCGCAGGTTCCCGCGGCGCGTGCGCGCGCTCCTCCTCGCGGACACGCGCCCGCAGGCGGACGCCGACGAGGCGCGGCGCACGCGCGAGGAGAACGCGCAGAAGGTCTTGAGGGACGGCATGGCGCCGCTGGTCGACTCGATGCTGCCGAAGCTCCTCTCCGCGGCGACGCGCGAAGGCAGGCCCGACGTGGTCGAGCGCGTGCGCGCGATGATGCTCGGCATCGACCCGGAAGGGGCGGCCGCGGCCCTGCGCGCGATGGCCGCGCGGCGTGACCAGACCGACTTGCTGGCGGCGATAGACGTGCCGACTCTCATCGTCGTGGGCCGAGAGGACTCCATCACGCCGCCCGCGGACGCGGAGGCGATGGGCGCGAAGATTAAGGGCTCGCGCCTCGTCCGCCTCGAAGGCGCGGCGCACCTCTCGAACGTCGAGCGCGAGGAGGAGTTCAACCGCGCGCTCGCCGAATTCGTCGGCGGCCTGCCTGAGTGAATTGACGTGAACGAACCCTGGAAATACAGCATCGAGGAGCGCGTCCGCTGGGGCGACGTGGACGCGGCGCGAATCATCTTCTACGGCGCCTACATCCGCTTCTTCGAGTTCGCCGAGACGGAGCTGTTCCGCGCCGTCGGCCTGCCCTACGGCGTGATGTTCGACGAGCTGGATGTCTGGCTGCCGCGCGCGCATCTGGAATGCGACTTCCGCCGCGCCGCGCAGTTAGACGACCTGCTGGAGGTCTGCGTCTACGTCGGCCGCGTCGGCTCGAAGTCCCTGCGCCTCAACTTCGAGGTGCGCCGTAGCGGCACGGACGAGATGGTCGCCGAGGCGCACTTCGTCCTCGTCGCCGTCCGCCGCAACACCTTCGAATCCGTCCCCGTCCCCGACGAACTCAAACGCCGCCTCGCCCCCTACACGCGCCCCGCGGCGGACTGAAATCACAGCCTTAAACCCGTCGGCGGTCGAGCCGAACGGCAAAACTCCCGACTTCACCTCCTGAGATTGAGAGTCGAGGAGGCGAAGTCGTGAGTTTAGTAGCTAAACCCGCGACTCAAGCTACTAAAGTCGCGACTGAAACTACTTTACTCGCGAGTAAAGTAGTTTCAGTCGCGACTTTAGTAGCTTGAGTCGCGGGTTT
>DASVTS010000163.1:0-15981 GCA_036387455.1 Pyrinomonadaceae bacterium | reverse complement strand
ATGAAGTCCTCGCGCGAGGTGATGACCTGCGGGCGCTTCGAGACGGTGAAGACGGTCGAGCCCTGCGAGGAGAAGGTGGAGGCGACCGTCTGGTCGAGCCCCTTGATGATGGTCACGACCGCGATGACGGCCGCCACGCCGACGACCACGCCGACGAGCGTCAGCGCCGTCCGCAGCTTGTTGGCGCGGAGGCTCCCGAGCGCGATGCGCAGCGACTCCCAGGACTTGTGAAAGACGGGCGGCAGCCGCGTCGGGCGCCGGCGGGGCGGGCGGGACGCGGGCGCGAAGCCGCGCCGCCCGGCCCCTCGCTCTTCAACCTTCTCTGTCAGCAGTGCGCTCATCGGGCACCCGGCGCGAGGTGATTAATTTCACTTGCCGCTGGCCGCCGCCGCGTCGCACGCGGCGTTCGCCCCGGGGGTTCCGGGCCGGGGCGGGAGAAGCAGAAGACGCGGCGGACTCCGTGGGTCACGCCGCGTCTTGAAAGAACAGTTCGGGAGCGCGGCTATTTGATGCGCTCGTCCTTCTCGATCTGGCCGTCGCGGATCGAGATGACGCGGTGGGCGCGCTCGGCGATGTCGTGCTCGTGCGTGACGACGATGATGGTGTTCCCCTCCGCGTGCAGCCGCTCGAAGAGGTTCATGATGTCCATGCTCGTCTTCGAGTCGAGCGCGCCCGTCGGCTCGTCGGCGAGCAGGAGCGAGGGGTTGTTGACGAGCGCCCGCGCGATGGCGACCCTCTGGCGCTGGCCGCCCGAGAGTTCGTTCGGGCGGTGCGTCATGCGGTCGGACAGCTCGACCGAGGAGAGCGCGCGCTCGGCGCGTTCCTTGCGGTCGGCGGCCGAGATGCCGGCGTAGATGAGCGGCAGCTCGACGTTGTGCAGCGCGGTGGCGCGCGCCAGGAGGTTGAACGTCTGGAAGACGAAGCCGATCTCCTGGTTGCGGATGCGCGCCAGCTCGTCGTCGTCCATCTCGCTGACGAGCTGGCTGTTGATCCAGTAGCGCCCCTGGCTCGGCGTGTCGAGGCAGCCGATGAGGTTCATCAGCGTGGACTTGCCCGAGCCCGAGGGGCCGATGATGGCGAGGTACTCGCCGCGCTGCACGTCGAACGAGACGCCGCGCAGCGCGTGGAGCTGCTCGGTGCCCATCTCGTACGTGCGCCAGATGTCGCGCATCGCAATGAGCGCGGCCGGCACGGCGTCGTGCGCGAGCAGGTCGCCGTGCTCCAGCGCGGCGGGCTCGACGGCGTTGGTTTCCAGTGTGGTGGGGCTCTCCATCAAAAGTGCTCCGCTCATTTCTTGTCGCCCGCCTTGTCGCCGGGCTTGTTCTGCTGACGCTGCACGGTGTCCCCCTCCTTTAGCGTCCGCAGCACGCGGCTCGGGCCGGTGACCACTTCGAGCCCCGGCTGGAGCCCGCTCACGATCTCAATGTCCGACTCGCCCGTAATCCCCGTCTCGACGGGGACGAACTTGACCTTCTTGCCGTCGAGCACGTAGACGCCCTTAATCTCCTTCGGCTTCTCGGAGGGCGTCGCCGTCGGCGCGGGCTGGCCCTGCTGTCCGGGGGGCGTGGGCGTCGGCGTCGGCGCCTTCTCGACGATGGCCTGGAGCGGCACGGCCAGGACGCTCTGCTTGGTCTTGGTCGTGACGGTGGCGGTGGCGGTCATGCCGGGCTTGAGCGAGTTGCGCGCCTCGTCGGGCAAGTCCTTCAGCTCGACGATGACCTTGAACTCTTTGGCCTCCTGGACGTTGACGCGGTTGCCGAGGCCCGACCCCTGCGTGTCGGAGCGCGAGACGGCGAGCGGGTTCTTCTGGACGACGACGCCCGCGATCTCCTTCTCGCCGAGCGCGTCCACCTTGACCTTGGCGGGCTGCCCGACTTCGAGCTGCGCGATCTCGGTCTCGTCCACGTTGACCTCGACGTTGATGGTCGTCATGTCGGCGATGGTCATCAGCGAGGTGGTCGAGAGCCCGGCGACGGCGAACTGGCCGACGCGCGCCGGGATGTCGACGACGACGCCCGTCAGCGGCGAGAGCGTCGTGGACTTGTAGCGCTGCGACGACTGGCCGCGCAAAAGCGCCTGCTGCCCCGTGGCGCGCGCCTCACTCGTCTTGACGCTGTTGCGCGCCTGCGTGACGCCGTTCTGCGCCTGCTCGATGGCCTTGCGCTGCTGGTTGACGCGCGCCTTCGACTCCTCGACGGCGATCTCGGCCGACTTGAGCTGCGCGCGCGCGGTGTTCAGGGAGACGGTCGCCTGCTTGACCCTGTCCTGCGCCGTGTCGAACTCGGAGCGCGAGGCGACGCCCGACTCGATGAGGTCGGTCGTGCGCTTCAGCTCGCGGCGGGCGGTGGCGAGGTTGACCTCCTCGCGGTCGACGGAGGTCTGCGCGGTGTTGACCGCCTGGCGCGCCTGCGCGAGCGAAGCCTCGGAGGCCAGGAGCGCCTGCTGCACCTGCTGGACGTTGGTCTCGGCGGAGATGACGGCCTGCCGCGCGTTCTGCACGTCGGAGAGCGCGGCCTGCGCGCTGGCGGCCTGCGCCTCGGCGGAGGATTCGAGCTGCGTGGGGTCGACGCGGACGAGCGGCTGGCCGACCGTCACCCGGTCGCCGGGGTTGACGCTGATTTCGGTGATGCGCCCCTGCACCTCGCTCGTCAGGTTGACGAAGCGGATGGGGCGCACCTCGCCCGAGGCCGTGACCGTCGACTTGAGTTCGGGGCGCACGTCCACCTTGACGACCGTCACCTCGGCCTCGTCCTTGCCGCGGGCGAAGATGCTGATGACGACGATCAGCCCGAGGACGGCGACCGCCGCGACCGCGATGATGATTTTCTTCTTCCGGCTCACAGCCATGGGGGTTTGATTCCTTCTCTCTAAAACAGGGGTTTAATTTTTTGGTCGGGGCGCGACGGGCTTCGGGCGGGCGACGGCGCTAAACCGAACTAACCGCTGCACCTTCCCGCCGCCGGCAACACTTCTACGTGCAAAATGGTGGAACAGTTTCAGAAAAAGCCGCGAATCCCGAGCCGTAAACCGTGACAGGAAAGAGCCGGGGGCCGCGAGCCGTGACGAGGACGAAGGGCGTGTCTTTTCTTGTCGCGGCTCACGGTTTACGGTTCACGGTTCTTCACGGTTCACGGCCTTTCGGGTACAATGACGGTTCGGCGCACGGGCCGCCTCCCTGGGCGGGCGCCGTCGGGGCTTCGGGGGCATCTCAGGGGCGTGCCAGCCCGCACCGCCATTAAAAAATCCTGAAGGACGCGGCCAATGATCACCTGCGACAGGTGCCAGACGGAGAATATCGAGGGCTCGCAGTATTGTGACGAGTGCGGGGCGGCACTCGCCGGCGTGTCCCACACGGCCGCGCGCCGGCACGTGACGGAGGAGTCGCCCGCCGCCGCCGCCGGGCCGGAGCCGCTCGCGGCCGACTCGGGCGCCGCGCGCCGCGCGCCTTCGGAGTTGCGCCCCGCGACGCAGCCGCACGCCTTCGCCTCGGCCGCCGCCGGGCGCGCGCGCGGCCACGAAGACTCCTCCCCGCCGCGGCGGGAGTCGGGCGCGGCGCCGCACGCGAAGCTCGTCATCCACCGCGGGCGCTCGGTCGGCAAGGAGTTCCCGATGTGCGAGGACGAGTCGCACATCGGCCGGTGGGACGCCGACGGCGGCATCTTCCCCGACGTCGATTTAGACTCCGACGACCCGGAGGCGAAGGTCTCGCGCCGCCACGCGCGCATCACGCGGCGCGGCGGGGTGTACTACATCGAAGACCTCGGCTCGACCAACGGCACCTTCGTCAACCGCGGGCGCCGCCTGCTGCCGGGCGACCGCCAGCCCTTGCGCGACGGCGACGAGGTCATCGTCGGGAAGACGTTCCTGAAGTTTCACGTGCTCAACAGCTAGGCGCTGGCGCGGGCGACGCGCCGGGCGCTGGACGCCGAGGGCGGCGGCCGGCGCCGCGGGCGTCGCCTCCGTTTCGGCCCCGCCCGGCGGGCCGGGAAGTCGATTTGGTAGCTGAACCGGGAAGTCTGGTGAAGTGAAGAAGTGATGTCGTCCTGTTTCGATTGCGGCGCCCCCGTGGCCCCGGAGGACCGTTTCTGCGGCAACTGCGGCCTCGCGCTCCAGCCCGCCCCGCGCGCGGGGGCGGAAGGCGGGGGCGCGCCGGCGCCTTCCGCGGGCGCGTCCTCGGGCGCGTTCCCCGAAGCGGCCGAGCCGGGCCTCACCACGGGGCCGGGCGACGCGCGCGAGCCGGCGCCGCACGCGCAGGAGCCGCCCGACGACCTGCTGCCGACGCTCATCGAGTCTTCGCACGGCGGTTCGGCCTCCGCCGCCGCGGCGCGCGCGCCGGAGTCGGCCGCCGGCGCCGCCGCGCAGCCCCCGCCGACCCGCGAGTCCGCCGAACTCTCCGCCCCCGGCGAGCCATCTCTGCCGCCGCCCGACGAAACCGAGATTACGGCCGACACTTCGGACGATAAGCCCACGGGGGCCGTGACGGGCGATCCGACCTCGGCCGCCGAGCCGACTTCGGCCGTCGCGCCCGCGCCGGAGGCGTCGGAGCCGCCGGACGCGTCGCAGCCGGGCGGGGCGTCCACGGGGGGCGCCGACCGCCGCCGGACGGGCGACCTGCCCTCGCGCCCGATGGCGTACACGGGCCGCACGGGCGGCTCCTCCTCCGCCTCGGGCCGCCGCGCGGCGAGCCAGTTGGAGCCGGGCACCGTGCTCCACTCCCGCTACGAGATAGTCAAGCGCATCGGCGGCGGCGGCATGGGCGCCGTCTACTACGCGAAGGACCGCAACCTCGGCGACGCCCCGCGCGCCGTCAAGGAGATGATTCAGACGCATCTCGACGAGTCGCAGCAGGAGAAGGCCGTCGCCGACTTCCGCCGCGAGTCGATGCTCCTGGCCTCGCTCGAACACGCCTCGATCCCGACCATCTACGACTACTTCTACGACGACGCGGCGACGCGCTTCTACCTCGTGATGAAGTACATCTCGGGCGGCGACTGCCTCGCGCGCCTGCGCCACGCGCCCGGCGGCCGGCTCGACGAGCTGACCGTCGCCGACTGGGGCATGCAGGCGGCCGACGTGCTCGAATACCTGCACAACCAGCGCCCGCCCATCATCTACCGCGACCTGAAGCCCGCGAACCTGATGATTGACGGCAACAACGGCCGCGTCATGCTGATTGACTTCGGCATCGCGCGCTGGGTCGCGCCGCAGGAGAAGGGCGTCACCGCCGTCGGCACGATGGGCTACGCGCCGCCCGAGCTGTTCAGCGGGAAGGCCGAGCCGCGCACCGACATCTACGGGCTCGGGGCGACGATGTTCCACCTCCTGACGGGCTCCGACCCGCAGGACAACCCGCTGCTCATCTTCGACTTCACGAAGAACCCGACGCCGCGCCAGATCAACCCGGCCGTCTCGAACGAGATGGAGTGGATTCTGATGAAGGCGGTCGAGTACGAGCCCGAGCGCCGCTTCCGCTCGGCGGCCGAGCTGCGCGACGCGCTCCACCAGCACGTCGAGCGCCTGCGCGCGGGCGCCGTCACCTACGGCGTCGTGCGCGGCGCGCAGTCGCCCGCGGCCATGAGCACGCTCGCCGTCGAGCGCGTCTTCTGCGGCTTCTGCGGCAAGTCCATCTCCTCGGAGGACGTCTTCTGCCCGCACTGCGGCGCGCGCCAGCCCATCGCGGCGGCGAGCGCGAGCTTGCGCGCGGCGCGGGCCACCGCGCGCCTCGTCGTGACGGGGACGACCGAGCTGGACGCGACCTTCGTCCTCAACAAGGAGACGAACCTCGTCGGGCGCACCGACCCGCAGTCGAACATCTTCCCCGACATAGACCTCTCGCGCTTCGACCCCGAGACGAAAATCTCGCGCCGCCACGCCCGCGTCTGGCGCGAGGGCGACACCTTCCTCGTGGAAGACCTCGGCTCGGTCAACGGGACGGTCGTCAACGACGCCGTCCGCCTGGGGCCCCGCCAGCCGCGCCCGCTCGCCAACGGCGACCGCCTGCGCCTCGGCGAGACGACGCTCCACTTCCTGATAGGGTAGTCTGGAGTCCGGAGTCTAGAGTCTGGAGTCAAAGCGGCGCGACTCTTATGCTCAGTGCTTGGACTCCAGACTCCGGACTTCAGACTCCAGACTGTTAAATCGAATGTCTGTGCAACTGGAACGAGAGCAGAGGGCGGCCGCGCGGGTGGCGGGCGGGCGGGGCGCGGTCGCGGCGCAGCGCCCCGCGGTCAACTTCGAGCGGCTGCGCGCGCCGTTCTCGCTGCGGTGCGGGGCGCTGCTCATCGACTACATCATCGTCGTCGGCGTGCTGGCGCTGGCGACGCTGCTGGCGCGCGTCTTCGGCGACGTGCGCAAGGGCAGCGCCTTCGTCCTGACGGCGGGCTACGTCGCCACGGCGGCCGTCGCCTTCCTCAACTTCGTGGTCATCGCCAACCTCAGCGGGCGCACGCTCGGCAAGTGGGTGGCGGGCCTCCGCATCGAGCGCAGGGACGGCGAGACCCTGAGCATCAGGCGCGCGCTGCTGCGCCACCTCGTCGGCTACCCGCTGACGGTGCTGACGCTGGGCCTGGGCTTCCTCGTCGCGGCCTTCAACCCGCAGGGGCGCGCGCTCCACGACTGGCTCGCCGGCACGGTCGTCGTGCGCAGCCGCCCGCCGCGCCCCGCCCCTACTGCGGCGCGGCGCTAGACGGGCGCGGCCCCGCCGCGGAAAGACTTCGACGACTCGATGCAGAATTCTTGCCCGAGCTGTGGCGCGGAAACCTTCCCCGGCGCGCGATTCTGCCGGCGCTGCGGCGCGCCCGTCGGCGGCGAGGTCGGCGGCGAGACGGGCGACGTCTCGCCGCACGCCGCGACCGTCCCGCTGACGGCCGTCGAGGAGGGGCGCCGGACCGACGGGCTCCCGCCGGGCGACGAGCGCGTCGCGCCGCAGACCGCACGCGTCAGCCTCGCCGAGATGGAGCGCCTCCTGCGCGCCCAAGACGAGCAGCAGCAGCCGACGCCCGCGACGCCCGACCCAGACCCCGAGGCGACGCTCGTCTCACGCCCCGCCGCCGCCACCACACGCCCGGACTTCGCGCCCGAAGACTACGACGAGGAGCTGACCATCACCGTCCCTCGTCCCCGGCGGACGCAGGGGACCGGCGACTTCGAGGCGACCGCCGACCTTGAGGCCACACAGCTCACAGACCTCGAAGCCACACGCCCTTCGTCCTACGTGCCCCCGGCCCCGGGCCGCGTGGGCGACGACCGGCCCCCGCCCGACCCGGAAGAGGACGAGGGCGCCGGCGTTAAGCCTCCGGCCGCGCCCGCCCCGCCGCCCGCGGGCGCGGGCGTCGGCGTGGCGCGTCGGCGTCGCGCGTGGCCTCTGGTCGTCGCCGTCTGCGTCGCCGTGGCCCTCGTCGCGGCCGGGGGCGCGTGGCTCGCCTTCAGCGTGCTGCGCAGGGCCGACGTCACCGAAGTCCCGACGCAGCCGGCCGCCCCGCCGCCCGTGTCGGACGACGCGCGGCAGCAGTTCGAGCAGAAGCTCGCCGACGCCGAGGCGCTGCTCGCCGCGGGCGACATGGACGGGGCGCTCGCGCGGCTGCGCGACGCCAACGCGCTCGACCCGGCGAACACGCGCGCTCACCGGCGGCTCGCGGAGCTTCTGCTCTCGACCGGCGACCGGCGCGGGGCCGTCGAGGAGCTGCGCGCCGTCGCGCGCAACGCGCCCGACGACGCGGGCGCCTGGCGGCAGCTCGCCGCCGCGCAGTCCGCCGAAGGGCTGCACCGCGAGGCGGCCGACTCCTACCGCCGCCTCGTCGCGCTCGCCGGCGAGGGCTCGGTCGAGCCGGCGGACCTCCTCTCTTACGCCGACGCGCTGCGCCTCTCGGGCCGCGCCGACGAGTCGCGCCCGCTCTACGAGCGGCTGGCGGCGTCCGCGCCTTCGGAGGTGGCCTCGGCCGCGCGCCAGCGCCTCGCGGAACTCGCGCGCGCGCAGCCCACGCCCGCGCCCACGCCGCAGCCGGGCGCGCAGCCCAGCCCGACGCCGGGCGCCGAGACGGCTTCCGTCCAGCCGACCGCCGCGCCGACCGTCGCGCCGCAGCCCGTGCCGACGGCGCCGCCCCCGACGCCCGCGCCCGCGCCGCCCGTGGCGGCGGCCTCGCCCGCCGAGCGCTACGGCCGCGGCGTCCAGCTCTGGGCGTCGAACCGCGGGGCGGCGCTCGAAGAGTTCCGCGCGGCGGCCGCGGGCGGCAACCTCGACGCGCACTACTACCTCGGCCTCTCCTACGTCGAGGGGCGCAGCCTCGGCTCGCTCAACCGCGCCGCGCTCGTCGCCGCGCTCCAGCACTTCCAGCTCGCGCAGCGCGGCGGCCAGCACGCCCCGCAGGCGCGCGGCTACGCGCAGCAGCTCGAAAAGGAATTTGACCGTTTGAGGAATAGGTGATGAGGACTGAGGACTGAGTGCTGAGGACTGAGTGGGAGAGCGGGCCTTGTCTTCCTACTCAGTCCTCAGTCCTCAGTCCTCAGTCCTCGGGAGTTGGGCCATGTCTGAACTAATCATCAACTACCCCGACGGCGGGACGGACCGGCTGCCGCTCGGGCGGCTGCGCATCACCATCGGGCGCTCGGCGCGCAACGACGTGTGCATCCCCGACCCGTTCGCCTCGCGCGTCCACGCCGAGGTGAGGCGCGAGGGCGACCTCTACTTCCTGCAAGACCTCGGCTCGGCCAACGGCTCCTACTTCAACGGCTCGCGCCTCGAAGGGACGGTCGCGCTCACGCACGGCGACCGCATCCAGATCGGCGAGACCGAGATCGTCTTCAAGGACCGCGCGGCCGAGCGGGCGCTCCCCGAGACGACCATCGAGGAGGACGCGCCGCTCCCCGAAGCGACCATCGCCTTCGACTCGGCGCAGCACACCACCTCGGGCCTGCTCGAAGCCATCGAGGGCGCGCGCACGCAGACCTCCGGGCGCTTCGACCTCGCCACCGTCATGCCGCACCGCGCGGGCTCGACGGCGAAGGGGGCCGCGGCCGCCGCGGCGGCCGGCGACCAGGGCGACCTGCTCGCGCTCATCTCGAAGGTGGGCGTCACGCTCCTCGCCTCGGCCACGCTCGACGAGACGCTGGGGCAGGTGGCGCGCCTCGTCTTCGAGGCCGTGCCCGCCGAGCGCTGCCTCATCATGCTGCGCGAGGGCGACGCGGGCGAGCTGAAGATTCGCGCCGCCGAGGTGCGCGACCGCCGCCCCGAGGTCGGCGAGGTGAGGGTGAGCCGCACCATCGTCGAGGAGGTCGTCAACCAGGGCCGGAGCGTGCTGACCTCCGACGCGCAGCACGACCCGCGCTTCAAGTCGTCCACCGTCACCTTCCAAGGCATCCGCTCCGTGCTGGCCGTGCCGCTCGGCGTCGGCGAGCGCATCTTCGGCATGATTTACGCCGACTCGCCGCTCGCCACCTCGCGCTTCTCGGAAGACCACCTGAAGGTGCTGACCACGCTCGGCTCGGTCGCCGCCATCCGCGTCGAGAACACGCGGCTGCTCGAAGAGCACCTCGCGCAGCAGCAGTACGAGCACGAGCTGCAACTGGCGCGCGAGATTCAGCAGCGCTTCCAGCCGACCGCGCCGCCCGTCGTCCCCGGCTACGAGTTGCAGGGCATCAGCTTCCCCTCGTACCAGATCGGCGGCGACTACTACGACTTCATCCCCTGCGCCGACGGACGCCTCGTCGTCGCGCTCGGCGACGTCTCGGGGAAGGGGACGAGCGCGGCGCTCCTGATGTCTTCCCTGCACGCGGCCGTCCACGCGCAGGTCGCCTCGTGCCGCCCCATCACCGAGACCATCGGCGCGGTCAACCGGTACCTGGCCGACAACACGCCGGCCAACCGCTTCGTCACGCTCTTCTACGCCGAGCTCGACCCCGTGACCGGCTCGCTCTCCTTCATCAACGCCGGGCACAACCCGCCCATCATCGCGCACGACTCCGGCGCGCTCGAACACCTCGGCGCGGGCGGCCTGCCGCTCGGCATCCTGCCCGACTTCGACTACCGCGAGGGGCGCACGCAGCTCCGCCCCGGCGACACGCTCGTCGCCTACTCCGACGGCGTGACCGAGACGCAGAACCCGGCGGGCGAGGAGTTCGGCACGGTGAGGCTCCAGGAGGTCATCGCCCAGAACCTCGACCGCTCGGGCGCCGGACTCCGCGACAAGATAGAGGCCGCGCTCTCGGCCTTCGCGCAGGGGACGCCCGCCGTGGACGACATCACCCTCGTCATCGTCAAAAGAGAAAAGCAGTAGACAGTAGACGGTAGAAAAAGAGGCGGCGCGTCCGAAGCCTACGGGCCGGACGCGCCGCCTTGTCTTCCCGCCGACTACCGTCTACTGCCTTTTCGTCAGGGCGCGGACGCTGCGTGCGATGCGCTCGGCGGTCTTCTCGCCGACGCCGTCCACGAGGTCGAGGCCGCCGCCCTCGGCGAACGCGCGCAGGTCTTCGAGCGAAGAGATTTTGAACTGCTGGTGGAGCACGGCCGCGGTCTTCAGGCCCACGCCCTCGACTTCGAGCAGGTCGAGCACGGTCTCGGGCGTCTCCTCCTTCAGACGCTCCCACGCGTCGAAGGTGCCGCGCTCCAGCAGCTCGACTATCTTGCCGCTGATGGCCTTCCCGACCCCGGGCAGGGATTGCAGGCCCTTCGGCCCCTCCTCGCGCGCTATCGCCGCCACCGAACTCGGCCACGTCTCCAGCGTCTCGGCCGCGTTGCGGTACGAGCGCACGCGGAAGCGGTCGTCGCCGCGAATCTCCATCAGCAGCGCCAGCCGCTCGAACCTGCGCGCGAGTTCCCCGTTAGTCATTCGCCCCGGCCTCCGCTACGGCGAATCTTACCACCGATTCCTCACCGCGTTTTAGAGAGCAGACGGTCGCGGCGGCGACGGCGGGCGAAGTCGAAGAGCGCGGGCTGCTGCGTGCGCGTCGCCTGGCCGGAGACTTTGACCTTGAGGCCGCGCCCGCCCTCCGCCCCGCCGCCCGGCGCGAGGACGACGACGCGCGCGCCGCCTTCGCCGCCCGGCACCGCGGTGCCGGGCGCGGGCGCCGACGCGCCCGCCGCCTTCATCCCGGCGAGCTTCCGCTCGACCTCCGCGTGGAGCGCCGGCACGCGCTCGACGCCGTAGTCCAGCCACTCGGCGACGGTGATGCGCCCGTCCCTCGGCGAGAAGTCGGCGCGCGCCGACTCCAGCCCGTCGCGCGTGAGCGCGTAGGTCAAAAGTCCCTGCTCGACCAGCGCGCTCTCCAGCGCCACGTCGTCGGCCTGCGTCGAGGTCAGGATGCGCATCCCCTTGTCGTAAGAGAGCTGACCCAAACCCCGGCTCCCCATCGGCCCCGGCTTGAACCCCTCGCCCTGCACGCTCGCCGCCGAGTGGCACGCGTCCACCACCAGAATCAGCTCGCCCGCGTCCACGTCGCGCAGCCACGCGCCCAGCTCGTCCGAAGAGACGGCGCGCCCCGGCGCGTCGCCCAGCTCCTTCGACGCGCCCACGTCCCCCACGTCCCCCGCGTCCGAGGTGAAGAGGTAGAAGCCGCCGCGCTCGTCGGCGTAGCCGTGGCTGGAGAAGGAGACGAGGACGAGGTCTTCGGGCGTCGCGCGCCTGAGCTTGTCCGCGTTCGGGATGCCCTTCAAAGCCCCTTCGTCAACCTTCCGACCGGCGAGCAGGTCGAGCACCGTCTTGAAGTTTTGCCTGGTCGCCGCCGACTCCTTCAGGACGCGCGGGCTCAGCTTCCTCCCGCCCTCCGAGGCGTAGTCGGAGATGAGGGGGACGCCCACCACCTCCTCGTACTCGCCGCCCTCGCGGACGCGCGCGGCGACGACCTCCTGCAAGCGGCGCGCGTCGTTGGCCGCGAAGCGCAAGTCCCACGCCTCGTTCTCGTAGGCGTTGACGCCGACCGAGACGACGTAGGCGCGCCCCTTCGCCGCCGCCGGCTGCTCCTTCGGCTCGAACCACTCGCGCGCCGTCAGGCTCTTCACCCTGTCCTCGTTGAAGGCGTAGGCCGTGAACTCGACGCGCCGTGCCTCCGGCCCCTCGCCCGCGTCCTCCGCCGCCGCGGCGCGCGGGCGCGGCAGGCGCACGTCTTCGAAGGTGACGGTCGCCCTGCCGGTCTGCGGGTCGGTCTTCACCTCGCCGCCCGCGGCGGGCGAGTAGGCGACGAGCCGGCCGTCGCGGAAGAGGCGCAGGTCGTAGACGCCCGAGCCGCGCACGCCCGGCGCGGCCCCGGCCCGCCCGACTTCGACCGTGACGCGCGCGAACTCCGGACGCCCCGCCTGCTGCTCGACGGAGGCGACGCGCACGGAGGGCTGCGCGCGGTTGACCTCCGAGAGCGCGCGGACGGGCGCGAGGCGCTCGCCCGCGAGTATGCGCGCCAGCAGCCGCGGCTCGTAGTAGTCGCGCATGAAGATTTCGAGCGGCAGGGGCTTCAAGGGGTCTTCGGGCGCGAGCCAGTGGACGCCGCGTATCTCGTCGAGGTCGGAGGCGTCGAAGCGTCCCTCGGGGTCGACGACGACCCAGCTCCCGTCGGCGCGCGTGATGAAGCGGCACAGCTCCCTGCCCGTCGCCGCCGCGTAGACGCGCTCGAAGCCGTCGTAGCCGTAGGCGAGGAGGAAGCGGCCGTCGGGCGAGAAGGCTTCGACCGAGTCCTGCGCCACTTCGAGCTTGCGAATCTCCGCGTCCGTCGCCGCGCTCCAGATGGTCGCGCGGTCGTCGGGGCCGGTGCCGGCGCCCGTGGCTATCAGCTCGCCGTCGGGCGACCACGCGAACGTGTCCACGCGGAAGCCCGGCCGCCTGAGCGCGCCCGCGGCCGAGCCCGCGTCCACGTCGTAAACTTTAATCAACATCTGCCGGACGTTCCCGCCGTTGTTCGCCGTGGCGACGAGGACGCGCCCGCCGTCGGGCGAGAGCAGGAGGCGCGAGGCGTCGGCGTAAGCCTCGTCGGAGTCCACCTTGAAGGAGCGCACGCGTCCGGGCTGGCCCGCGCGCCAGACGTTGACGCGCTGGACGTTCGCGCCGCCCTCCTCCGCGACCGTCTCCCAGGCGGCGGCGCGCGTGTCGGGAGTCATCACGAACCTGTGCTCGTCGTCGGCGAGCGGCAGCTCGACGGCGAGCTTCGTCTCCTTCCAGTCGCGCGTGCTCAGGGTGACGGCCTGCGGCCCGCCCGCCGCGGAGTCGCGGAAGAAGGTGACGGTGTCGAGCGGGGTGAAGCCGACGAACGTCCACTCGGCCTCGTCCGGCTTCTCGCCGGGGTCGGCCCGCCCCTCGACGCGCGCCAGCCGCTCGCCGGTCTGCGCGTCCCAGACCTCGCCGACGAGGCGCGAGCCCGTGGCGACGAAGCGGCCGTCGTGCGACACCTCCCACCTCGCGGTCGTGTCGCCCGCCGCCCGCCAGCGGGCCTCCTTGCCGCTCACGAGGTCGCGCGCGCGGAAGGCGCCGCCGCTCGCAGAGACGCCGACCAGCCCGCCCGAGCGCGTGAAGCGGAAGGTGGACTGGTCGCCGTAGGTGCCCGTCAGCGTGTGGAGCGCCGCGCCGGTCTTCACGTCCCAGAGGCGGATGAGCATGTCCGAGTCTTCGTCGTCGCCCTCGTCGGCGGTGGCGAGCGTCGAGCCGTCGGGCGAGACGGCGAGCGCGTGCAGCTCGTCGTGCCAGACCTGACCGGGGTAGGACGACGTGCGCCCCTCGCGCAGCACGAGGAAGCGCGCGCCGCCGACCCTCCTGCCCGTGGACTTCTCCGTGACGGTGACGAGCCCGTCCTTCGCCGCGGCGACGAAGCGCCCGCCGGGCGAGAGGGCGGAGCGCGGCGGGCGCAGGTCGAACGACTCAAGCTCGGCGGACGGCTTCGCGTGCCGCACGCGCGAGAGCAGGCGGCCGGCGCGCGCGTCCCACGCCAGTCTGTACCGCGTCCCCTCGACGAAGATTTGCCGCCCGTCGGGCGCGAAGGCGACGGGCGGGCGGCCGCCCTCGTCCGGCTTGAAGAAGGCGTTGTCGGCGTTCGCGCCGAGCCACAGCCGCCTGCCCGTCCAGAGGTCCCAGAGCCGCAGGTTCGGCCCGACGCTCGTGGCGAGCAGGCGGCCGTCGGGCGAGAAGGCGCCCCACAGCCAGCCGTCCACGTCCTGCGCGCCGGGGTCGCCCGTGTTGTCGCCGAGGCGCCTGACCTCGCGCCCCGAGGCCACGTCCCAGACGACCACGTCGCCCCCGTTGTGCCCCGTCGCCACCAGCCGCCCGTCCGGCGAGAAGATGATGAAGCCGTGCGAGACGTTCCGCATCCCCTGCTGCACGACGAGCCGCAGCGGCGGCTTCGTCGGCGCGGGCTTCGCCTGAGTCGTCTTCGCGGCCGTGCGCCGCGGCTGTCCCGCCTTCTGCGCGTGGGCGGCGGGGAGTTGAATTGTCAGCAGGGCAAGTAGAAGGAAGGGGAGAAGGGAAAGGGGATTCGGCATCGGGGCTCCGGGGTTAAAGGATGAAGGGGGCGAGTCACGCCTTCTCAAGGCCGGCGTACTTTTCGACGAGCTTCTTCTGGCCGAAGCCGGGGAAGCTGACGAGGAGCTTGGCGGCGTCGCCGACGCCCTCGCGCCGGAGGACGAGGCCGCGGCCGTACTTCGGGTGTTTGACGTGGGTGCCGGGCGCGAAGCCGGCGGCCGAGGCGGAGGAGGACGAAGAGGACGACGCGGGGCGGCCGTCGCCGGGCGGGCGCGGCTGCGGCGGCGCGGGCGGCGCGGGCGTCGGCTTCCGCCGCGTGTCGGCGTCGGCGTTGCGGCGTATCTGGTCGCCGCGCTGGCGGAAGAACTCGGCGATGGAGTCGGCGCTGTTGTAGGTCTTGCCCTCGAAGCGGCGCTCGGGCCGCGGCGTCTCGCCGCGCAGGACGCGCGCGGCGTGGCGCGACTCCAGCGCCGAGGAGCTGCGCGCGAACGAGAGCCACGAGGCGCCGCGCGAGAGGTCTTCGACCGAGTCGAGCGGCAGCTCGTTCAAGAACTGCGAGGGCTCCGACGCCATCTCCTCGCCGTAGACGCGGCGCCGCATCGCGTGCGAGAGGTAGAGGAAGCGCTCGGCCCGCGTGATGCCGACGTAGCAGAGGCGCCGCTCCTCCTCCATCTCCGCCTGGTCGGCCGCCGCGCGCGAGTGCGGGAAGAGGCCGTCCTCCATCCCGACGATGAAGACGACGGGGAACTCCAGACCCTTCGCCGAGTGCATCGTCATCAGCGTCACCGGCGCGTCGCCCTTGTACTGGTCGGTGTCGGAGACGAGCGCGGCGGCGTCGATGAAGTCGCGCAGGCCGCCGCCCTCCTCGGCGTCGTAATCGACGGCGGCGTTGACCAGCTCCTGCAAGTTCTCAAGCTGCCCCTCGGCCTCCTCCGAGTTCTCGGCCTTGAGCGCGTCGGCGTACCCCGTGTCGAGAATCGCCGCCTTGACGACCTCGGAGGCCGGCTCCTTCTGCGCGCGCGCGACTAGCCCCTCGACGATGGACTGGAATTTCCTGAGCGCGGCGGCGGCGCGCGGGCTGAAGCCCTCGGGCTGCTCCGTGATGATGCCGATGGCCTCCCAGAGCGAGACGCCGTAGTCCTTCGCGCGCCTGTCCAGCTCGTCGAGCGTCTGCTTGCCCAGCCCCCGCGTCGGCGTGTTGACGACGCGCAGCAGCGCGATGGAGTCGTGCGGGTTCAGGGCGAGCTTGAGGTAGGAGACGATGTCGCGCACCTCTGCGCGCTCGTAGAAGGAGAAGCCGCCGACGATGTTGTAGGCCAGCCCCGCACGCCTCAAAGCCTCCTCGAAGACGCGCGACTGCGCGTTCGTGCGGTAGAGCACGGCGGCGCGCGTCTTCGCGTCCAGCCGCCGGTGCTCCTCTATCTTCGCGGCGACGAAGCGCGCCTCGCCCTCGGCGTCCTGCGCCTGGTAGTAGCGGAGCGGCGCGCCCGCGGGGTTCGCCGTCCAGAGCGTCTTCTCCTTGCGCTCGGTGTTGTGCTTGATGACGGCGTCG
>DASVTS010000162.1:0-21458 GCA_036387455.1 Pyrinomonadaceae bacterium | reverse complement strand
TCCCGTTCTTCCTCTTCGTCGTCGGCGTCTCCGTCACGCTCGCCCTCTCGCGCCGCGCCGAGGCGGGCGGCGGCAAGCGCGACCTGTACGTGAAGATTCTGCGCCGCTCGGCCATCATCTTCGCGCTCGGCCTCTTCCTCGGCGGCTTCCCCGCCTTCGATCTCTCGACCATCCGCATCCCGGGCGTGCTCCAGCGCATCGCCGTCTGCTACCTCGTCGTGGCTGTCGTCTTCCTCAACACGGACTGGCGCAGGCAGGCATACCTCGCGGCGGCGCTGCTGCTCGGCTACTGGGCCTTGATGACGCTCGTGCCGGTGCCGGGGCACGGGCCGGGCGAGCTGGGCAGCAAGGAATGGAACCTCGCGGCCTACGTCGACCGCGTTGTCTTCGGCGGGCACGTCTGGCGGTACGCGAAGGTCTACGACCCCGAGGGGCTTCTGAGCACGCTGCCCGCGCTGGCGACGACGCTCGCGGGCGTGCTCACGGGCCACCTCCTGCGCTCGCGCCGCCAGCCGTTGGAGAAGGTGTCGGCGATGTTCGTCGCGGGCGCGGCGTGCGCCGTCGCGGGCTGGGCGTGGAACTACTGGTTCCCCATCAACAAGGCGCTGTGGACGAGCTCCTACGTGCTGTTCACGGCGGGGCTGGCGCTGGAGCTGCTCGCCGTCTGCTACTGGCTGGTGGACGTGAAGGGCCGCAAGGGCTGGGCGCTCCCCTTCGTCGTCTTCGGCACCAACGCGCTCGCGCTCTACTTCCTCGCCGAGCTGACGGCCAACCTCATCTCCGTCATCGCCCTCGACCGCGGGGGCGTCGCCGTGCCGTTGCAGACGCTCGTCTACGACAACCTCTTCGCCTCGTGGGCCGCGCCGAAGAACGCCTCGCTCGCCTACGCCGTCTGCACCGTGCTCTTCTGGCTCGGCGTGATGACCGTGCTCTACCGGCGGCGCGTCTTCATCAAGGTCTGAGGGGCGGCGCGCGTCTTCGTTAACGGTTGGGCGCCCGCGCGGGTATACTCGTCTCCCGCCCCGGCGGTGTCCCTATCAGCGTAAGGAGGTGCGCCTTGAAGTTCCGACTCGCCGTCCCGCCCCCGTGCCGCCTGGCGCGCGCCGTGGCGGCGGCCGCGCTGCTCCTGTCGGCGGCGGGCGCGGCCGCGGCCCGGCAGGTGGCGCCCGCGCCCGCCGCGCGCCGCGACCCCGACATGGATCGCATACGCGACCAGCAGAAGCGCGAGATGCAGCTCCGCAGGGGCGCCGACGACCCGGGGCGGCCGCCCGACGAGCGCGCCGTCAAGGCCGCCGTCAGGCAGTTGGGCGAGGACTTCCGCCGCATACAGGTCATCCGCAACGACGTGGCGCGCGCGCTCGTCGCGGGCGGCGCGCTCGACTACGCGCGCGTCTCCGAGCAGGCGGCCGAGGTGAGGAAGCGCGCGCTGCGGATGCAGACCTACCTCGGGCTGCGCGACCCGAAGGGCGAGGAGCGGCATCCGGCGGGGCCGGCCGCGCCCGGCGAGGGCGGGTTGAAGGACGCGCTCGTGCGGCTGTGCAAGCGCATCGACAGCTTCGTCGCCAACCCGCGCTTCAAGTCGCCCGACGTCGTCAACGTCGAAGGCAACGAGAGGGCGGGGCGCGACCTGCGCGAGATCATCGCGCTCAGCGCCGCCGTGCGCGAGGGCGCGGGGAGGCTCGGCCGCCCCGACTCCTCCGCCAGACACGCGGGCCCCTGAGGCGGGGGCGAAACCGACGGACGCACCCAGAGCATGACCCGTAGGATAGACCTCAAGAGAATCCACACGGCCCACTTCGGCACGATGCGCGCCATCAACCGGCAGATCGTGCTCAACTACGTGCGCGACCACGGCCCCATCTCGCGCGCCGAAATCGCGCGCCGCACCTCGCTCCAGCGCTCGACCATCTCGGAGATTGTGGACTCGCTGCTCGGCGAGGGGCTCGTCGAGGAGATAGGCGCGGGGCGCTCGACCGGCGGGCGCTGCCCGACGCTCCTCGGCCTTCGCGCGAGCGGCGCCGCGGCCGTCGGCATCGACATCGCGCCGACGCGCACCACGGTCGCCGCCTGCGACCTCGCGGGCTGCGTCCTTGAGCGCGAGGAGTTCGAGACCGACCACGACTTCGACCGGACGATACGGCGCGCGGCCGCCGCCGCCGGCCGCCTGCTCGGGCGCTGGCCCGGCAAGATTGAGGGCGTCGGCGTCTCCCTGCCCGGCCTCGTCGACCCCTCGACGGGCCGGCTCATCTACGTCCCCTACTTCGACTGGCGCGACCTCGACGTCGCGCGCCCTCTGGAGGCGGCGACCGGCCTCAAGGTGGCGGTGGACAACGACGCCAACGCCGCCGCGCTCGCCGAGCTCTGGTTCGGGCGCGCGGAGGTGAGCGAGGCGCGCGACTTCATCATGGTCTTCATCGCCGAGGGCGTGGGGACGGGGCTCATCTTCGACCGTCAGATTTACCGGGGCGAGGGCGGCGCGGCCGGCGAGTTCGGCCACATGGTCATCGGCGAGCGCGCGCCCGTGCCGTGCTCGTGCGGCGGCTACGACTGCTGGGAGGCTTTCGCGTCGGGGCGCGCGGCCGTCGAGCGCTACGCGCGCCTCGCGGCCGACCCCGACGGCGCGCGGCAGTTGAGCTTCGCCAAGCTGATAGACCGCGCGCTCGACGGCGAGCCGGCCGCGCGCGAGGCGCTGCTGGAGACGGCCCGCTACCTCGGCAAGGGGATTTCCAACCTGGTCGTCGGCTTCAGCCCGGAAATCGTCGTCGTCGGCGGGGCGATTACGCGCGCGTGGGAGCTGGTCTCGGGCATCATCGCCGACGCCGTCAAGCGCAGCGTCCGCCGCGACCTGCCCGCCGCCCGCGTCACCCCCTCGACCATCGGCGACGAGGCCAGCCTCATGGGCGCCCTCAGCCTCGTCCTCGCCGACAAGTTCGCCCCCGTCGCCGCTATCTGAAAGCGTCCACCAGCGTCCTCACCTTCAAACCCTTGCGAAAATCTTCGGGGCGGGTGCGGGCGCCCGTGCGGAACTCGACCTCGGCGGGGCGGCCGGGGAGGAGGTCGATGAAGTTGTCGGTGAAGGAGCCGTCGAGCCCCGGCGCGGAGAGGTGGACGGCGCGCGCGAGCTTGTCGGTCGTCAGCGTGATTTTCAGCCCGCCGCGGGAGGCCGCGACCTGCGCGCCCACGTGCGGGTCGGGAAGCCGAAGCTCCTTGAAGGGGAGGAAGAAGTGGCGGCTGCTCGAAAGCACGCGCCCGCCGTCCTTCAGCTCCGCCAGCAGGAAGACCTCCCGCGGGTCGCGCCCGAGGAGAAAGTTTTTGACCGGCAGGCTCATGTAGGGGTCGCCGCGCAGGGGCGAGATGTGGACGTCCCTGCCCGCGGTCAGCAGCGCGCGGCCGTCGAAGTCGAAGAGGGTCACGACCAGCCGCGCCCGCAGGGGCTCCTGCCGGTCGGAGACGACGTGGACGTCCACGCTGCCGCCGTTGGCGCGCGGGCTGACGAGAAGCGGGCTGTAGAAGCGGCGCGCGTAGTATTGCAGCGCCTTCCAGCGGCCGAAGTAGTCGACGCTCGACCAGGAGGCGACCGGCCAGCAGTCGTTGAGCTGCCAGTAGAGCGAGCCCATGTTGTGCGGCATCTGGCGGCGCAGGTGCTCGGCCCCGAACCGGATGCCCTCGGCCTGCAAGACCTGGCTGGCGTAGAGGAACGACTCGAAGTCTTTGGGCTCGGGGTACTCGCGCAGCATGTACTCGCGGATGAGCTGGTTGCCGCGCGGGTGCTTCTGGTGCGCGAGCATGACGGGCGACTGGATGTCACGGTCGGAGGGGAGCGCGTAGGCGCTGACCGTCTCGATGAGCGGGAACGACTGGAAGCCGTACTCGCTCATGAAGCGCGGGTGCTGGGTCTCGTACTCCTCGAACGGCTTCGAGGCGTGCCAGACCTCCCAGTAGTGGACGTCGCCCATGCGCTGCGAGTCGGAGTCCTCTTCGAGGTTGGAGCTGGGCGAGCTGGGCCAGTAGGGGCGCGAGGGGTCTTCGGCGGCGACGACCTCGGGCAGCACGCCGTGGAAGATTTTCTTGTAGTCGTCCCACAGCTTCGCCGGCAGATTCTGCTTCCAGCCCCAGTGGTGCCAGGCGGTCTCGACCTCGTTGTTGCCGCACCAGAGCGCGACGCTCGGGTGGTTGCGCAGGCGGCGGACGTTGTCGGTGGCCTCGGCGCGGACGCCCGCCAGAAACTTCTCGTCGCCGGGGTACATGCTGCACGCGAACATGAAGTCCTGCCAGACGAGGAGGCCCAGCTCGTCGCACAATTCGTAGAAATCGTCCGCCTCGTAGTAGCCGCCGCCCCACACCCTCAGCATGTTCATGTTCGCGTCGCGGGCCGACTCCAGGAGTTGCCGGTAGCGCGCGCGGGTGACGCGCGCGGGGAAGGCGTCGGCCGGAATCCAGTTCGCGCCTTTGGCGAAGACGGGCACGCCGTTGACGACGAAGGTGAAGCTCTTGCCCCACCTGTCCGGCTCCTGCCGCAGTTCGACGGTGCGCAGTCCGAAGCGCGCGGAGAGTTCGCCCAGGGCCTTGCCGCCGCCGGCCGGCAGGAGCCGCGCGCGCAGCGTGTAGAGCTTCTGCGCGCCCATGCCGGCGGGCCACCAGAGCTGAGGGTCGGGGATTTGGAGCTTGAGCGCGAAGCGGTTCGAGCCCGGCGCGAGCCTGACCGTCTGCCGCGCGGAGACGCGCGGGTCATTCGGGTCTTCGACCAGGAGGACGGCGCCGGAGGCCGCGACGGATTCGACCTCGACCTCGGCCGTCAGCTGCGCCGAGTCGCTGCCGAGGCGGTTCTGTATGACGTGCAGGTCCGAGAGGCGCGCGTCGTCCCACGCTTCGAGCCGGACGGGTCGCCAGACGCCGGACGTGACGAAGCGCGGCCCCCAGTCCCAGCCGTAATGGTACGGCGCCTTGCGCGTGTGCGGGCTCGTCTTCTCGCCCTGGTCGTTCGCGGCCGGGAGTTCGTACCCGAGCGACTTCATCCGCGGCAGCACCTCGTTAATCGGCGAGCGGAAAACGACGCGCAACGTGTTGGCGCCCGCCCTGAGCGCGCCCGTCACGCCGACGCGCCACGTGCGGAACATGTTGTCGGCTTCGAGCACGCGCCGCTCGTTGAGGAAGACCGTGGCGTAGGTGTCGAGCCCCTCGAAGACGAGTTCGTGCCGCCGGCGCCGCATCAGCGCGGGCGAGACGTCGAAGGTCGTCCGGTACTCCCAGTCGGTCTTGCCTATCCACTGGAGCTTCCGCTCGTTGTCGCGGTAGAAGGGGTCCTCGATGGCGCCGTCGGCGAGCAGGTCGGTGTGGACGGAGCCGGGCACGCTCGCCCTGCGCCACTCGCCCTTGCCCGCCTCGCGGAACGTCCAGCCGCCGTCGAGCCGGAGCCCGTGGCCGGCCGCGCCGCCGGCCGGCCGTCGGGAAGTTTGCGCGCGCGGCGTCGCCGGCGCGAGCAGCAGGAGTGCGAGCAGACCCAGCGCGATTTTCATGGCGTTTCGTGACCTCGGAGCTTGATGGAAGGGCGGCCCTAACTTTCGCCATTTTGGCACGGCTGTCAACCGCCGCGCGCCCCCTTTTGTAGGGGCTCCAAACAAAAGTGTTGACTGGCGGGCGCACCTGTACTACTTAATAAACGTCGCACGGGTTTCTTCGACGCTCCACCCATACGCCAGAGCAAGGCCCTTTTGAGCAGCACGCCGCCCGCCGCCCGGAACAATGCGCCGAATAGACCTAAAGAAAGCCAGCGTCGCGCGCCCCAACACGATCCGCGACATCAACCGCCAGATCGTGCTCAACTACGTGCGCGAGCGCGGCCCCATCTCGCGCGCCGAGATCGCGCAGGAGACGGCGCTCCAGCGCTCGACCGTCTCGCTCATCGTGGACGAGCTGAAGGGCGGCGGCCTCATCGAGGAGGTGTCGGGCGAGTCGCGCGGCGGCCGCCCGCCCATCCTGCTCTCGCTCCGCACGGCCGACCCCGTCGCCATCGGCGTGGACCTCGGCACCATCTCGACGGTCGTCGCCACCAGCGACCTCGCCGGCCGCGTCCTCGAACAGGAGGAGTTTCAGACCGACCCCGACGCGCGCAAGACGGCCGGGCGCATCGTCGAGTGCGCGCGCGAGTTCGTGCGCCGCAGCGGCGGCACCGTCGAGGGCGTCGGCGTCAGCCTGCCCGGCCTCGTAGACCAGGAGACGGGCACCGCCACCTTCATCCCGCACTTCAAGTGGCGCGACTGGGAGGTCGCAAAGGAGTTGGGCGAGGCGCTCGGGCTCGGCGTCCACGTGGACAACGACGCCAACGCCGCCGCGCTCGCGGAGCTCTGGTTCGGGCGCCCCGAGATTCGTGAGGTGCGCGACTTCATCATCGTGCTGGTCGAGGAGGGCGTCGGCACCGGCATCGTCTTCGACGGGCAGGTCTACCGCGGCCAGAGCGGCGCCGCCGGCGAGTTCGGCCACATGACCATCGGGCAGGGCGCGCCCGTCGCCTGCGCCGCAGGGAGCCGCGGCTGCTGGGAAGCCTTCTCCTCGCAGCGCGCCGCGCTCGCGCGCTACGAGCAGTCGGGCGCCGCCGCGAAAGTGGACTTCAAGCAGCTCGTGGACCTCGCGCTCGAAGACGACGCCGCCGCGCGCGAGGCGCTGAGGGAGACGGCGCACTACCTCGGCGTCGGCATCGCCAACCTGACGCAGGGCTTAGCGCCCGAGGCGGTCATCGTCGGCGGCCCCATCGTGCGCGCGTGGCCGCTCATCGTCGGCGACATCAAGGCGGCCGTGGGCGAGGGCATCTGCCGGGGCCTGCCCCCCGCGCAGATTATCGCCTCGACGCTGGGCGAGCAGCCGACGCTGATGGGGGCGCTCAGCCTCGTGCTGACGACCAAGTTCACACACGTCGCGCTTTCCTGAACGGGGCGCGGACTTTGTTGGGAAAGGCAACTTGGCTTTGTTTGGATGGACAACTTTGTTTCGCCCTAAGTAATTACGGGGGATTGCTTTACGGCTGAAAAAAAATCTTGACAAGCGTGGTGTTTAGTAATAAAACCGCTTTTGATAGGTCTTGCAACAAAGTCCAGTCACGCAACTTAGTCTTTCGAAAATTCAGTCGTTCTTGTCAGGTCGGGGCTTTCCCGAGCCCGTCCGCGCCCGCAGTCGGCGCGGGGGCTTTAAAAGCTTTCCGCAGGCAGGCCCGCCTCCCGTCGGGCCCGCCCGCAAACCCACCCGGCTCCGCAGACACCGCCCGCCGAAGGGCGGGGGAGGACGCCCGGGACGTGATTCATTGAAATTCCACAGGCGAACGGCCCCCGGAAATGTTGGCGCGGGCAACAAAAGCCCGGGCCGCGCCCCTTCGAGGGCGGCGCCGGGGCCCGGAGAGGATTTGAAAGTGCGGAAGCGAGGAGACGCGTCTATGACGAAGAAGCTTGGAATACAAGCGCTACTGCTCACGCTGTTGCTCGGCCTGTCGGCGGTCGTCCACGCCCAGGTGAGCACCGTGGGCACCATCGGCGGAACCGTGCGCGACCCGCAGGGGGCGGCCGTCCCGAAGGCGGAAGTCACGGTCACGGAGGAGACGACCGGCGTCTCGCGCACCGTGACGGCCAACGACGAGGGCGCCTACATCTTCACGGGGCTGCCCGTCGGCCGCTACACGGTGACGGCGGCGCCGGCCGGCTTCAAGAAGACGGTCAGCACGGGCATCGAGCTGCACATCTCGGAGCGGCTCAACGTCGACATCAACCTGGAGGTCGGCGCCGTCGGCGAGGTCGTCACCGTGACGGGCGAGGCGTCGCTCGTCGAGACGCGCAGCTCCGACGTGAGCAGCCTCGTCACCGAGAAGCAGGTGACCGAGCTTCCCTTAAACGGCCGCAACTACGCGCAGCTCGTCACGCTCGTCCCCGGCATCTCGCCGGTGACGCAGGCGGGCGCCGGCGGCGCGTTCGGCACCGGCGGCACGGGGCTGGATTCGCACGTGGACATGTCGGTCAACGGCAACGGGTCGAACACCAACCTCTGGACGGTGGACGGCGTCAACAACATGGACGTCGGCTCGAACGCGACGCTGCTGGTCTTCCCCTCGATTGACTCCATCGCGGAGTTCCGCGTCGAGCGCAACAGCTTCAGCGCCGAGTACGGGCAGGCGCAGGGCGCGGTCATCAACCTCATCACGAAGGGCGGCAGCAACGAGTTCCACGGCACGCTCTTCGAGTTCTTCCGCAACGACAAGCTCAACGCCAACGACTTCTTCCTCAACCGCGCGGGCCAGCCGCGGCCCGTCCTGCGCTACAACAACTTCGGCTTCAACTTCAGCGGCCCCGTCGTGCTGCCCAAGTTCGGCGAGGGCGGGCGCGGTGTCTGGAAGGGGAAGAACCGGGCGTTCTTCTTCTGGAACGAGGAGTGGCGGCGCGAGCGGCGCGGGCTGGTCCCGCCGCTCCAGTTCAAGGTCCCGACCGCGCAGGAGCGCGTGGGCGACTTCAGCGGCGCGCTGACCGACGCGCTGCCGCACCGCCCGGGCGCGGGCGACTGCACGACGCCGGGGCCGAACCCGACCGACCCGGACTGCTTCCCCGGCAACCGCATCCCCGCCGCGCAGCTCAGCCCGGCCGGGCTCGCCATCCTGAACTTCTTCCCGCTGCCGAACACGGGGCTCTCGAACGGCATCAACTACGTGGCGTCGCCCGTCAAGCCGGTCAACACGCGCCAGGACACGCTGCGCGGTGACTTCAACCTCACCGACAAGATGAACCTGATGGTGCGCTACATCAACGAGACGTGGGTGCACGGCAACGCCGCCGGGAGCTTCTGGGGCGACACCGGCTTCCCGACCATCAGCTCCGACTGGTCGCAGCCGTCGCACAGCTTCGCCGTCAAGCTGGCGGCCACCGTCTCCTCGACCGCCGTCAACGACTTCCAGTTCTCGCGCGCGGGCAACAACATCCTCGTCTCGACGAACCCGAACGGCGAGGCGCTCAACCAGGACATCGCCTCGAAGTTCCCGACCGTCTTCCCGAAGCCGGGCGGCGTGGGGCTGCCGACGAACTGGGGCGGCGGCGGCTACCCGGCGCTCTGGCACCAGGCGCCCTGGCAGAACGAGGAAGACCTCTTCATCTGGAAGGACGACTTCTCGAAGGTGGCCGGCTCTCACGAGCTGAAGTTCGGCGGGCTCGTCAGCCACAACATCAAGAACGAGCAGGCCAACGGCGCCAACTCCTTCGCCCAGTACTGCGCCACCAACTCGCGCACCAACAACTACATCGCCGACCTGCTGGTGCGCGACCTGCCGCTCGGCTGCTACACCGAGGTCAACACGCTGGGCCTCGGCGCCGGCCGCTGGCACGACTTCGAGACCTACGGCAACGACACCTGGAAGTTCAGCCCGCGCGTGACGCTCAACCTCGGCCTCCGCTGGTCGCGCTACTCGCCGGCCTACGCCGACGACGACCGCATCAGCAACTACGTCCCGCAGCTCTACAACGGCGTCAACCCCCTGAGCGGGCTCGTGCGCGCCGACCAGACCAACAGCCTCGGCCTCGGGCGCTCGCTCGTCGAGCCGTACAACATGGGCTTCCAGCCGCGCGTCGGCATGGCCTGGGACGTCTTCGGCGACGGGAAGACCGCCCTCCGCCTCGGCTTCGGCCGCTTCATGGGGCGCGCCAACGTCATCGAGGACATCCTGCGGATGACGAACAACCCGCCGTGGACGACGACCGTCACCTCGAACTGGGGCGGCGGCAGCAGCAACCTCGCCGACGACCCGACCTTCCGCAGCCTCGACACCATCAACGCGGGGCTCAAGAACGCCACCGCCGGCGTGAGCAACAACACGGGCTTCAACGCCGTCGCCACCGACTTCCGCCCGCCCGACAGCTACCAGTGGAACCTGACGGTCTCGCGCGAGGTGCTGAAGGACACGGTGCTCGAAGTCTCCTACATCGGCAACCAGGGGCACCACATCTGGCGCCGCGGCGTCAACTACAACGAGGTCACGCCGCAGAACCGCGCGCGCGTCGCCACCGCCTTCTTCAACAACGACCCGAACCTGAACGACATCGTCTCGTCGTCGCGCCGGTTCCCGAACCTCGGCCCCATCTCGATGAGCGAGTCCACGGGCAACTCGAACTACAACGGCCTCCAGGTCTGGCTCAACCGCCGGTTCACGGGGAGCCTCTCCTACTCGGTGGCCTACACCTGGTCGCACGCGCTCTCCGACGTGCCGCTGACGTCGTTCACCTCGGGGACGACCGACCCGTTCAACTACCACCTCGACTACGGCGACGCCGACCTCGACCGCCGCCACACGTTCGTCTTCAACGCCGTCTACCAGATGCCCTCGGTCAAGAGGTGGGGCGCGGCGGCCGACGCCGTCCTCGGCGGGTGGCAGTTCAACACCATCGTCTCCTACTACGGCGGCGTCCCGCTCGACGTCTACTCGGGCGTCAACGCGAACTACAACGGCCTGGCCTCGACGCCGGCCAACGGCGGGCTCCGGCCCAACCTCGTGCCGGGGCAGTCCGTCTACCTCGACCGGAGCGACCCGACGAACTACCTCAACCCGGCGGCCTTCTCGCTGCCCGGGCTCGGGCAGTTCGGCAACCTGAGCCGCGGCCTCGTCCGCCAGCCTTCGCTGACGAACGTGGACTTCTCGCTCAACAAGAACTTCGCCCTCGGCGAGCGGGCGCGGCTCCAGTTCCGCACCGAGTTCTTCAACCTGCTCAACCAGGCGGGCTTCAACGGCTTCAGCAACACCGCCTTCGTCACGGGCCGGCCGGGCTCGGGCATCGGCATCACGTCGTCGCCGAACTCCGGCTTCGGCTTCCTGACGAGCGACCGCGGGCCGCGCAACATCCAGTTCGGCCTCAAGCTGACCTTCTGATATAGTACGGCCAGAGGCTGACAAGACGGACGGGGGGCTAAGACGTTCTACCTTCAGCCCCCCGTCCCTTTCTCTTTCGCGCGCCACACGGCCGGAAGCTTTCGAGATGCGTTTACGTTCGACCCTCGTCCCCCTCCTGCTGCTGCTCCTCCCCGCCACACAGACGACGGCGCCGCCGCCGCAGAAGACCATCCGGCAGCACTACGAGGCGGCCGAGTCGCGCCGCCGCGCGGGCGACCTCGCCGGCGCCGAGGCCGAGTACGCCGCCATCCTCGCCGAAGGCTACTCGAAGCTCGGCCGCATCTACGCGCGCGGGCGCCGCTACCGGGAGGCCGCCGCGGCGCTCGACGCGGCGGCGGCCCTGCGCCCCGACTCGGCCGAAGTGCTCGTGGACCTCGCCATCGCCCACTTCGACGCGGGCGACTACGCGAAGGCCGCCGCCGCGGCCGAGCGCGCCGCCGCGCTCGACGCGCGCTCGGCCGGCGCGCGCCACATGCTCGGCAAGGCGCGCTTCATGCTCGGCGACTTCGACCCGGCCGCGGACGCGCTCGAAGGGGCGCTCCGCCTCGCGCCGAAGGACTACGACGTCGCCTACACGCTCGGCCTCGCGCACCTCAAGCGCAAGCGCCTCGCGCCCGCCCGGGAGATTTACGACCGGATGCTGGCGCAGCTCGGCGACCGCCCGCAGCTCCGCATCGTCTTCGGCCGCGCCTACCGCGAGACGGGCTTCCTCCCCGAGGCGGTCGAGGAGTTCAAGCGCGCCGTCGCGCTCGACCCGCGCGCCCCGCGCGCGCACTACTACCTCGGGCTCACCTACCTGCTCAAGGACGGCGCCGAGCGCCTCGACGACGCGGCCGCCGAGTTCAAGATAGAGCTGGCGTCGAACCCCGGGGAGTACTTCGCCAACTACTACCTCGGCGTCATCTACGTCATCCAGCGCAAGTGGGCCGAGGCCGCCGCGCTGCTCGCCAAGGCCGCCGCGCGCGAGCCCGAGAACCCCGACCCCTACTTCCACCTCGGCCAGGCTTACCAGGGTTTGGAGAAGCACGCCGAGGCCGTCGAGGTCTTGAAGAAGTCGGTCGCGCTCACGAAGGATTTGGGCCACAACGAGTATCAGGTGACGACGGCGCACTACCGCCTCGGCCAGTCGCTCCTCAAGCTCGGCCGCCAGGAGGAGGGGGAGAAGGAACTCCAACTGGCGGCGGAGCTGAAGTCGAAGTCGCTCGCGCGCGACAAGGAGCGCGCCGAGGCGTACCTCTCGCCGGAGAGCCTGAAGGAGTCGCCCGCGAAGTTCCCCGAGCTGGCCGCGGGCGTCGTCGCCGCCGCGGCCGCGCCCGGCGAGCGCGAGCGCGCGGAGCTGTCCGAAGGCGAGAGTTACTACGCGCAGGTCGTCGCCGCCGCGCACAACGGGGCGGGGCTTTTGCGCGCCGAGCGCGAGGACTTCCGCGGCGCGGCCGCGCAGTTCGCGCTGGCCTCGAAGTGGGACCCGAAGCTCGAAGGCGTGGACTACAACTGGGGGTTGGCGGCCTACAGGGCGGAACTCTACGGGGAGGCGGTCGCGCCGCTGGAGCGGGAGGTGGCCGCGCGCCCCGCCAACGCCCGGGCCCGCCAGCTCCTCGGCATGAGCCACTTCGTGACCGAGAACTACGCGCGCGCCGCGGAGCTCCTCGCGGGGGTCGCGGCCGAGCGGCCCGACAACGTCGGCGTCAACTACACGCTCGCGCTCGCGCTCGTCAAGCAGGGGCGGAAGGACGAGGCGCAGAAGGTCATGGGGCGCATGATCGCCGCGGGCGGCAACAGCCCGCAGCTCCACATCGTCCTGGGCCAGGCGCACTACGAGCAGGGCGACACGCCGAAGGCGCTCGAAGAGCTGCGGGCGGCGCTCGCGCTCGACGCGCGCACGCCGCTCGCGCACTACTACGCGGGGCTCATTCATCTCAAGGGCGGCAAGTTCGAGGAGGCCGCGCGCGAGTTCGAGGCCGAGCTGGCCCTGAACCCTTCGGACGCGCAGGCCAAGTACCACCTCGCCTTCGTGCTGCTGGCGCGGCAGGATTTCGCGCGCGGCGTCGGCCTGATGCGCGAGGTCGCCGCCGCCCGCCCCGACCTCGCCGACGCGCGCTACGAGCTGGGCAAGGCCCTGCTCCAGCAGGGCGGCGTCCGCGAGGCGGTCGAGAACCTTGAGGCCGCCGCCCGGCTCGCCCCCGAGAAGTCGCACGTCCGCTACCAGCTCGGCCGCGCGCTCCTCGCCGCCGGGCGCAAGGCCGAGGGCGACGCCCAGCTCGAACTCTACCGCCAGCTCAAAGAGAAGGAGCGGGCGCAGACGCCGCCGCCGCCGCAGACGCCCGAGAGGTAGAGAGTAGCCTTGACCACGAAGACGGCCCTGCTCGCGGCCCTGCTCGCCGCACGACTTCTGGCCTTCGACCGCGCCGCCGCCGCGCAGGTGCGCCTGACCGACGTGACCGAGGCGGCCGGCGTCGCCTTCCGCCACGTCGCCTCGCCCGACAAGAAGTACATCGTCGAGTCCATGAGCGGCGGCGTCGCGCTCTTCGACTACGACGCCGACGGCTGGCTCGACCTCTTCCTCGTCAACTCGCTCACCGTCGAGCTCGTCAAGTCGGGCGGGAAGACCCGCAGCGCGCTCTACCGCAACCAGGGCGACGGCACGTTCAAGGACGTGACCGACCGCTCCGGCCTCGCGGACGTCGGCTGGGGCATGGGCGCCGCCGCGGGCGACTACGACAACGACGGGGACGCTGACCTCTACGTCACGTGCCTCGGGCCGAACCGCCTCTACCGCAACAACGGCGACGGCACCTTCACGGACGTCGCGGCCAAAGCGGGCGTCGCCGATCCGCGCTGGTCGACGGGCGCCGCCTTCGTGGACTACGACAACGACGGGCGCCTCGACCTCTTCGTCGCCAACTACGTGGACTTCCGGCTCGACCGCCTGCCCGAGTTCGGCAAGGGCAAGACCTGCCAGTACAAGGGCATCGCCGTCCAGTGCGGCCCGCGCGGGCTGCCCGGCGCGGGCGACTCGCTCTATCATAACGAGGGCAACGGCACGTTCAGTGACGTCTCGAAGAAGGCGGGCGTCTCGGACCCCGGCGGCTTCTACGGCCTCGGCGTCGTCTGCTCGGACTTCGACGAGGACGGGCTGACGGACATCTACGTCGCCAACGACTCGACGCCCAACTTCCTTTACAGGAACCAGGGCGACGGCACGTTCAAGGACGTCGGCTTCGTCTCGGGCACGGCCGTCAACGAGAACGGGAGCGAGCAGGGGAGCATGGGCGTGGCGGTCGGCGACTACGACCACGACGGCCGCTTCGACGTCTTCGTCACCAACTTCGCCGACGAGTACAACACGCTCTACCGCGGCGGCGCCCGCCTCAACTTTACCGACGTCTCCTACGCGGCCAAGCTCGCGGAGGTCGCGCTCCCGCTCGTCGGCTGGGGGACGGAGTTCTTCGACTACGACAACGACGGCTGGCTCGACCTCTTCGTCGCCAACGGCCACGTCTACCCGCAGCTTGAGAACTACAAGCAGCGCAAGCTGCTGCACCGCAACAACCGCGACGGCACCTTCGCGGAGGCCGCCGAGGCCGCGGGCGCGGCGCTCGCCGAGAAGCGCGCCGCGCGCGGCACGGCCTTCGGCGATCTGGATAACGACGGCGATGTCGACCTCGTCGTCGGCGACCTCGACGGCCCGCCGCAGGTGCTCCGCAACGACGGCGGCAACGCGGCGGGCAACGCCGTCCTCGTCCGCACGGTCGGGGTGAAGGCCAATCGTGACGGCATCGGGGCGCGTGTTAAAATCGTCGCCGGCGACCTCGTGCAGGTCGATGAGGTGCGCAGCGGCGCCAGCTACATCTCGCAGAGCGACCTGCGGCTCCACTTCGGGCTCGGCGCGCGGACGAAGATCGACCTCGTCGAGGTGCGCTGGCCCGGCGGCGCGGTCGAGAAAATCAACGGCGCCCCCGCCAACAAAATCCTGACCGTCAAGGAAGGACAGGGGCTCGTCGAGCAGAAGGACTTCGCCCGCGCCGCCGCGGCGCCGCGCCGCTGACTCGCCTTCAAATTCGAAGCACGAAACCATGCTTTCCGCGCAGGCTAAACTCCCGGCCGTCACGCTCTGCCTCGTGCTCCTCGCCGCGCCGCCCGCGCGGGCGCAGGGGGCCGCGGCGCAGGGGCGGCTTGAGCGCGCCGCCGCCGCCATCGCCGCCGACCGTCTCGCCGAGGCCGAGCAGCAGTTGAACGCCATCCTGAAGGCGGCGCCGGCGGACGCGCTCGCGCTCAACCTGCTCGGCACGGTGCGCGCGAAGCAGAAGCGGCTCGACGAGGCCGAGGCGCTGTTCCTGCGCGCGACGCGCGCCGACCGCGGCTTCGTCGGCGCGCACATGAACCTCGCCTACCTCTACCTGCTCAAGGGCGCGCCGGAGAAGACGGCGGCCGAGCTGAGGGAAGTCCTGCGGCTCGACCCCGCGCACGCCGACGCCGCCGGAAAGCTGGCCGGGCTCGTCTGCGCGCAGGAGTCGGGGCTCGAAGAGTGCCTGCGGCTCGGGGAGGGCGAGCGCGCCGCGGGGCGGCTGACGCCCGCGCTCGCGCTCCTGCTGGGCGGCGCGTACCTGAAGCGGGGCGACGCGGCGCGCGCCGAGGAGATGTACCTGCGCGTGCTCGGCGCGGTCGCGGCGAGCGCCGAGGCGCAGCTCGGGATGGCGCTCGTCAGCCGGGCGCGGGGCGACGCGCGCGGGGCGGCGCTCTACCTCACGCGCGCGAAGGAGTCGGCCGGCGACTCGCACGAGACGCTCTACCGCCTCGCGGTGGCCGCGCTCAAGTCCGGGATGTACGGGGACGCGCGCGAGGCTTTGGAGCGCGCCGCCCGCCTCGCGCCGGCCGAGCCCGCGTACCGCGTCGCGCTCGGCGCCGTCTGGCTCAAGAAGCCCGACCTCTTCGAGGCCGAGCGCGCCTTCCGCGAGGCGCTGCGGCTCCGCCCCGAAGACCCGCGCGCGCAGATGTACCTCGGCTACACGCTGCTCAAGCAGAAGAAGGCGGCGGAGGCGCGCGAACTCCTTGAGCGGAGCGCGCGCGGCGACGCGGCCTCGCCCGAGACCTTCTACTACCTGGGGCTCGCGGCGCAGGAGCAGGGCGAGGACGAGCGGGCGGTCGAGCACTTCGGGACGGCCGTGCGGCTGCTGCCGACCTTCGCGCAGGCGCACGTCGCGCTCGGCGCCGTCTACCTCAAGCTCAAGCAGTACCCGCGCGCGCAGGCCGCGCTCGAAGCGGGCGTCAAGCTCAACCCCGACGACTCGAAGGCGCACTACAACCTCGCGCGGCTCTACGCGCAGCTCAAAGACCCGAAGCGCGCCCGCGCCGAGATGGAGATCGTCGAGCGGCTCAAGAGCGAGGGCAAGGCGCAGGAGGACGACGCGCAGGCGCCGCCGGGCCCGCGCTGACCGGACGAACGACGTGAGCGCAAAGCCTTTCATCACCCTGCTCGTCTTCCTCCCCCTGCTCGCCCCCGGTGCGCGCGGGCGGCAGGCGCCGCAGGCGCCGTCGGCCCTTTCTGCAAAGCGCCCCGCGGTCACCTTCTCGGAAGTGGGCCCGAAGGCGAGCGGCATCACCTGGGCGCACAACAACGCGCACTCGCCCGAGCGGTGGCTGCCTGAGACCGTGGGCGCGGGCGTCGCCGTCTTCGACTACGACGGCGACGGCTGGGTGGACGTCTACTTCGTCAACAGCGGCCCCTCGGACTTCTACGCGCCGCCCGCGCCGCTCAAGAACGCGCTCTACCGCAACAACCGCGACGGCACCTTCACCGACGTCACCGACAGGGCCGGCGTCGCGGGCGGCACCTTCGGCATGGGCGCGGCGGCGGCCGACTACGACGGCGACGGCCGCCAGGACTTATACGTCACCTCCTACGGCCGGAACATCCTCTACCGCAACCGGGGTGACGGCACGTTCGCGGACGTGACGGCGAAGGCGGGCGTGGCCGCGCCGGGCTGGTCCACGTGCGCCGCGTGGCTCGACTTCGACGCCGACGGCCGCCTCGACCTCTTCGTCTCCAGCTTCGTCTTCTACGACAAGACGCAGAACCTCTACTGCACCGACGAGTCGAAGCGGCGCTACTACTGCGTCCCGCGCCTGTTCAAGCCGACGCCCTCGCGCCTCTTCAGGAATAAGGGCGACGGCACCTTCGCGGACGTCAGCAGGGAGTCCGGCATCGCCGACTCGCCCGGAAAGTCCTTCGGCGCGGTCGCCACCGACGTCAACAACGACGGCCTGACAGACCTCTTCGTCGCCAACGACACGATGCCCAACTTCCTCTTCGTCAACAAGGGCGCGGGGAAGTTCGAGGAGGAGGGTCTGGCGGCGGGCGTCGCCTACAGCGAGGCGGGCAAGCCGCGCTCCGGCATGGGCGTGGACGCGGCCGACTACGACGGCGACGGCTGGCAGGACCTCTTCGTCGCCAACATAGACCAGGAGTTCTTCAGCCTCTACCGCAACCAGAGGGACTTGAGCTTCACCGACGAGCCCGGCGAGATAGCGCCCGCGACGCAGCTCCTGAGCGGGTGGGGTTTGAGGTTCTTCGACTACGACAACGACGGGGACGCGGACCTGATGCTGGCGAACGGGCACCCGGACGACCTCATCGAGATGAGGGTCTCGCGCGTCAAGTACCGCGAGCCGCTTTTGATGTTCGAGAACACGGGGCGCGGGTTCCGCAACGTCTCGGCGCAGTCGGGCGCGGTCTTCGGGCGCGACTTCTCGGGGCGCGGCCTCGCCGTCGGCGACCTCGACAACGACGGCGACCTCGACGTCGTCCTCTCGAACAACGGCGAGCCGCCCGTCCTGCTGCGCAACGAGGGCGGGAGCCGCGGGCACTGGCTCGGGCTCCAGCTCACGGCGACGAAGAGCAACCCGGCCGCGGTCGGCGCCGTCATCACGTGGCGCGCGGGCGGCGTGACGAGGAGCAGGCTGAAGACCGGCGGCGGCAGCTACCTCGCCTCGCACGACCCGCGCGAGGTGCTGGGCCTCGGCGCGGCGACGAAAGCCGACTCGGTCGAGATACGCTGGCCGAGCGGCCGGGTGGACAGACTCGCCAACCCGCCCGCCGACACCTACGTCCGCGTCGTCGAGGGCGAGGGCGTCAGGTGAGGCCGCCCGCCCTTCCCGGCCGGGCGACGTAAGAAGGTTTTTTAGCCGCGGGGACACGGGGGCACAGCTCAGGCGGTTAGCTGTGCCCCCATGTCCCGGCGGCTAAATTTTTCCGGCGGGCTTTACTTCGACGCCTTCGCCAGACGCTCGGCGTTGAGCTTGACGTGTTCGCTCAGCTCGATGATGGTCAGGAGGTCGCCGCCGGCCTTCGCGGGCTGGTCGGCGGCGACGACGTCCGGGTTCTTGAACATGGGGTTGCCGGTGAAGCTGTGGATGGTGTTGCAGAGCTTGACGAGCGCCCCCCGCATCGCCGCCTCGTCGTAGGCGGGCGCCGGCGGCGGCTCGGGCCTCTTCTCCCCGGCCGGCCGCTCGGCCTCGGGCGGCGACTTCATCAGGAAAGACTTCAGGCGCTCGGCGCGCTTGTTGACCTCCTCGGCCTGGCCGGCGAGCCGCTTGTAGTCGAACGGCTGTTTGGAGACGAGCAGGTCCACGAGTTCGTTGCGCACGAGCTGGATGCGCTTGAAGTCGTTCTTGGTCTGCTCGATGACCGCGGCGAGCTGCTGCTGGCTCAACTGCCCGACGGTCGCCGCCATCTCACCGCGGCGCAGCGTCGCCTCGCGGTTCGCGCGCCCCTGCGTCTCGTCCTTCGGGTTGGTGCGCCCGGGGGCGCCCGCGCCGGCCGGCGGCCCCTGCGCCGACGCGGCGGCGGCGGCGGCCAGCAGCAGGAGAACGCCCGCGCAGGCGCGACGCGCGGCCCGCCTCAAAGCCCGGGATGCAAGGTTCTTCATAACTTCCGACTCCTCCGTAGAATCTACCGCGCGGGCGAAGATACAACGGCCGCCCCGGCGCGGGCAAACCCCTCACCTGCGCGTGCGGCCGGCCCCGCGGCCGCGCGGGGGCGCCGCCCCGGCCTGGAGCGTGAAGCGCTCGGTGAGGTCGCCGACCATCACGTCGAAGTCGCCCGGCTCGACGGTCGTCCGGTTGTCGGCGCCGACGAAGGAGAGGTCTTCGGGGCGGAGCGTGAAGGCGAGCGTGCGGCTCTGCCCCGGCTCAAGGTAGACCCGCGCGAAGCGCCGGACGCGCCGGCCCGGCGGCGCCAGCGAGGCCACCACGTCGCGCACGTAGAGGATGACCGTCTCCTTGCCCGCGCGCGCGCCCGTGTTCCTCACGGTCACGCTCACGCGCGCCTCGCCGCCCCACGGAATCGTCTTCCGTTCGAGCCGCAGGTCGGAATAGGCGTAGGTCGTGTAGCTCAGGCCGTGGCCGAACGCGAACTGCGGGTTGAAGGCCATGTTGCCGAAGCTGGTGGCCTCAGTCTCGAAGAGCTTGTGGTCGTAGGTGACGAGGCCGTTGGGCGTGCGCGGGTAGGTGAAGGGGAGGCGGCCAGAAGGGTTGTAGTCGCCCGCGAGGACGTCGGCGACGGCGACGCCGCCCTCGTTCCCGGGGTTCAAGGCGAGCAGTATCGCCTGCGACTTCTCCGCGACGCGGTTGATGACGCGCGGCCGGCCTTCGACTAAGACGAGGACGACGGGCTTGCCCGTCGCCTGGATGGCCTCGGCCAGCTTAACCTGCGGGTCGGGCAGGTTGAGGTCGGTGATGTTGCCGGGCGTCTCGGCGTACGAGCCCTCGCCGAGGCAGAGGACGACCACGTCGGCGTCGCGCGCCGCGCGGACGGCCGCCGGGATGTCCACTTCCTCGTTCAAGTCCGTGGCCGTGCCGTTCGCGTTCGAGCCCGGCGGGCGCGTGATGCGCGTGCCCGGCTCGTAGCGGAGGTTCGCGCCGAACTTGCCTTCGAGCGCCCGCAAAATCGTCGGCCTGTCCTTCGGGTAGAGCGACTCCTCCGAGCCCTGCCAGACGTACGTCCAGCCGTTGTTGAGCGAGAGGAGCGAGTTGGCCGTCGGCCCCGTGACGAGCACCTTGCGGCCGCGCGCGAGCGGGAGAAGGCCACCTTCGTTCTTGAGCAGCACCAGCGACTCGCGCGCCGCCTGGAGCGCTACGTCGCGCGCAGAGTTCTGCCCGACGACCGGCTTGAGCGAGGCGTCGGGGCCGGGCCGCTCGAACAGCCCCAGCTCGAACTTGACCAGCAGGATGCGGCGCACCGCCTCGTCTATGCGCGACACCGGCACCGCGCCCTCTTTGACCAGGCCGACGAGGATGTCGGCGAAGCTGTAGTCCGAGGGCACCATGCTCATGTCGATGCCGGCCATGACGGACAGGCGCGTCGCCTCGCGCTCGTCGGCCGCGACCTTCCACTGCGTGACCAGCTTCTTGATGTCCTCCCAGTCGGAGACGACGAAGCCTTTGAAGCCCAGCTCGCCGCGCAGCACGTCGGTCAGCAGGCGGCGGTTGACGTGGCCGGGGACGCCGTTAATCTCGGCCGAGTTGACCATCACGGTGCGCGCGCCGGCGCGGACGGCCGCCGCGAAGGTCGGCAGGAAGTACTCGCGCAGGTAGTTCTCGGGAATCCACGCGGGCGTCCGGTCGCGCCCGTTCAGGGGGAAACTGTAGCCCATGTAGTGCTTGAGGCTCGACGCGACGCTCGTCGGCGCCGAGAGGTCTTCGCCTTCGAGGCCGCGGACGAAGGCGACGCCCATCACCGTCGCCAGGTACGGGTCCTCGCCGAAGGTCTCGTAGAAGCGCGGCCAGAGGGGCTGGCGGCCGATGTCGAGCACGGGCGAGAACGACCAGGGGATGCCGGCGGCGCGCGTCTCGGCGGCGGCCAGCTCCTGCGAGCGCCGCATCAGCTCCGGGTTCCACGTCGCGGCCATGCCTATCTCCTGCGGGAAGAGCGTCGAGCCGCGGACGTAGTTGGCGCCGTGGATGGTGTCGATGCCGTAGATGACCGGAATCTTGAGCCGCGTGCGCCCGGCCGCCTCCTGTATCTGCCGGATGATTTCGTGCCACGCGTCGACCGAGAGCGCCTGCCCGCTGACGTTGAGGATGGAGCCGACGCCGTACTTGACGACGGCCTTCTCCAGCTTCGCCGGGTCGATGCGAATCTCCTGGTCGGAGCCGGTCGTGACCATGCCGATCTCCAACTGCGTCATCTGCCCGACCTTCTCTTCGAGCGTCATGCGGGCGAGGAGCGCCTCGACGCGGCGCGTGTAATCGGGCGCGGGGCGGCGGCGGACGGCGCGTTGGAAGAAGGCGTCGCTGTCGGGCGTGTCTTCTGAGACGACGCCGCGCTGCTGTGGCGCGGGGGTGGCGGCGCGGGTTTGTTGCAGTTGTAGGCAAAAGGCCGGAAGACAGAGCAGAGTCGCCAGCAAAAGGGCAGTCGTTTTCATGGCCGTTCCGGGTGTCCCTAAGGAAGATTTAGAAGGAGCGCGTGCCGGCCATTCTCTTTTATCCAACGCTTTTCTTCAAGCATTATTTTGCCGGGCGGGGGAACAAAAAGGGCGGGGAAAAGGAGAGGGGG
>DASVTS010000161.1:0-39550 GCA_036387455.1 Pyrinomonadaceae bacterium | reverse complement strand
ACCTCGGGCACGAGTACGAGCGCGGGGCGCTGTGGCCCGGCTCCATCGAGGCGCACATGGCCGAGGCCAGGGAGCAGCAGCAGCAGACTCCCGAGTGGCAGGACAAGGTCGTCGCGTGGTACGAGCGCGAGTTCACCGTCCCCGAGCGGCGCGGGTCGAAGCCGCGGCCGATGCTGCAAATCACCTTCGGCGCGTGCGGCTACGAGACGCGCGTCTGGCTCAACGGCCGCGTGCTCCGCACCATCGAGGGCGAGAAGGTGCACTACGGCGAGTACACCTCCTTCTCCTACGAGATTCGCCGGGCGACGCTGCGCCAGACCAACCGCATCACCGTGCGCATCGCCGACACGATGGACGCCGAGATCCCGCGCGGCAAGCAGCAGTCGCACGTCTACAAGCGCGGCGGCATCTGGTATCAGACCTTCACCGGCGCGGTCAGGAGCGTCTGGCTCGAAGCCGTCGAGCGCAACCGCCTGCGCTCGCGCGTCGGCGTCGTGAGCGTGGTCGAAGACCGCCTCGTCCGCTTCAACTTCACCACGCTCATCCACGACCCCGGCCTCTACACGCTGCGCGTCAAGGTCTTCGAGCGCGACCGGGGCGAGGGGCCGCCGCTCGCCGAGTCGGAGTTCCCGCTGCGCCTGGCGGGCGGCGAGAAGCAGCAGCGCGTCGTTCTGGAAGTCCCGGGCGCGCGCCTCTGGTCGCCCAGGGAGCCGAGCCTCTACCGCCTCGTCGCCCGGCTGGAGGACGAGGGCGGGCACGCCGCGCAGATAGAGACGCACTTCGGCCTGCGCAAGATCGAGGCGCGCGGCCGCTTCGTCCACCTCAACAACGAGCCGGTCTACCTCGACGGCATCCTCTACCAGCCGGGCACGGCCACCTACGAGCAGATGCGCCTCCACATGCGCGCGATGAAGGAGCTGGGCTGCAACCTCGTCCGCGTCCACATCGCCGGGATCGACCCGCGCGTCTACAACCTGGCCGACGAGACGGGGATGCTCCTCTGGGTCGAGGTGCCGAGCCCGCACAGCTCCAGCCGCCGCAGCCGCGAGAACCACCGGGCGGAGCTGGACCGGATGCTCGCGCTCATCGAGGCGCACCCCTCGGTCGTCATCTGGAGCCTGTACAACGAGGACTGGGGCGCGCAGGACATCGCCACCAACGCCGAGACGCGCGACTACATCGTGGACACGTACCACTTCATGCAGATAGACCACCCGCAGTTCCTCGTCGTGGACAACGACGGCTGGCACCACGTCTCGCGCGAGGGCCGGCTGAAGTCCGACCTGCTGACGGCGCACCTCTACACGCCCGACCTCCAACGCTGGCGCGAGATGCTCGACCAACTGGCGCGGGGCGAGATGGAGGGCGTGGCCGTGAACCCGCTGGTCGTCGGCGACCCCTTCTTCTACCGCGGGCAGGTGCCGCTGGTGGTGAGCGAGTGGGGCGGCTTCGGCTTCCCCGACTACGGCGGGCCGGCCGACGCCGAGGAGCGCGCCCGCACCATCCGCGAGTTCAAGCGCGAGCTGCGGGCGCGCGCCTTCGCCGGCGACGTCTACACGCAGGCGACCAACATCGAGGACGAGCGCAACGGCCTGATAGACCCCGACACCGGCGCGCTGCTCGTGCCCGCGGGGCTGCTCTCCTCGCGCGAGGAGTGAGCCGGGACGCCCACCTGATGGAAGACGCGGACTACGACGACGGAATGGACGCCGACCTGTTCGCCCCCTACGAGCGGCTGGTCGCCATAGAAGTGCTCGGCCGCCGCGTCGAGGTGCCGGAGCGCAACCGCCTGCTCCGCTGCTTCCAGTTCCTCTCCATCGAGACCGTCTCCTACGGCGACTTCTGCTGGAACGGCGACTGCGCCAACTGCCAGTTCTGGTATCACGAGGAGGGCGAGACCGACGCCGAGGACAGGACGGCCCTCGCCTGCCGCTTCGACGTCCGCGAGCGCCTCGTCGTCACCCGCCTCAGCCCCCACGTCCGCATCAGGGGGGTGAATGAATGAAGTGGACGGTAGTCTTCCCCGAAAGGAGTTCCCTATGAGATTCGAGTTTTACCACGACGGGCTGGCGCGGGTGCCGAAGCTGTCGGTGGACGGGACGGTGGACGAGGCGCTGCACCTCTCGCACTGGGAGGGGAACACGACGCCCGCGGAGCTGCGCGCCGACACCTCGACGGAGATCGCCTTGAACTTCGCCGGGTGGGCGGGGCGCGACGAGTGGGCGCGCGGCGTGGAGGTCGTCACCAACAACCACTTCGACGCCGACGGCGTGCTGTCGGTCTGGTCGGTCTTGAACGGCGCCCGGGCGCTCGGGCTGAGGGGCGAGCTGGTTGCGGCGGCCGAGGCGGGCGACTTCTCGGAGTTCCCCGGCGAGGACGCGGTGCGCGTCGCCGTGCTGCTACAGGGCGGGGACAACCCCTTCGTCCCGGGCGTCAACTCGCCGCTCGTCGAGAGCCTCGCGGGCGGCGCGCGCGTGGACGAGGCGCGCGCCTACGAACTCGCCCTGCCGGAGGTCGAGCGCGTGCTGACGCGGACGGGCGATTACGAGCCGCTGTGGCGCGACGGCTGGGCGGAGATTGCGCGCGGCCTCGAAAGCTTCGCCGCGGGCCGCTCGCGCGTCGAGGAGGACGCCGAGTCGCGCCTCTCGCTCGTCACGCTGGCGCCCGACCTCTACGGCGCCGGGGGCTTCGACCCTTCGCGGCACGCCGCGCCCTACACCGCCGTCACGCACCACGCGCGCGGCGAAGTCTTCCTCGTCGCCACGCCGCTCGCCGGCGGCTGGGCCTACCGCATCGACTACCCTTACTACTCCTGGGCCGAGACCTACACGCGGCCCCGGGTCGCGCGCCGCGACCTGTCGGGACTGGTCGAGAGGCTGAACGAGCTTGAGGGCGACGGGGCCGGGAGCTGGAAGCCGGACAGGGGCGAGCTGACGTCGGCCGTCAAGTTCCTCGACGAGTCGGGCGTGCCGGCCGCGTCGCGCCTCGAACCCGACGAGGTGGCCGCCGAGCTTCGCGGGGTGCTGAAGGGGCAGGCGGCGTCGGCGCCGGCCGCCTAGCGCGCCCGTGCACGACGTCATCATCATCGGCGCGGGGCCGGCCGGGCTTTCGGCGGCGCTGTGGTGCGACGAGCTGGGGCTGGACACGCTCGTCATCGAACGACAGCCCGAGGTCGGCGGGCAGTTGCTCCGCGTCCACAACCCCATCGAGAACTACCTCGGCCTGAGCGCGGCGAACGGGCGCGAGCTGCGCGACCTGTTCGCGGCGCAGGTCGAGGATAAGGATTTCGACCTCTGGACGGAGGCCGAGATTGAGGGCGTTGACCTGCGCGCGAAGCGCGTGCGCCTGCTGAGCGGCGAGGAGCTGCGCTCGCTCGCGCTCGTCGTGGCGACGGGCGTGCGGCGCAGGCGGCTGGGCGTCCCCGGCGAGGCGGAGTTCGCGGGGCGCGGCGTGCTCGAATCGGGGCGGCTCGAACGCGAGACGGTGGCGGGCGAGGACGCGCTCGTCGTCGGCGGGGGCGACGCCGCGGCGGAGAACGCGCTGCTGCTCGCGGAGGTCTGCGCGACCGTCACGCTCGTCCACCGCGGCAGGAGTCTGGGCGCGCGGCCCGAGTTCGCCGAGCGCCTGCGGGGCGAGCACCGCGTCACGGTCTTCACGGAGACGACGCTCGAAAGGATTCTCGGCGGCGAGCGGGTGGAGTCGGTCGAAATCCTGCGCGCGGGCGCGCTCAAGCCGATGCGCGTGGCGGTGCGCGGCGTGGTCGTGCGCGTCGGCGTCGAGCCGAACACCGAGCTGTTCCGCGGGCAGTTGGAGACGGACGGGCGCGGCTACGTCGTCGTCAACCGCGAGCAGGAGACGAGCGCGGGGATGGTCTTCGCCGTCGGCGACGTCTCGAACCCGCTGGCGCCGACCGTCAGCGGCGCCACGGGCGCGGGCGCCACCGCCGCCAAAGTCATCGCCTCGCGACTCGCCGCAAAAAGGCCGTGAACCGTAAACCGTGAACCGTGACGGGAGAAAGCTGCTGCTTCTTCTCGTCACGGTTCACGGTTTACGGTTCACGGCCTTAAGAAGCCTTCTTCTTCCCGGCCCGGCGCGGCCTGGCACCGCCGGCCGCGGGCTTCGGCGCCGCCTGCCCGGCCGCGCGGACGTGCGACGCGGCCTCGTCGGTGATGACGCAGAGGCCGCTCACGCGCTCGCCGCGCAGGCGCGCGACGAGGCCGGACGCCTCCCCGTAACTGAGCCCGCCGGCCTCGCGCCCGCGCTCGCTCAAGACGGCCCAGCGCCGCTCGTTCAGTTCGCTCATCGAAGGCTTTCCCGGGGTCGGATTTCGGAAGTCGCGCCAAGTGTAGCGGATGCGCGCGAGGCCGAACAAGCGAGCGCGCCCGCCTTGCGGGCGGCGCGGCGGCGGCGTTAATCTCCGTGCGTAAGCCGACGAACTTTCCCGAACCCGGCCCTGACCGGCCACACCCGAGAGACACGAAGAGATGAGAAAACTACTCCTGCTCCTGGCCGTCCTCCTGTTTGGCGCGTGCGTGCAGCAGACGCCGCAGGCCCCCACGTCCGCGACGCCGGGCGCCGCCTCCGCCGGCTCCGGCGACCAGGCTTTCAAGACGCTGCACGACCGCTACGTCGTCGAGTTCCTGCGCCGCAACCCCTCGGTCAACACCTACCTCGGCGGCGCGGGGCTCGACCCCTCGCTCGGGGACGTGGACGGGCGCCTGCGCGACCACTCGCCGGCCGCGCTCGCGGAGGAAGACCGCTGGCTCGCCGACTCGCAGAAGGCTTTCCAGAATGTTGACCCGGCTGCGCTCTCGCCCTCGCGCCGCATCGACCGCGAGGTGGCGCTCGCGCAGACGGCCTTCCTCCTGCGCCAGCACCAGACCCGCAAATATCAGGAGCGCGCCGTCGACACCTACGTCTCCGAGCCCTTCCGCGCGATAGACTTTCAGCTCCAGGGGTTGACGAAGACCGGCGAGAAATCTTACGGCACGCCGGACGAGTGGCGGCTCGTCACGCAGCGCGTCGCCGACATCCCGCGCTTCCTCGGGGTCGCGCAGCAGCAGCTCGAAGCCGGCGTCAGGTCGGGCAACACGGCCGACCACCGGATGCTCCTCCGAGACGGCGTCAAGACGGCCGAGGCCGACGCCAAATACTTCGCGGAGGAGTTGCCGAAGACCGCCGAGGAGCGGCTCTCGGCGGGCGAGGCCAGCGCCCACATGCTCGGGCAGCTCAGGCAGACTTCGCAGGCGGCGTCCGAAGCCTACAGGAAGTTCGCCGAGTTCGTCCGCACGACCTTCTTCGACGCCGCGCCCGAGAGCCCCGACGGGCTCAAGCCCAAGCAGCAGTTCGCCGCCGACCGCTACGCCTTCGGCGCCGAGGAGTACGACTGGGCCCTGAAGAACAACCTGCGCGTGGACACGACCGCCGCGCGGCTCTACGACGAGTCGTGGCCGATTGTCGAGGAGACGCGCAGGCAGATGGCGGAGCTGGCCCGGCAGGTAGGGCAGAAGCGCGGGCTCCAACTGCCGGAGGACGGGGCGCGGGCCGTGCGCGCCGTCTTCGACGAGCTGGGCAAGGACTACCCGAAGACCGACGCCGAGATGGTGGACTGGTACAGGCAGGCCGGCGTCCGGCTCGTGGACTACGCGCGCAAGACCGGGGTGTTCGACGTGCCGGCCGACTACAGGCTCGACGTGGTCGAGACGCCGCCGCCCCTGCGCGCCTCCATCGACGGCGCGGCCTACTACACCGCGCCGCCCTTCAAGCAGAGCGGCGTCGGCCGCTTCTACGTCACCACCTCGGGCTCGAACGACCAGGCCGTGCTCAGGGAGAACAACCGGGCGGCGACCGCCGACCTCTCGGCGCACGAGGGCTTTCCCGGGCACGACTGGCACTTCAAGGTGATGGCGCAGTTCCGCAACGACATCGCGGGCGTGAGGTGGCTGACGCCCGGCGCCGTCGAGGACTCGAGCTCGATGTGGGAGGACTCGATGGCGGCCGAGGGGTGGGCGCTCTACTCGGAGGCGCTGATGGCCGAGCCGCAGCCGGGCGCGCCCGAGGGCTTCTACACGCCCGAGGAGCGCCTCTACCAGCTCCAGGGGAAGCTCTACCGCGACCTGCGCGTGCGCGTGGACACGGGTATCCATACCGGCCGCATGACGTTCGACGAGGCCGTCGACCTCTACTCCGAGGTCGTGGACTTCCAGCCCGGCAAGTGCGCCGACCCCGCCAAGTCCGACGCCAAGCGCGCGAGCTGCGACTCGGCCTGGCGCGCCATCTTCCGCTACTCCAAGTGGCCGACGCAGGCCATCACCTACCGCCTCGGCAAGGACCAAATCTTCGCGCTGCGCGCGGAGGCTTCCAAGCTCCTCGGCGACAGGTTCTCGCCCAAAGAGTTCCACCTCCTCTTCATGCGCCAGGGCACCATCCCCGCCGGCTACTTCAGGGAGGAGCTGTTGCGGGAGATACAGAAGAAGTAGACAGTAGGCAGTAGAAAGACAGGCGGCGCGCTCGGCTTCTAACCGTGACGCGCCGCCTTCGTTTTTCCTACTGCCTGCCGTCTATTCCCCCCACTCACTCGTAGCGCAAGCACTCGATGGGGTCGAGGCGCGAAGCCTTGCGGGCGGGCAAGACGCCGAAGGCGAGGCCGACGAAGATCGAGACCAGGAGGCCGGAGATGACCGCCCAAGCGGGGACGGCCGCGGGCAGCGCCGGCAGCAGGAAGGCGATGATCTTGCTGATGGCGACGGCGCCGATGACGCCGATGACGCCCCCCATCGCGGTGAGCGTCATCGCCTCGTAGAGGAACTGGCGGACGATGTCGCGGCGGCGCGCGCCGAGGGCCTTGCGCACGCCTATCTCCTGCGTGCGCTCGGTGACGGAGACGAGCATGATGTTCATCACGCCGATGCCGCCGACGAGCAGGCCCACCGACGAGATGGCGATGCCGAAGATGCCGATCACGGCCGTGATGCTGTCGAACTGCGAGACCATCTTCTCGGCGGTGCCGAGGTCGAAGTTGTTCGGCTGGTCGAACTTCACGCCGCGCCGCCGCCGCAGGACGTCCTCGACCTGGTCGAGCGCCTGCCTGAGCTGGCCCGACCTGGCGCGGATGACGAGCATCAGGTACTCGCTGCCGGGCGAGACCTCGTGCGCCGTGCGGAACGGGATGTAGATGGAGTTGTCCTCGTCGTTCTCGCCGAAGATGGCGTTCTTGCGCTTCTCCAGCACGCCGATGATCTCGAAGGGGCGCCCGCCCAGCTTGACCTCGGTGCCGACGGCCTCGCCCTCGCGCCCGGGGAAGAGCGCGTCCACGACGTTGACGCCGATGACCATCACGTTGCGCCGGTTGTTGTCGTCGGCCTCGCTGATGAAGCGGCCGTCGCGCACCGAGACGTTGGTGGCGTCGGCGTACTCGGCCGTCACGCCCTCGACGCCGCCGCGGCGGTAGTTCGTCCCCTTGTAGGTGATGGTCGAGTCGCGCCACGAGACGAAGAGGTCGGGCGCGACGATGTCCACCGCCGGGGCGAGGCGCGCGACGGCCTCGCCGTCCTCGGCCGTCAGCGGCTTGCGCTGCCGCTCGGAGGCGTCGCGCGGGCCGAGGGAAGGCCCCGTCGAGAGGTGGAAGGCGTAGATGTTGTTGGTGCCGAACTCCTCGACGACCTGGACGATGGACTGGCGCACGCCCGTCAGGAGCGAGGCGATGACGATGACGACCGCCACGCCGATGACGATGCCGAGCACCGTCAGGAAGCTGCGGAACTTGTGCGCCCGCAGGGAGTCGAACGCCATGCGGAAGATTTCGACGGGGATGAACTTCGGCACTCTTAACTTCATTTGAAAACCGTGAACCGTGAACCGTGAACCGTGACAAGAAAGAACAGGCTTTAACTCTCGTCACGGTTTACGGTTCACCGTTCACGCTCCTTTCACTTCCTCGCCAGCGCGACGATGGGGTCGAGCCGCGACGCCTTGAACGCGGGGTAGATGCCCGAGAGCAGCCCGATGCCGCCCGAGACGGCGACCGAGAGCACGACGTAGCCGAACGTGACGGTCATCGTCCAGCCGGCGAGGACGGTGATGAGCCCGGTCACGGCGACCGCCAGCAGGAAGCCGAGGATGCCGCCGCACGTCGTCAGGAGCGAAGACTCGATGAGGAACTGCAAAAGCATCTGCTTGCGCGTCGCGCCGAGCGCCTTGCGCAGACCTATCTCGAAGGTGCGCTCGGTGACGGAGACGAGCATGATGTTCATCACGACGATGCCGCCGACGAGGAGCGAGATGGCGGTGATGGGGACGACCACCGCCGCGATGCCGCCCGTCAGCGAGTCCACCTGGCCCGCGACCCCCTGCGTGTCCACGATGCCGAAGTCGTCCTCCTCACTCCCCTTGAGCTTGTGCTTGTTCCTGAGCGCGGTGCGCGCGTCCTCGATGGCCGTCTGGAACTTCTCGCGCGAGGCGGACTTGCCGTGAATCTGGATGCTCTGGCGGCCGCCGAAGATTTTGCGGTAGGCCGTCAGCGGGAGGTACATCTGCTTGTCGAGCGACTGACCCATCATCGAGCCGCGCTTGGCCTCGACGCCGACGATGGTCAGCGGGAGCCCGCGCACGTTGACCGTCTTGCCGATGGCGTCCTGCCCCGGAAAGAACTTCTCCTTGACGTCGTCGCCGACGACGACGACCATCGCGGCCGTCTCGTACTCCTGCTGGAGGAAGAAGCGGCCGTCGCCGATGGTCTTGTCCTCGATGGACTGCATGTTGGGCGTGCAGCCCTGAACCTGGACGCCGAACAGCTCCTCGCCGTCCTGCTTGAGGTCGGTCCGGTTCTGGAGCTGCGCGCCGACCTCGGAGCAGGCGACGCAGTTGTCGCGCACCCACTCGTAGTCTTCGAGCTCCAGAATCTTGTTGCGGCGGTTCATCTTCTCCCACTCATCCTCGGACAGCTCGCCCTGGTGCGCCATGCGCGCGATCATGAAGTGGTTGACGCCGAGGATGGCCGTCACCTTCTCCATGACGTAGGTGTTCAGGCCCGAGATGGCCGCGCCGACGACGACCACCGACGCCACGCCGATGATGATGCCGATGAGCGTGAGGAAGGCCCTCAACTTATGCGCGACGATGGACTGGAGCGCGATGCGCGCCGCGTCGGCGTAGAAGGTGTAGATCGTCTTCATAAAACCCTGCCGCTTTAACTTAATCAGGAGACTAAAGGCGTGCCCCGGCTCGGACTCTAATACGCCGGGGCCGCGCCTAATGTTTACAAGAAAATAGACGCCGCCCGCGGCCCGGCCGTTAGCAGCCGGCGGGAGTTTTCGGCCCGAAATCGCGCGGCTTAGGCGTCGGCGGCGAGGCGGAGGCCGGCGAAGGCGATGCGGAAGTGGCGGCGGAAGAAGTTGCGGAACGAGGCGCGGAGCACCGAGGGGTGGGTGGCCCAGGAGCCGCCCTTGAGGACGCGGTGGTCGCCGTCGAACCACGCCTCGGAGTATTCGGGGTACGGGAAGGGCTCGAAGCCGGGGTAGCCCTCGAAGGGCGTCGAAGTCCACTCCCAGACGTTGCCCGTCATGTCGCGGCAGCCGTACGCGCTCGCCCCGCGGGGGAAGGCGCCGGCCGGGGTCGTGCCCCAGAAGCGGAGGCCGAAGTTGCCGAGCTGCTCCGAGGGCGCGGCGTCGCCCCAGGCGAAGCGGCGCCGGGCGCCCGCCGCCTCGTCCCACGCGGCGGCCTTCTCCCACTCGGCCTCGGTCGGGAGCCGGCGGCCGCAGAAGTTGGCGTACGCCTCGGCCTCGTACCAGCTCACGCCGGTCACGGGGTGGTCGTCGCGCAGCCCCGTCTCCTCGAACATGCCGCGCTCGCGCCAGCCCGCGCCCTCGCGCCGCCAGTAGAGCGGGTGCGCCCAGCCCTCGCGCCCGCGCCACGCCCAGCCCTCCTCGCCCCAGAACTCGCGCCGCTCGTAGCCGCCCTCCTCGACGAAGCGGCGGAACTGCCCGTTCGTCGTCGGCCGCCGGTCGATCTCGAACGCGGGGACGAAGACCTCGCGCGCCGGCAGCTCGTTGTCGTAGGCGAACGGCCCGCCCGCGGCGCCCATCAGGAAGGGGCCGGCGGGGACGGAAACCACCCCGCCCTCGGCGTCCGTAGTTTCCGCGGCCCCGGCGGCTTCGGGGGCTTCGGAAACAGGCGCGCGCGGCGCCCCTTCGGGCCGCGTCTTCTTCGAGGGGTCGAGCATTTGGAAGAGGTAGGCGAGCGTCTCCTGGTGCTGGCGCTCGTGTTCGAGGACGAGCTGGAAGACGTAGCCGCCCGACTTGAGCGGGTCGGCCTCTCGGAAGTCGAAGCGCCTGAGGTATTCGAGCGCCGAGGCGCGGACGCGCCGGAGGTAGTCCTCCATCTCGCGCCGCGCCGGCAAATCTTTCGACTCCTCGCGCGGCGTCCGGATGGGGTCGAAGACGCGCTCGTAGGCGGCGTCGGGCGCGGGCAAGCCCTGCGCCTGCTGCACCAGCCAGTACGCCTCGAAGACGCCGATGTGCGCGAGGTGCCAGATGAGCGGCCGGTAGCCGAAGCCCGGGCTGCGGTGCAGCTCGGCCTCCTCGGCGAGGTCGAAGATGCGGAGCGTCCGGGCGCGCGTCTCGTCCATCGCCCGCGCAATCTGTTCTGCTCGTTCGTCCATGAGTCTCCTTGAAGACGCCGACGCCGGCAGGGCGGGGCCTGCTGACTACCGTCTACTTTATGGTTTATCATACCAGCCATCTCCGGAGAGAGTGAGAACCCGACGATGCCTCAACCCGCGCGAGAGCAGGGGGAGCGCCTGCGCATCCACAGGCTGACGGGCGAGGTCGCCGACGACTTCGCGGCGGACGTGCGCCGCGGGCTCACGGCCCGGCCGAAGCGGCTCCCGCCGAAATACTTCTACGACGAGCTCGGCTCGCAGCTCTTCGACGCCATCTGCCTGCTGCCCGAGTACTACCTGACGCGCGCCGAGGCCGAAATCTTCGAGCGCCACGCGCGCGAGATAGTCGCGGCCGCCCGCGGGGGCGCGCCCCGCGTCACGCTCTTCGAGCTGGGCAGCGGGAGCGCCGCGAAGACGCGCCGCATCATCGAGGCGCTGCTCGAAGGGCAGGCGGGGCTCGCCTACGTCCCCGTGGACATCTCGCCGGCGGCGCTCGAAGCGAGCGCGCGCGCGCTGCTCGGGGGCTACGCGGGCCTGAGCGTAGCGGCCTACGCCGCAGACTACGACACGGCGCTCCCGCGCCTCTCCGAGAGCCGCGAGGAGGGGAGCCGCGCGCTCGTCCTCTTCCTCGGCTCGAACGTCGGCAACTTCGACCGCGGCGAGGCGCGCGCCTTCCTGCGGCGCGTGCGCGCGGCCCTGCGCCCCGGCGACCGCCTGCTCCTCGGCGCCGACTTGAAGAAGGAGGCCGCCGTGCTCGAAGCGGCCTACGACGACGCGCTCGGCGTCACGGCCGCCTTCAACCTCAACCTCCTCGCGCGCATCAACCGCGAGCTGGGCGCGGACTTCTCCCTGCGCGACTTCCGCCACGTCGCGCTCTACGACGAAGGGGAGGGGCGCGTCGAGATGCACCTTGAGAGCCTGCGCGAGCAGACGGTGCGCGTCGCCGCGCTCGGGCTCGAAGTGACCTTCGGCGCGGGCGAGCGTCTGCACACGGAGAACTCCTACAAGTACTCGCCGGCCGAGCTGTCCGCCCTCGCCGCCGAGACCGGCTTCGAGCGCGCGCACACCTGGCTCGACTCCGCCGGGCGCTTCAGCAGCAGCCTCTTCGTCGCCAGGGCGGACGACGAACGAAGGGAAAGCTGACCGGCCGACGGCTCCTTTATGACTCAGCGCAGCACACGAGCGACCGAGGGCTTCCCGCTCCTGACCGACCCGGTCACGAGCGAGTCGGTGCCGCTCTTCGTCGAGAACCTTCTGCGGGGCGAGAAGCCGCGCGCGGAGTGGATGTGCGGGGCGGAGTTCGAGCTGTTCGGCTACGACCGCGCGCGGGGTTTGGCGCGCCTCGACCCCGCGCAGGTCGAGAGCGTGCTGGCGGGCTTCGCGCCCTCCTCGCGCGACCTCGTCCGCGAGGGCGGGGCCGTCGTCGAGGCCGGCGACGGGCAGATGAACCGCCTGACGGTCGAGCCCGGCGGGCAGGTCGAGTTCTCCGGCGCGCCGCACCGCGCCCTCGCCGACGTCGAGCGCGAGCTGCGCCGCTACCTCGCGCGGCTCCGCGAGGTGGCGGAGAGCAACCGCCTCGTCTTCCTCGCCGTCGGCTTCGACCCGCTGCGCTCGATGGCCGAGCAGAAGTGGTTCCCCAAGCCGCGCTACGAGGTGATGCGCCCCTACCTCGCCTCGCGCGGCGGCGGCGGCTGGGACATGATGTGCCGCACCTGCTCGGTGCAGGTCAACCTCGACTACGGCTCGCGCGAAGACCTCTGCAAGATGTTCCTCGTCGGCAACCGCCTCGCGCCCGTCGTCACGGCCATCTTCGCCAACTCGCCGTTCGAGGGCGGGCGCCCCTCCGGCTACAAGTCCACGCGCGCCGCCGCGTGGCTCGACACCGACCCCGCCCGCTGCGGCCTCGCCCCGCCCGCGCTCAGCGACGACTTCGGCCCGGAGGACTACGTCGCCTACGCGCTCGGCGTGCCGATGGTCTTCGCCCAGAGGGACGGGCGCTACCTCGGCGACGTGACCGGCGTGCGCTTCGAGGATTTCCTCGCGGGCGGGCGCGGCGGCGTCACGCCCGTCTTCGGCGACTGGGCCGACCACCTGACGACCATCTTCACCGACGCGCGCCTCAAGCAGCACGTCGAGCTGCGCAGCGCCGACGCCAACGACCTTGAGATGTCGCTCGCGCTCCAGGCGCTCTGGAAGGGGCTGCTCTACGACCCGGCCTCGCGCGACGCGGCGCTCCGCCTCGCGCCCCGCCACGCCGACGCCGCCGACGCGCACGCCTTGCGCGAGCGCGTGGCGCGCGACGGGCTGGCGGCGCGACACGCCGGCGCGGACGTGCTCGGCCTCGCGCGCGAGGTGGTCGGGCTCGCCGTCGAAGGGCTCAAGCGGGTCGCGCCCGGGGAGGCCGCCTACCTCGACGTGCTCGTCGCGCGCGTCGTCGGGGAGGGCGTCAGCCCGGCCGACATCCTGCTGCGCAACTTCGAGGGCTCCTGGCACGGCTCGGTGGAGCGCGTCTTCGAGCACCTCCGCGTCGCCTGACCTTTAAAGCCATGCGGCCCGAGCAAGAAGCAGACAACGCGGTCGTCCGGTTCCGCGGCGTGACATACGCGCCGCGCGGGGCGGGCGCGCCCATCATCGACGCGCTCGACCTCGAAGTCAGGCGCGGCGAGACGCTCGTGCTGCTCGGGGAGTCGGGCTGCGGGAAGACGACGACGCTCCGCCTCGTCAACCGCATGCTCGAGCCGACCGCGGGCGAAGTCCTCGTGGAAGGAAAGGACACGCGCGCGTGGGACGCGATTGAGTTGAGAAGAAGGACGGGCTACGTGATTCAGGACGCGGGCCTCTTCCCGCACTTCACGGTCGAGCGCAACGTCGGGCTCATCCCGGCACTCGAAGGCTGGGAGGAGGGGCGCGTGCGGGCGCGCGTGGAGGAGTTGCTGCGACTCGTCGGGCTCGACCCCGAGAGGTACGCCTCGCGCTTCCCCGCGGAGCTTTCGGGCGGGCAGCGCCAGCGCGTCGGCGTGGCGCGCGCGCTCGCCGCCGACCCGCCGCTGCTCCTCATGGACGAGCCCTTCGGCGCGCTCGACCCTTTGACGCGCGCCGCGCTCCAGCGCGAGTTCGCCGCGCTCCAGAGGCGTCTCGGCAAGACCGTCGTCTTCATCACGCACGACGTGCGCGAGGCGCTCTCCTTAGGCACGCGCGTCGCCCTCATGAGCGCCGGCCGCATCCCCCTGCTCGACACGCCCGAAGCCTTCCTCCGCTCAGACGAGCCGCACGCGCGCGCCTACCTCGACACCTTGCAGACGCCCGAACGAGTTTCGCCGGCCGCGGAGGGCGAGGGGTGAGCGCGCTCGACTTCATGCTGCGCAACTGGCGCGAGATTCTGTCGCTGACGGGCGAGCACGTGCTGCTCGTCGCCGTCTCGACGCTCGTCGCGGTCGCCGTCGGCATCCCCACGGGGCTGCTGCTCACGCGGCGGGCGGCCCTGAAGCGGCCGGTGCTCGCCGTCGCCAACGTGCTCCAGACCGTGCCGAGCCTCGCCCTCTTCGGCTTCGTCATCCCGCTCCAGTACGTCGGCATCGGGTGGCGCCCGGCCGTCGTCGCGCTCGTCGTCTACGCGCTGCTGCCCGTCATCAGGAACACGGTGACGGGGGTCGAGGGCGTCGAGCGCAGCGTGCGCGAGGCGGCCGTGGCGATGGGGATGACCGACCGGCAGATTCTCCGGCAGGTCGAGCTGCCCCTGGCCGCGCCCGTGATTCTGGCGGGCGTGCGCGTGGCGACCGTCATCTCGGTCGGCGTGGCGACGGTCGCGGCCTTCGTCGGCGCGGGCGGGCTCGGCACGCTCATCTACCGCGGGCTGCGCCAGAACGACGACCGGCTGATGCTCGCCGGCGCCGTCCCGGCCGCGCTGCTCGCGCTCGCGGCCGACGCGGGCATCGGACTCATCGAGTCGCGGCTCGACGTCCGCCGCCGCTTCGCCCGCGGCGGCGCGAAGAGGGGCACGCTCGCCCCGCGGCTGGCGGCGGCGGCGCTGGCCGCGGCCGTCGTCGCGGGCGGCGCCTTCGCGCTCTGGCGGCGTGCGTCCGTGCCGGACGTGAGGGTCGGCTCGAAGGACTTCACCGAGTCAATCATCCTCGCCGAAATCTTCGCGCAGGAGTTGGAAGCGCGGGGTCTGCGCGTCGAGCGGCGCTACGAGCTGGGCGGCAACCTCGCGCACGAGGCGCTCGTCTCGGGCCGCGTGGACGTCTACCCCGAGTACACGGGCACGTCGCTGATGGCGATACTCAAGCACCCGCCGAGCACGGACGCGCGCGCCGTCTACGAGCAGGTCAAGTCGGAGTACGGCGCGCGCTTCGACGTGGAGGTCGGCCCGCCGCTCGGCTTCGAGGACACGTTCGCCGTCCTCGTGCGCGGCGACGAGGCGCGGCGACTCAACCTCAAGGCCATCTCGGACGCCGCGCCGCACGCGCCCCGCTGGCGGGCCGGGTTCGGGCAGGACTTCATGTCGCGCGCGGACGGCTACGAGGGCTTCGCGCGCGCCTACGGGCTGCGGTTCGCCGAGCGCCCGCGCGAGATGGACCTGTCGCTCTCCTACCGCGCGCTCGCCGAGGGGCAGGTGGACGTCATCGCCGGCAACTCGACCGACGGCATGATCGCCACGCTCGGCCTCGCGCAGCTCGAAGACGACCGCCACTACTTCCCGCCCTACGAGGCCGTCCTGCTCCTGCGCCGCGACGCCCTCGAACGCCTCCCGGCCGCGCGCGAAGCCCTGCGGCGCCTCGCCGGCTCCATCTCGACCGAAGACATGCGCCGTCTCAACTATGAAGTTGACGGCAACAAACGCCCCGCCGCCGACGTGGCGCGCGAGTGGCGGGGGGCGAAGGGCTTATAAACGCGTAAACCGTAAACCGTAAACCGTGACGAGAAAAAGCCCGCTCTTTCTCGTCACGGTTTACGGTTTACGGTTTGCGCTTACTTTCGCCTTCCGAGGGAGGCGGCTTACGATTTCTTGACGAGGACGACGCGGACGGGCTGGTCGAGCGAGGCGGCGTCCACCTCGACCTTCTGCGTCTGGTAGCCTTTGGCCGAGAGCTTGAGCGTGAGCTTGCCCATGTGGAGCGGGGGCAGCACGGCGACGCCGCGCGCGTCCGTCCAGTTCCACGACTCGCAGAGGAAGCCGCCCATGCGCTTCGACTGGAGGTCGGCGCGGACGCCCTGGACGGGGTTGCCGTCCTGATCCACGACGCGGAGGTCGAGGCGGCCGATGCCGTCGGCCTGCTTGGGCGCGCGGCCCATGTTCTGGACCTCGTCGTTCGTCTGCGCCGACGCCGCGCCGAAGGCCGAGGCGACGAGGAGGGTGGCGATAATCAGTTTACGCATTGGCGGTAAATCTCCTTAAAATTTCGTTCCGGGTCTTCAGGTTTTTTTCGGGTTTTATCGGGCCGGGCCGCGTGACCTGAAGGGGATGATGATCGCCGCGACGTGCCAGTTTAAGATGTCCGGGGGGCCTTCCCAGTTGCTCCGCAGCGAGCCCCTTCGGGCGCGCGAAACGCCCCCGTAAGTCTCACCCGCGCGGTGCTTTTCGCGGGCGTTGAAAACGGCGAGGCCGGGGCGCGTCGAGCGTCTCGCGCGCCTCCGGCCTCCCGCATTTTCATCTCTCTCTGGCATCACTTCGGCGACCGCTGCGTCCGTGCGCCCCTCGGTCTCCGGCGGGCGTGTAGGTCAACGGCTTTGCGCCCCGTGGCTTTCGCCGCGGGTGGCCTTTGTCGGTGTCGCTTTTCAAGGCGGCGGGGCGTCGCCCGCCCGCCGCGTGAGAAAAAGTATAGAGGCTCGGGCGCGCGCTTGGGAAGCAAAAGTTTTGTGGATTCGGCGGGGGCGACTTCCAGAAAAAAGGGGCCGGAGAATACGGAAGGCGCCGCCGCCTTCCGTCCGCCTTTCGGGGCGCGACGCGACGCCGCCGTGCGCGTTCCGGCGGGCGTTGCCCGCCGCGCGCCGGTTGGATTATGCTCGGGGCCGAAAACCACTCGACGACGGGGTAACCTTTGATGACTCTCATCGACCTACTCTTGCTGCTGCTCGTCGCGGGCGTCTGCGGCGCGATAGGGCAGGCCATCGGCGGGTTCTCGCGCGGCGGCTGTCTGGTCTCCATCGCGCTCGGCTTCGTCGGCGCGCTCCTCGGCGTGTGGCTCGCGCGGCAGGCGGGGATGCCCGAACTGCTCCCGGTGCGCGTCGGCACGCAGACGTTCCCCGTCGTCTGGTCCATCATCGGCTCGGCGCTCTTCGTCGCCGTCATCGGGCTCATCTCGCGCTCGCGCCGCTGAGCCGGGGCGCCGCCCGAATTGTGCCCGCGAGGTAACATTTTTCTCTCAACATCCCCCGCCGCCGCGCGAGGCTAGACCGCGCGCGCGGGCTTCGGCTACACTCGCGCGGCAGACTCGGTCTCCCCTGAAAAACCACTTACACCTCGCCGCACGGCCCGCGCCGGCGGGCGGGCGTCTTTACCCCGAGTGCCCGCGCGAGGGAGGCTCTACGATGGTCGCCACGGCTCCGACGAAATCACTTCCGGCCACGAAGGGGGGCGCGCGCCCGGCCGCCGCCGCCGCCCCCGACCTCGCCTACTTCCGCCGCCGCTACCCCGAGACGGTCGCCAGCTTCGGCGCGCTGCCGCGGCGCGAGGAGTGGCTGAGGCGCATCTGGGAGCTGGAAACGGACTGGCACTCCCGTTGGGAGACGCGCGGCGGCGCGCGCGCCGAGGGCGAGGCGGTCGTGCGCGGCACGCCGCCCGCGGGGCGCGAGGCCGAGGCCGAGTTCGACGTCGTCTACGCGGGCGGCGGGGCCGCGCTGCTGCACGCGGCCGCGCTCGCCTGCGCGCACGGCCGCCGCGTGCTGGTCATCGGCGGGGCGCGCGCCGAGGGCGAGGCGGGCGGCGTCTGGAACCTCTCGGAGGACGAGCTGAAGGAGCTTGCGGGCGCGGGCCTCTTCACGGGCGAGGAGGTCGAGGCGGCGGTCCTGAACCGCTACCGCAGCGGCTTCGTGAAGTTCCACGACGCGGCCTCGCGCGTCAAGGCGGAGCCCCTCTGGGTGAGCGGCGCGCTCGACGTGGCCGTGGACGGCGAGCGCCTGACGGCGCTGGCCTCCGCGCGCCTGGCGGCGCTCGGGCCGAAGGGCTGCGCGGTCATGGCGGGCCTGCGCTTCGTGCGCGCCTACGTCGAGCCGCGGCGCGTGACCATCGAGGCGGAAGGGCCGGGCGGCGCGCGGCGCTTCTTCGCGGCGCGGCTGTTCGCGGACGCGTCGGGGGCCGACTCGCCCGCGGCGCGGCAGTTGAACGGCGGCGGCGCGGCCGGCGCGCGCGTGCGCCCTTCGGTCGGGACGGTGGCGCGCGGGTTCGCGCGCGGCGAGGGGCGCGACGAGGCGGACTTCCGCGCGGGCGAGATTCTCGTCAGCACCGAGGACGCGAGCGCGCACCGGCAGCTCCTCTGGGAGGCTTTCGCCGGCTCGCCCGCGCGCGGCGACTACACGACGCGCCTCTTCTTCCACGACACGACCGACTCGCCCGCGGACAAGTCGCTGCTCGCACTCTTCGAGCGCTACTTCGAGTCGCTCCCCACCTACAAGCGCAGGGGCGCGGGCTGGCGCGTCGAGCGGCCCGTCTTCGACTACGCGCACGCGCCGCGCGAGGGCTGGCGCACCCGCCGCCGTGTGGCGTCGGAGCGCGTGATGCTTTTGGGCGAGGCGGCGTGCGGCGGGGCGGCCGGGGGGGCGCTGGCGGCCCCGCGCGGGGCGGGCGCGGCGGCGCGCGAGCTGCGCCGCGTGGCGCGACTGACGGAGCGCGCGCTCGCGTCGGGCGCCTCGGACGCCGCGACGCTCTCGGAGGTTTGCGACGGCGGGTCGGCGCGCGTGGCGCGCGCGCTGAGTCTGGCGGAGTTCATGCGGCCGGCGGCCGGGGGCGCGCCGCACGCGGTCAACGAGACGCTGAACGCGCTGATGGCCGCGATGGGGGGACTGGACGAGCGCGAGCGGCGCGAGGTCTTCCGCGGGCACGTGAGCACGGGGGCGCTCCGGCGGCTGCTCGCGCGCACGGCGCGGCTCTACCCGCGCATCTTCGCGCGCGTGCGCGAGCACTTCGGCGCGCGCGGCGCGCTCTGCTGGGTCGCCGGCGTGGCCGAGGCGGTCTGGAGCGAGAGGAAGGGGAAGGGAGCAGAAGACAGTAGTCAGTAGTCAGCAGTCAGCAGCGCCCCGCGCCGCGGTCGCCATCCCCGACGGTCGAGGGGTTCGATTAACGAAGGGTTTTCTGCTGACTACTGTCCACCGTCTACTCATGAAAGCGGCGCGGGGGGCTCGGCGAGCGAGCCCCCCGCGCCGCTTTGTCGGCGAAAGGTTCGCGGTGGGGGTTGCGCCTTACGGGTTGTTCCCGTTCCCGTAGAAAATCCTGATGACCACCCCTTTACCCGTGGGGAAGTTCTGGGTGATGTCGATGCCGTCGCCCTTGATGGTAATGCGCTTCAAGGTCTTATCGGGGTTGCCGTGTTTGCCGTTGCCTTCAGGCGTGAGCTGGCCGGTGTCGAATTCGAGAGTAACCGAGCCGCCGGAGACAACGATTGGTGGGTCTTGTGGTTGTACCATCTTGCTTCTCCTTCAAGTGTTGAGGTGTTTGGGGCAACGTCAGCGGCTCGCGCTCGCCGTCGAGACGCCGAAGTCGCCGCGGAGCCATGTCACGTCCGGGCGCGAGAGGTAGCCTCCCGCCTCCGCCCCCAGACTCTGTTCCACCTGCTTGAGCGAGGACGCGGCGCGAGCCAGGTACTCGCGCGCCGCGGTTTCGTCGCCGGCACGTCGGCTAGCCTTCCCCGCCACGGCGAGCGCGCGCCAGTCGGAGTCGGCGCGCCCCACGCGGGCGAAAATCTCCTGCGCGTGCAGGGCCGCCGCCCGCGCGCCCCGGGGGTCGCCCGCTTCGAGCAGCGCCAGCGCGAGCGAGTAATGGACGCGTGCCGCCAGCACCTCGTCCTTGCTGGCCGAGGCCAGCCGCGCCGCCCCCTCGCACAACGCGAGCCCGCGCGCGGCCGCCCCGCCCCGCGCCTCGGCCAGCCCGAGGTCGCTGTCGGCCCACGCCAGCATGACGTCCGACCGGACGTTGCCATCCTTCATCACGGCGAGCGCGCGCCTGACGTGCTCGGCCGCCTCGCGGAAGCGCAGCCGGGTCAGCTCCAAATCGGCGAGGTTGAGGTGGACGGCGGCCACGATGTCCATCCCCACGCCGAGCGTCTCCGGCCCGGCGCCCGCCAGCTCGCCGAGCAGCCCGACCGCCTCCTCGTAGCGCCCGAGCGAGTAGAGCGCGCCCGCCATGTTGAGCAGCGAGTAGGTGAGCTGCTGCTGGTTGCGGAGGTGGCGGAAGGTCTTCGAGCTCTCGCCGTAGTGCTTGAGCGCCTCGGCGTACTTCTCCTGCGAGATGAGCACCGAGCCGCACTCCTGGTGGATGGTGCCCGTCAGCCCGACGTCGCCCGACTGCTCGGCGAGGCCGAGCTGCTCCTCCAGCAGCCTGAGCGCGCCGCCGTAGTCGCCCCTCCTCTTCTTGATGCGGGCGAGGACGATCGCCTGCTGGTCGGCCTCGCGGCGGTAGCCGCCCTGGATGAAGAAGCTGCGCGCCTTCTCCAGCATCTGGTCGGCCTCGTCGAGCCGGCGCTGCTTCTCGCGCACGCCCGCGAGGTTGGCGTAGGCCAGCGCCTCGTAGCGCCTCAGCTTGAAGTTGCCCGCGTAGATGCGCGCCTGTTCGTAGGCGCGCTCGGCCCCTTCGAGGTCGCCCCGGCTGAAGAGGAGGTTGCCGCCCGTGATGTGGCCGTTGGCCACCTGGTCGCTCATGCCGCTGTTCTGCGCCAGCTCGAAGGCGGCCTGCGCGGTCTTCTGCGCCTGCGCGAGGTCCTCCTGCGTCTGGGCGAGTTGTAAGAGCGTCACGACCCTCTGGTAGGCGTTCTTCGTCTCCTCGGCGAGCCGGAGCGCCTGCTCGAACTCGGCCCGCGCCTCGACCGGCTTCTTGTTGTTGAAGAAGAGGCGGCCCCGCTGGTAGCGCACTGCGGCCTCGCCCTCCTTGTTGCGCTGCTCGGCGAAGAGCCTCTGCGCGCGGTCGAAGTTGTTGGTCGCGCCGGCCTGGTTGCCCTGCCGCGCGAGGAGGATGCCCAGGCGGAGGAAGGCGGCCGCGTAGGAGTTGTCCTTCGAGGTCGCCTCCGTGTAGCTCTGGACGGCCTTCTGCGTCTGGTTGTCCTTCTCGTAGGCGCGGCCGAGGTCGAGGTGCGCCTGCGGGCTCCCGGGGTCGAGGGCGATGATCTTCCGGTAGCTCTCGGCGGCGGCGGCGTACTCCCGGTTGAGCGTCGCGTGGAGGGCTTCGAGGTAGAGCGCGTCGGCGCGCGGGTAGACCTTGAAGTCGGGCGCGAGCCGCGTGACGTTCATCATCTCGGCCAGGGCGAGGTCGAGCGAGTCCATCTCCATCAGGGCCTCGGCGAGCCGCGCGTGCGCGAGCGCGAACTTCTCCTCCCTCTGGACGGCCTGCCGGAAGAGGTCGCTCGCCTTGTAGTACGAGCCCTCGCGCATCGCGTCCACGCCCTGCCCGTAGAGCCTGGCGGCCTCCGGCCCCGGCTTGTAGACCGGCGGCCGCTGCCAGTACCAGACGGCCCAGATGAGGAGGGCGAGGCCGGCGAGCGAGGCCAGCAGCGTGAGCGGCGAGAACTTCGGGCGGCGCAGGCCCTCGGCCATCGTGATGAGCGCGCTGGAGCGGTGGGTGTAGCCGTTGTCCGCCCCGGTCAGGCGGCGCGTCGTGGCCGTGTCGGAGGCGGGCAGCCGCGAGCGCACGCGCGACAGCTCGGCCGCGAACTCGGCGGCCGTCTGGAAGCGGTCCTCCGGCTTTTTCGACAGCGCCCGGAGCGTCAGCCGGTCCAGCTCGGCGGGGACGCGCGGGTTGAAGCGCGAGGGCGGCGGCGGGTCGAAGTGGAGCACCTGGGCGCCGATCTCGATGACGTTCGCGCCCGAGAAGGCGGGCCGCCCCGTCAGGCACTCGTAGAGCAGCGCGCCCAGCGCAAAGAGGTCGCTGCGGCCGTCCACCTTCGAGCCGCGCGCCTGCTCGGGGCTCAGGTAGAGCGGCGTGCCGATGACGACGTCGGAGCGCGTGTGCGCCGAGAGGAGCGTCTGCGCCTCGGCGCCGCCCGCGCCGGCGGCCTCCTCGTGGAGCTGCTTGGCGAGGCCGAAGTCGAGCACCTTGACGTCGCCGTTCTCGTCGATGACGACGTTCGAGGGCTTGATGTCGCGGTGGACGACGCCGCGGCGGTGCGCCTCGGAGAGCGCCTCGGCGGTCTGGCAGGCGACCTCGACGGCGCGCGCGATGGAGAGGCCGGGCCCGGCGAGCACGTCGCCGAGCGTCTGCCCCGAGACCAGCTCCATGACGATGAAGGGCTGGCCCGCGTCGGTCTCGCCGTAGTCGTGGACGGCGGCGATGTTGGGGTGGCGGAGCTTGGAGACGGAGCGGGCCTCGCGCAGGAAGCGCGCGCGGTAGTGGCTCTCGTCGCGGCCGGCGTGCGGGATTTTGATGGCGACGCGGCGGCCGAGGTGGAGGTCTTCGGCGACGTAGACGACACCCATCCCGCCCTCGCCGACCTGGCCGAGGATGCGGTAGTGGGAGATGGTCTTGCCGATCATCGGGTCAGGGCCGGCCCCGCCGGCGGCGCGAAAGGAAAGGCTCGTGGGTTAAAGAAGCACGCGCCCGGGGTAGAGCTTCGTCCGGGCGCTCAAATGGGTTCTACGGCTCGCGGGTATTCTCCTCTAAAGCCGTGACCTTTTCAAGAAAGAACTCGCCCGCTCCCGAAAGGGGGCCGCCCGCCTCGGCGCGCGAGAAAAAATCTTGCGCGGGGCGCAGGTGTGGGGGCATACTTTGCGGGCATCGGGTTCCTGCTCTCGCGCGGCCGGAGGCGGCCGCGCCTGGCCGCGACTGTGGAGGCGACGGTGTTCGGCTGAAGGAGAGTGAGGTTGGTCAGTTGGTTTCGAAGCCGCACCCCGCGCGCGCGCGGGGGCACCGGGCGTAAGAGTCGCCGCCCTCGCCGCCACAGCACCCCGGAGTCTTAACTCCCCGCTCCAGAGTCTCCAGCACGCGACGAGTTCCACGGCCCGCGCTTCACTTCGAGAAAAGGATAGAAGGACTGTATGAGCACGAGACTTTACGTGGGGAACCTTAACTTCCGCACGACCGGCGACGAGCTGCGGGAAATCTTCTCGCAGGCGGGCGAGGTCGAGAACGCGACGGTCGTCGAGGACCGCGACACGGGCCGCTCGCGCGGCTTCGGCTTCGTCGAGATGGCGACGGCCGAGGGCGCGGCGGCCGCCATCGCGCAGTTCAACGGCAAGGAGCTGGGCGGCCGCGCGCTGACCGTCAACGAGGCGCGCCCGCGCGAGGACCGCGGCGGCGGCGGGGGCCGCGGCGGCGGTTACGGCGGCGGGGGCGGCGGCTACGGCGGAGGCGGCGGGGGCCGCGACCGCGAGCCCCGCTGGTGAGTAAAAGCCGTAAACCGTGAACCGTGAACCGTGACGAGAAAAGACAATCTTCATCTCGTCACGGTTCACGGTTTACGGTTCACGGCTTTTCTACTTCCTCGCCGCGGGCGTGACCTTCAGGGAGAGGCGCTGGCCGTCGCGGAGGACTTCGACGTCGTACTGCTGGCCGGCCTTCATCTCGGAGAGCGCCTGCGTGTAGTCGTAGACGTTGCGCACGTCGCGGCCGGCGAGCCTGACTATCTTGTCGCCGGCCCTGAGGCCCGCGGCGGCCGCGGGCGAGCCCTCGCGCACGGCGTCGAGCTTGAGCCCGTCGGACGAGTCGCCGTAGGACGGGACGGTGCCGAGCGAGACCTTGAAGCCGGTCGGGCGCGCCGACGCCTCGGACTTCGCCACGGCGTAGGTCGGCCGCGTGTCGCGCGCCTGGAGGTCGTAGACGATTTCGCGCACGAGCTGGAGGACGCGCGCCTCGCCCTCGTAGTTGACGCGGTCGGCCGTGTCCGTCGGCTTGTGGTAGTCCTCGTGCGAGCCCGTGAAGAAGAAGAGGACGGGGACGCGGCGCGCGTAGAAGGCCGAGTGGTCGCTCGGGCCGAAGCCGTCCTCGTTCAGGCGGAGCGTGAAGCGCTCGGCGGGCACGGCCGTCAGGACGTGGCGCCCGTTGGTGCCCGTGATGCTGATCTGGTCGGGCCCGCCCGGCCGAGGCGCGCGCGGCGTCGCGTCGCCCACCCCGCGCGTCCGGGCCTCGCCCTTCTTGTCCCCCTCGCCGCCGTCCTTCTTATCTTCCTTCTTGCCTTCCTTCTCGCCCGCCGCGCCCCCGGGCTTGGCGGCGCCGGCGCCCCCGCCCGTGATGGACGGATCGAGCGTGACCTTGTAGCCCTTGTTCGCCTCGCCGACGACGGAGCGCCACTCGGCGGCGGTGCCGACGCCGCCGACGTTGAGCACGTCGTCGCGCAGGCGGCCGATCATGTCCATGTTAATCATCGCCACGGTCTGCTCGAGCGGGCGCGCCGGGTGCTCGGCGTAGTGGCTCGAACCGATGAGCCCCTCCTCCTCGCCGCCGAAGGCGACGAAGACGACCGTGCGCCTCATCAACTGCGGCTCGCGCGAGAAGAGGCGCGCCAGCTCCAGCAGCCCGGCGGTGCCTGAGGCGTTGTCGTCCGCGCCGTGATGAACCTCGCCCTCGCGCCCGGCGAGGCTCCCCTCGCCGCCCAGGCCCAGGTGGTCGTAGTGCGCGCCGATGACGATGGCCTCCGCCTTCAGCTTCGGGTCGGAGCCTTCGAGCACGCCGACGACGTTGGCGGCCGGGGCGTTCTCCCGCACCACGTCGGTGGCAAGGCTTAGCACCATCCCCTTCCCGAACGCGTCGTCGCCGACGACCGTGACGCGCGCGTCGCCGTCGGCCGCCGCGCCCGACATCGCCGCCGCCGCGCCGCGCGCGCGCACAGACTTCTCGAACTCGTCGAGGACGAACGCCGGCCCCATCCCGAGAATCTTCACCGCCGCCTGGCGCGAGACGGCGGCGACCGGAAGACCCGCGTCGCGGCCCGCGTGGTCGTAGCGGAGGGCGGAGAGCTTGTCGTCCTTGAAGTTCTCCTCGACGGCGACGACGAGGAGGGCGGCGGCGCCGGCGGCGCGCGCGGCGGCCGCCTTGAAGCGCAGCTCGCCCGCGCGCGTGAAGCGGCCGTGCGGGTTGTCGCCGTCGGGCGTGCCGGCGAAGGCGAGCGCGACCTTGCCCTTCACGTCCGCGCCCTTGTAGTCGTCGTAGTTCTGGTCGGCGGCCGCGATGCCGTAGCCGACGAAGGCGACGGCGGCGCCCTCAAGCCTCCCGTTCGAGCCGAAGCCGAGCGGCATCCAGTCCTCGCCGACGCGGAAGCTGACCGGCTCGCGGGGGTTCTCGCCGTCGCGCCGCGAGAGGGTCAGCGAGTTGCCCCTGCCCAGCTCCACGCCCGCGACGTAGGGGAAGCCTTGCAGGTAGTTGTTCTCGGAGAGGTCGTCGCCGTTCGGGTTCCCGCCGGGGCGCAGGCGCAGGCGCATGAACTCGCGCGCGACGTAGCGCGCGGCCTCCTGCGCGCCGGGCGTCCCCGTGCGCCGGCCCCCGAGCTTGTCCGAGGCGAGGTAGGAGACGTGCGCGCGCAGACGCTCGACGTCGGGCACCGTCGGCTTCGAGTCGGTCTGCGCGACGGCGGCCGGCGCGAGGAGCGCGAGCGCGAGGAGGAGCCGAAGACTTGTCTGGTACAGCATGGCGTTCTCCGGAAGGGTGAAGGGTGAGGCGCAGGCAAAAAGCCTGACCCCCGCCCTCCGTCCTTCATCCTTTCATTCCACCCAGTCGGCGATGAAGACGTTGGTGTCGCCGCGCGCGGCGGCGTGGCGGTTCGAGGCGAAGACCAGCTTGCGCCCGTCGGGCGAGAACATCGGGAAGCCGTCGAAGGTGTCGTTGAAGGTGACCTGCTCCAGCCCCGTCCCGTCCGCGTTCACGACGAAGAGGTTGAAGTCGCGGCCGCGCGGGTTCGGGTGGTTCGAGGAGAAGATGATGCGCTTGCCGTCGGGCAGGAAGTAGGGCGCGAAGCTGGCGACGCCGAGCTTCGTCACCTGCCGCTTGTTCCGGCCGTCGGCGTCCATCACCCAGATTTCGAGCGCGTTCGGCTCGATGAGGTTCTCCGCGAGGAGCTTCCTGTAGCGCGCGGCCTGCTCGGGCGTCTGCGGGTGGTTGGCGCGGTAGACGATGCGCTTCCCGTCGCGCGAGAAGAAGGGCCCGCCGTCGTAGCCCGGCTCTTCCGTCAACCTCTTCACGTTCTTCCCGTCGGCGTCCATCGAGTAGATGTCGAGGTCGCCGTCGCGCATCGAGGTGAAGACGATTTTCTTACCGTCGGTCGAGACGGTCGCCTCGGCGTCGTAGCCGGGCGCGTCGGTCAGGCGCCGCACGTCCGAGCCGTCGGGCCTCGCGGTGAAGATGTCGTAGGAGGGGTAGACGGCCCACACGTAGCCGCGCGAGTAGTCGGGCGGCGGCGGGCACTTCGCGTCCGCGAGGTGCGTCGAGGAGTAAAGGATGCGCCCCTTCGTCGGGAAGAAGTAGGAGCAGGTCGTCCGCCCCGTCCCCGTGGAGACCATCCGCACGTCCGAGCCGTCGGCGCGCATCGTGTAGATGCGGTCGCACCCGGCGCCGTCGCGCTTCGACTGGAAGATGAGCGAGCGGCCGTCGGCGGAGAAGTACGCCTCGGCGTTCTCGCCCCCGTCGGTCAACTGCCTGACGTTGCGCAGGCGCTTCTCCGACGGCAGCTCGACCGGCGAGGGCGCCGGCTGCTGCGGCGCGGGGCCCCGCCCGGCCGAGAACGCGGCGGCCGAGAGGCCGAAGATGAGGGCGAGGGGGAACAGTATTTTCGTGCTCATTATTCTTAAGAGGAAAGCGCCCGCGGCGCGAGACGGGAGACCGGCGACGCGCCCATACTTTAAACTGCCCCCGCCCCCTTGCCAAGCAACCGAAAGGCGTTGGCCCTTCCGCCCTCGCCGTGGATAATCACCACCGGCGGCCGTGTCCCCAACCCTTACCCGTGCTCGCTGAGTCGAACTATGGAGCCCACCGACAGACGCTTCCGCATCGCCTTCTCCTTCGCCGGGGAGAGGCGTGACTTCGTCGAACAGGTCGCCGCCACCCTCGCGCGGCGGTTCGGCAGGGAGCGCATCCTCTACGACAAGTTCCATCGGGGTGAGTTCTCGCGGGGAGACCTCGCCTTCTATCTGCCTGACCTCTACGAAAAGGAGGCCGAGCTTGTCGTCGCCGTCTTCTGCCCCGACTATGAAAAAAAGGAGTGGTGCGGCCTGGAATGGAACGCGCTCTTCGGGCTGCTCAAGAAGCGCAAGGCGAGCGAGGTGATGCTGACCCGGTTCGACCGCGTCGAAGGCAAGGGGCTCCACGGCCTCGCCGGGTACACAGACCTCGACGAGCTGACGCCGGAGCAGGCCGCGTCCGTCATCCTCGAACGCCTCGCGTTCAACGAAGGAAAGCCCAGCGACTTCTACGCCGAGCCCCCGCCGACCGAGGCCCGCCCGGCGCAGACCTCCATCCCCAACAACCTCCCGCGCCTCCAGCCCTTCTTCGGCCGCGAGGCGGAACTCGCGCAGATACGGGAAGCCCTCGACCCGGAGAACCGCACGTGGGGCGCGCTCATCGACGGGCCGGGCGGGATGGGCAAGACCTCGCTCGCCGTCCGCGCCGCCTACGACTGCACACCCGAACAGTTCGAGCGCATCGTCTTCGTCTCCGTGAAGAACCGCGAGCTGGACGACGACGGCGTGCGCGAGCTGGGCGTCTTCGTCCTGCCCGGCTTCCTCGAAATGCTCAACGAGCTTTCCCGCGAGCTTGACCGCGCCGACATCACGAAGGCGCCGGAGGACGACCGCATCCGTCTGCTGCTCGACGCGCTCCGCGGCCAGCGCGCGCTGCTCATCCTCGACAACCTCGAATCGCTCCCCAAGCCCGACCGCGACCGGCTCTTCACCTTCGTCAAACGCCTGCCGCAGGGCTGCAAGGCCATCCTCACCAGCCGCCGCCGCATCGGCTCCGGCTCGGAAGAACTCATCCTCCAAAAGCTCAGCCGCGAGGCCGCCCTCGAAACCCTCGCCGACCTCGCCCGCCGCAACCCCCTGCTCGCTAAGACTAACGAAGACGAGCGCGTCGCCCTCTACGAACAGACCGCCGGCAGCCCGCTCCTCCTGCGCTGGGTGGCCGGACAACTCGGCCGCGGAAGCTGCCGCACCTTCGCCGACGCGCTTAACTTCCTCCGCTCCTGCCCGCCGGACAACGACCCGCTTGAGTTCGTCTTCGGCGACCTCGTCAACGAGTTCACCGAGGCCGAGACCAAAGTCCTCTGCGCGCTCACCTACTTCACCCTGCCGGCTAAAGTGGAGCACCTTGCCACGTTCGCGGGCTGCGACGAGGAGCCGACCGACACCGCCCTGCGCAGCCTCGCCAACCGCTCGCTTGTCGTCCCTGATACTGAGGAAAAGGCGTTCGCGCTCGTGCCGCTAGTGGCTGACTTCCTGAGGCGGCGGAAGCCCGAGGTCGTCGCGGAGGCCGGCGACCGGCTGGAAAAACGGGCATACACTCTGGTTGAGGAGAACGGCTATAAGAAATTCGATAACTTCCCCGTGCTTGACGCTGCGTGGCCGACGGTCGCCGCCGCCCTGCCGCGTTTACTCGCCGGGTCAAATGACAGGCTTCAAACCGTGTGCAGCGCATTACGCGATTTTCTCGATTTCACCGGGCGCTGGGATGAATGGCTTGCCCTCTCGCGGGACTCCGAAGTCAAGGCCGTGGCGGCCGAAGATTTCAGGAATGCCGGCTGGCGGGCCTACGATGCCGGCTGGATTCATAGTATGCGCAGACAGTCGGCGGGGGTGCTTGCCTGCGCCGACCGCGCCGAGGCTTACTGGCGCGAGGCTCAGGCCGGTGCCCGCGAACGAGCTATCGCCACCCACCTGCGCGGCGAAGGGCACAGCCTGGCTAAGGACTATCCCGCCGCCATCGCGGCCTACCGCGAAGCCGTGGAGCTTTGTCGCACCTTGAGACTCGAAAGTGACGATGTCGCCGTCGGCTTGGAAGCCCTCGCCAGTGCCGAACGACTCTCCGGCGATTTCGACGCCGCCGAGCGCGATTACCGGGAAGCCTTGCGAATCTCCAAAGCCGTCGGGGCTCTCGAAGGCGTCGTCACCCTCACCGGCAATCTGGCCGCGCTGGCTCTGGACCGCGAGGACTGGCCCGGCGCGGAAGCCCTGGCCCGCGAAGCACTGCCCTTATCTGAAAAACTCGGCCGTCAGGAGTTAATCGCAAACAACTGCCGCCGCCTCGCCAAGGCTCTTGCTCGGCAAGGCCGGAATACAGAAGCCCTCCCACACGCCCTGCGCGCCATCGAAATCTACGCCGCACTGCGTTCTCCAGAGCTAGAAGCGGCTCGCCAGACACTCGCGGAATCCGAAAGCTGAGTTTGTTGTTGTGAAAGGCTTGGGACGGGGGTCAGCACGGCTGTAGCGTGCGGGTTACATTGGGTGGGGCGGCGTTGGCGGGGTGCAGCGGACGCGGCGAAGGGTTCCGCGTGGTGGTGAGAGAGTGTAAGAGGCTTGCTACAGAATGTGACCGTTCCGTTAATGAGGGAAGGCGGTTAAGGACAGAGCGTAGACGGCGTGGGAGCTTTTATCCCCGGCCGGGTACGGACTGTATACGATTGGGTACAGGGTGTCGGCGACTGCCTACACCCTGTACCCGGCCGGTGAATGACTGTAGACAGTCGCCTACACCCTGTACCCAGCCCGGTAGAGCGATTTCCCGGCGGGGTACAGAGTGTAGGCGGCTCCCTTAGCCGTTGGTGCGTTCGAATTCGCGCATGAATTGGGTGAGGGCGGAGACGCCTTCGGGGGGGAAGGCGTTGTAGATGGAGGCGCGGATGCCGCCGACGGAGCGGTGGCCTTTGAGGCCGTCGAGGCCGGCGGCCGTCGCTTCCGCGGCGAACTTCTTTTCGAGCTCTTCGGTGGGGAGGCGGAAGGTGACGTTCATGTTGGAGCGGGCTTCCGGGGCGGCGTGGCCGCGGTAGAAGTCGGTCGAGTCAATGACGTCGTAAATCTGCCGCGCCTTCTCCTCGTTCCGGCGGCTGATGGCTTCGAGGCCGCCCTCGCCCTTCACCCAGTCGCAGACGAGGTTGAGGATGTAGATGCCCCACGTGTTCGGCGTGTTGTAGAGCGAGCCGTTGTCGGCGTGCGTGCGGTAGTCGAGCATCGTGTGCAGGCCCGAGGGGATTCTCTCCAAAAGGTCGTCGCGGATGATGACGACGGTCACGCCCGAGGGGCCGAGGTTCTTTTGCGCGCCCGCGTAGATGAGCGCGTACTTCGAGACGTCGATGGGGCGCGAGCAGATGTTCGACGAGGCGTCGCAGACGAGCGGAACGGCGCCCACCTCGGGGTCGTGCTTCCACTCGACGCCCTCGATGGTCTCGTTCGAGGTGAAGTGGACGTAGGCCGCGCCGGGGTCGAGGTTGAGCTCGTCGGCCGAGGGGACGCGCGTGTAGTGGCTGTCGGCCATGTCGGCGGCGACGTTGGTCGCGCCGACCTTCTTCGCCTCCTTCAGCGCCTTCTTGCCCCAGCTCCCCGTCAGCACGTAGTCGGCGCTCCCGACCGGCGACAGGAAGTTCATCGGCACCATCGAGAACTGCAAGCTCGCGCCGCCCTGTAGGAAGAGGACGCGGTAGCCCCCGGGTATCCCCAACAGCTCGGTCAGGCCCGCCACCGCCCCGTCGAGGACGGCCTGGAAGGGCTTCGAGCGGTGGCTGATCTCCATCACGCTCATCCCGACGCCGGGCAGGGAGAGCATCTCCTCGCGCGCGCGCTCAAGCACCGGCACGGGGAGCACCGCCGGCCCGGCGCTGAAGTTAAAGATTCTCTCGGTCATTTGCTCACTCCGTTCGCGTGAACCGTGAACCGTGAACCGTGACAGGATAAGACCTGTTCTTACTTGTCACGGTTCACGGTTCACGGTTCACAGGCTTTTGATTTCCAAAAGGCTCAACTCGATGATGTCGGCGTTGTCGGCTTTGAGTTTTTCGAGCACGCCGGCGGGGAGCGCCGCTTCGAGGTTGATGCGGGCGACGGCCGCCTCGGAGCCTTCGAAGATGACGTTCTCCATCTCCTGCACGTTGATGGACTCGGCGCGGATGCGGTCGAGGACGGAGGCCAGCACCCCGGGCCGGTCGCGGTGGCGGACGACGAGCGTGTGCGTCGAGGGCGTGCGCCGCGCGAGGTTGACGACGTTGGGGACGCGCCCCGTCTCCTTGAAGGTGCGGACGACGCGGACGGTCTCGGCGGCGATGGCCTCCTGCGCCTGGTCGGTCGAGGCGCCGATGTGGTGCGTGCCGTAGAGGTTCGGCTCGCGCGCGATGTCGTCCGTGAACTCGCCCGCCGCGCCCGCCGGCTCGTCGGCGAAGACGTCGAGCCCGGCGCGGATGTCCTTCTCGCGCATCGCGCGGCGCAGCGCCTCCTGGTCCACCACCTCGCCGCGCGACGTGTTGACGAAGTAGGCGCCCCCGCGCATGGCGTTGAAGAAGTCCGCGCCGACGAGCCCGCGCGTCTCCGGCTTGAGGGCGACGTGGACGCTCACGATGTCGGAGTCGCGCGCGACGTCTAAAAGCTCCGCGCGGCGCTCGACGGCCAGCTCGGCCGCCGTCTCGTCGGTCAGGCTGCGGCTCCACGCGATGACGTTCAGGCCGAACCCCCTGGCGCGCGCCGCCACCTCGCGCCCGATCTGCCCCGTGCCGACGAGCCCGAGCGTGCGGCCCAAAAGACCGCGCGCCTTCGAGAACTCCTTCTTGTTCCACTTCCCTTCGCGGAGCTGGATGACGTTGTCGGCGACGCGCCGGTCCAGGGCGAGGATGAGCGCGAGCGCCAGCTCCGCCACCGCGACCGAGTTCTTGCCCGGGCAGTTCGAGACGTAGACGCCGCGGCGCGAGGCGGCCGCCACGTCAATCGTGTTGTAGCCCGCGCCCGCGCGCACGATGAGCTTCAGCGCCCCGGCGTCGAGCATCGGCTCGGTGACCTTCGTCGAGCGGACGACGAGCACCTCGGGGTCGTAGGCGCGGATGGCCTCGACGAGCGAGTCGTCCTTTACGTCGGGCTGGTAGGAGAACTGGCAGCCGGCGGCTTCGAGGCCGTCGCGCCCCGACTGCTCGAACTTGTCGGCGATGAGCACACGCATGGTCTAATCCTTCTCCGCGTAGGGCGCGCCGTCGTCGCGCCAGTCCTCGCGGTTGAGGGCGTAGTAGACGACGGGCAGGTCGAAGTAGACGTCGTCGCGCTCGTAGCGCAGCCCGCACCTCTCCATCACGCGGCGCGACCAGCTGTTGTCCTTGTCGGTGACGGCCATCACGCGCGCGAGCCCCGCCCTTCGGAAGCCGAAGCGCAGCGCCGCCCGCGCCGCCTCGGTGATGAGCCCGCGCCCCCAGTAGGCGGGGTCGGCCCCGTAATACAGCTCCACCTCGTCGGTCGGAATCATGTGGCGGAGCCCGCAGTAGCCGACGAAGCGGCCCTCGCCCTTCAGCTCCAACGCCCACTGCCCGTAGCCGAGCCGCCTCCAGTGCTCGTCAATGCGGCCGAGGCCGACCAGCACCATGTCGCGCGTCGGGGGCTTGAAGTGCGGCCCTATCCGCCGCATGAACTCCGGGTCGGTCATGACGCGCAGCTGGTCGTCCGCGTCCTCCAGCTCGTACTTGCGCATCCGCAGCCGCTCGGTCTCGATTTCGATCATATCGTGTGAATCAGAATCGCGTCGCGCAGCTTGGGCTCGAACCAGGTGGACTTGGGCGGCATGACGCCGCCGGCGTCGGAGACGCGCAGGAGGTCTTCGATGGAGGTCGCGTAGAGCGCGAAGGCCACCTGCGCGCGGCCCGAGTCGACCAGCCGCTCAAGCTCCTGCGTGCCGCGGATGCCGCCGACGAAGTCTATCCGCTTGTCGGTGCGCGGGTCGGCGACGCCGAGCACGGGGTCGAGCAGGTTGTTCTGCAGGAGGCTCACGTCGAGCGCCGCGGTCGGGTCGTCCGAGAGCGTGCGCGCCGCGTCGTCGCGCAGGTTGAGGCCGTACCACTTCCCGCCGAGGTACATGTGCCAGTGGCCGGGCTTGCCCGGCCCCTCGCGCTTCGCGTCGTCGGTGACGCCGAAGCGCCCGCGCACGGCGTCGAGGAACTCCTCGGGGCTCCGCCCGTTCAAATCCTTCACGACGCGGTGGTAGGGGAGAATCTGCATCTGCTCGTCGGGGAAGACGACGCCGAGGAAGCGGTTGTACTCCTCCTGGCCGGTGTGCGCCGGGTTCTCGTCGCGGAGCGCGGCGCGGGCGCGCGAGGCGGAGGCGGCGCGGTGGTGCCCGTCGGCGATGTAGAGCGCGGGCACCTCGGCGAAGCAGCGCGCGAGCTGCTCGGCGGCGGAGGCGCGCCAGACCGTGTGGCGGACGCCGTCCGCGGCCTCGAAGTCGTAGAGCGGCTCGCGCTTGGTCTCGGCCTCGACGAGCGCGTCCACGCGCCGGTCGGCGCGGTAGGTGAGGAAGACGGGGCCGGTCTGCGCGCGCAAGGCGAGGATGTGGCGCGTGCGGTCGTTCTCCTTGTCGGGGCGCGTCCGCTCGTGCTTGCGGATGAGGTCCCGGTCGTACTCGTCCACCGAGAAGGCGGCGGCGACGCCCGTCTGCGTGTGGCCGCCCATGCGGAGGCGGTAGACGTAGAGCGCGGGCGCGTCCTCCTCGACGAGCGTGCCGGCGGCGCGCATCGCCCCGAAGTTCTCGCGCGCCTTCTCGTAGACCTCGTCGGCGTAGATGTCCGTGCCCCCGGGCAGGTCTATCTCGGGGCGCGAGACGTGGAGGAAGCTCGAAGGGTTCCCGGCGGCGAGCGCGCGGGCCTCCTCGGTGTTGACCACGTCGTAGGGGACGGCGGCGACCTCGGCCACCCGCTCGGCGGGCGGGCGCAGGGCGCGGAAAGGGTAGATGGCGGCCACGGCGTAACCTCTCCTCAGGGAGCTGTCTGATACGTGCGGAGCTTTTGACGTTAAGACTATCCGCAACGCGCGCTCCCGCGCAAGTGGCCGGGCGCGGGCGAAAAGCTTCGGCGGCGGCGCGGGAGTCTGGTAAGATGCACGCCCCGCGCGCGGGGACTACACAGGAGCGCGCGCCCTACGGCCCCTATGCGACAGCGAATCATCCCCGTCGCCCTCCTCTACGCGCTGGCCTTAGCGTTCACCGCCGCCGCCTACTGGCTCTACCTGCCGCAGTTGACGCTCATCCTCGACCGCGGCTGGGGGACGACGCAGAAGGGCGGGGGCGCCCCCACCGTCGTAGAGCTTTATCCGGGCAACCCCGACGCCGCCAAGTTGCGCGTGGGCGACGAGGTCGTGGCGCTCGACGGCGAGAGCGTAGGGGGCTCGGACTCCCGGCTGGAGCGCCTCTACCGGCGGGTGACGCCGGGCGAGCCGTACCGCCTGACGGTGCGCCGCGGGGGCGAGTCGCGCGAGGTGACGCTGCGCGCGCGCCCGACGCCGCTGGCGAACACGCTGCTGTCGCCGCGCACGCTGGTCGTCCTCGTCTACAGCCTCAGCTTCCTCGGCGTCGGGCTGGTCGTCTTTCTGCTCCGGCCCGAAGACAAGCACGCGCTGCTGCTCTCGCTCTGCTTCGCCGCGCTCGGCGCCTCGTGGGCGATACCCTATCTGGACGAGACTTCGCCCGTCTGGCTGCGCGCCCTGATGGCCTTCGGCTACTGCTTCAAGCCGTACTTCCCGGTCTTCCTGCTCCACCTCTTTCTGGTCTTCCCGCGCCCGCTGGCGCTGGTGCGGCGGCGGCCGCGCCTGGAGTTCTACGTCTACCTGCCGACGCTGCTCCTGACCGTCACGTTCGACGCGTTCCTCGTCTACCTCTTCCTGACGGACGCGCCGGCCTTCTACGACTTCGTGGAGCGGCACGCGGGGCCGCTCCTCCTCGGCTCGCTGCTGCTGCTGGCCTACCTGCTCGCGTGCCTCGTCGCGCTCGTCGCGCAGTACCGCGCGGCCGACCTCGTGTCGAAGCGCAAGCTGCGCATCATCCTCGCCGGCTGTCTGGTGGGCTTCGCGCCGGCGCTCGTCTTCTTCACGACGATGTCGCTCGTCAGGCTGTGGAGGGGCGACGTGGGCGTGCCGAGCGGGCTCTTCACGTCCGTCAACCTGCTGCAAATCCTCGTCCCCGTCTCGTTCGCCTACGCCATCGTCAGGCACCAGGTCATCCCCGTCTCGCTCATCGTGCGGCGCAGCGTCCAGTACCTCCTGGCGAAGAACGCGCTGCGCGTGCTGCTCGCGCTGCCCGTGGCCGGGCTCGTCCTCTCGGTCGCGCTCGACCCGAGCCGCTCGGTGGCGGACGTGCTGCTGCGCAACTCGACCTACTTCTACGCGCTCGCCGTCGCGGCCCTCGCCACCGGGCTCGTCTTCCGCCGCGGCCTCAACGAGTGGGTCGACCGCAAGTTCTTCCGCGAGCAGTACGACCGCGAGAAGCTTCTGCGCGGGCTGGTCGAGGAAATCAAGGGGCTCGACTCCCTGCAGGAGATGTCGCGGCGCGTCTGCGAGCAGGTCGAGCGCGCCGTCCACCCCGAGAGCGTCTACCTCTTCTACCGCGGGGGCGAGCGCGGCGAGCTCTCGCTGACCTACACGTCGGGCGGCTCGCAACAGGAGCTGCGCATCCCCGAGGACTCGCAGCTCCTCCGCCTGCTTGAGCTACAGGGCGGCGCGCAGGACTTCCCCTTCCCGCCGAAGACGCGCCTGCCGCAGGGCGAGAAGGACTGGCTGGAGTCGCTCGGCACGCGCCTCGTCGTGCCGCTGACGGGCACGGACGAGAGGCTGGCCGGACTCTTCCTGCTCGGCGGCAAGAAGTCCGAGGTGCCCTACACCTCGCGCGACCGCGAGCTGTTGGAGTCGGTGGCCGCGCAGATAGCCGTCGTCTACGAGAACGTGCGGCTGAAGGAGCGGGCGCGCGAGGACAGGCGCGTCCGCAGCGAGGTGCTGTCGCGCTTCGAGGGCCGCGGCGTCAACCTCCTCAAGGAGTGCCCGGCCTGCGGGCGCTGCTTCGACTCGACCGCGACGCGCTGCGACGCCGACGGCGCCGAGCTGCGTTTGACGCTCCCCGTCGAGCGCACCGTCGAGGGGCGCTACCGGCTCGAACGTCTCGTCGGCCGCGGCGGCATGGGCGCCGTCTACGAGGCGACGCATTTGAAACTCAACCACCGCGTCGCCGTCAAGATTCTCTCCGGGCGCCTGTTCGGCGACGACTCGGCGCTCCGGCGCTTCCGGCGCGAGGCGCGCGCGCTCGCCCGGCTCGGCCAGCACCCGAACATCGTCGCCGTCCACGACTACGGCGAGTTGCAGACCGAGGGCGCCTTCCTCGCCATGGACTTCATCGAGGGCGAGAGCCTGGCGGCGCTGCTCCGGCGCGAGCGGCGCCTGACGCCGTCGCGCGCGTCCCTAATCTTCGGGCAGGTGCTCGAAGGCGTGGCGGCGGCGCACCGCGCCGGCATCGTCCACCGCGATTTGAAGCCGGAGAACATCCTCGTCTCGGGCGGCGACGGCGCGGGCGGGCCGCGCGTGCGGCTGCTCGACTTCGGGCTGGCGAAGCTGGTGCGCGCCGACGGCGGCGGGGAGGCGCAGACGGTGACGACGCCGGGCATGGTGATGGGCACGTTCGGCTACATGCCGCCCGAGCAGCTCGCGGGCGGCGAGGTGGACGAGCGCAGCGACCTCTTCTCGGTCGGCGTCATGTGCGCCGAGGCGCTAGCGGGCGAGCGCCCTTTTCGCGGCCGCACGCCCGTCGAGCTGCTGCACGCGATGGAGCGCGAAGACTTCCGCCTGCCCGGCGACTCGCCCGAAGTGCGGCGGCTCGAAGAGGTGCTGCGCCGCGCCCTCTCGCGCGAGCGCGCGCGCCGCCACGCCTCCGCCGAGGAGATGCGCGCGGAGCTTCTGGCGGCGCTCGCCGCCTGCCCCGCGCTCGCCCCGGCGCCCGAGCCCGCGCTCGAAGCCGACACCGTCATGCTCCGCGACAGGCCCGCGCCCGCGCCCTGAGAAAGGATTGAAGGATGGGGAGCCTTTCGGACAAACACTGCGTCCCCTGCCACGGCGGCGTGCCGCGCCTGGCGGGCGAGGAGATTGAGCCGCTGCTCGCGCAGCTCGAAGGCTGGGAGGTAGTCGAGGGGCACCACCTCTCGAAGGCGTACCGCTTCTCGAACTTCGCCGACGCGCTCGCCTTCGTCAACCGCGTCGGCCGAGTCGCCGAGTCGGAGGGGCACCACCCGGACGTCTCCTTCGGCTGGGGCTACGCGCGGCTCGAAATCCACACGCACGCCATCGGCGGCCTGAGCGAGAGCGACTTCATCCTCGCCGCGCGCATCGACGCCGCCTGACCCGGCGCGCCGCCGTTTCTGAAACCCGCGCGCGGGAGTGTATGCTATGCGCCGCCGGGCGACGGCGCGAGGGCGTCCCGTCCCGGCCCCCGACGCCGAAGACCCTTCCACCCTTCCCGCGTAAGAGGGCGACCCTGATGCAGACGGAGAACAGTTTTCACACCCGCGACCCACGCGATTTGGAGCCGCGCGGCGCGCTCTGCGTCGAGTGCCTCGCGGACGTGGCCGCCGCGTCCGAGCGCGTGCTCGACCGCACGGGCGCCGCGCTGTGCCGCGCGTGCGCCGCCGCGTTCTACGCGCCCTGCGCGGGCTGCGGCGGGCTCGTCCCGCGCGACGAGGCGCTGGTGCGCCCCGAGGGCGGCGCGCTCAACTGCTTCGAGTGCTTCGGCCGCGCGGCCTCGCCCGACGGGTCGGAGGCGCTGACGGACGAGGAGGTCGCCGCGCTCGTCGCCGAGTACGTCGCGCTGCACGAGGAGCTGAAGCGTCTGGACGCGCGCGCCTCGGAGGTTAAGGAGCAGTTGAAGCGCGCGGCGACGGCCCGGCCGCGCATCTCGAACGCGGTCGTGCTGCGCGCGGGCGAGGCGGGCGTGCGTTGCAGCTACACCGCGAAGGCCGCCTACGACGCTGAGAAGCTGGCGGCGGCCGAACGGCTTCTCGGCGCCGAAGGGTTCGCCGCCCTCTTCGAGCGCAAGGTGACCTTCGCGGCCGTCAAGGGCCGCCTCGAAGAGTTCCTCTCCTCCGAAGACGCGGCGATGGCCGCCGCCCGCGAAGCCGTGCGCGCCGCCGAGACCCGCACCGAAGTCGCCACCCTCACCGTCGTCGGCCGCACCGCGGAAGGCAGAAGTAAAAAGGCGAAAGGCAGAAGTTAAGCAGGGGCGGGAGAGTCAATAAAAGTTCTGCGCGTCCCGGCGCGTCCGCACCTTCGCCTTTTTACTTTCGCCTTCGTTCGACCCTCGTATGTCCGACCCCACAGCCCCCTTCCACACCGAGCGCCCGCTGACGGCGCAGCGGCTCGCGCAGTACGTCGCGCGCGGCCGTTGCGAGCGGCACATGCGCTTCACGCTCTTCCCCTCGGAGGCGAAGCGGCGGCTGGAGCGCTACCGTCTGGAGTTCGAGCCGCTGTCGCCTTTGCTCTCGGGCGAGGGGCAGCGGTTCGAGCGCGCGATGGTCGAGGAGCTGGCCGCGCGCGTCGAGGTGCGCGACATGACGCACGCCGACGCGGGCGCCTTCGCCGACGCGGTCGCGCGGCAGACTGTCGGGCGCGTCTGCTACTACCAGCCGACGCTCAAGGGGCGCGTCGGCGGCTGGGAGTGCGAGGGGCGCGCGGACCTCATCGAAATCTCGCTCGGGGGGGACGGCGCGGCGGCGACGGTCGTGGACTTCAAGGCGAGCGCGCGCGAGACGGTCGGCTTCCGCCTTCAGGTCGCCTTCTACGCCCGCCTGCTGGGCGGGACGCTGGGGGCGTCAGGTCTCGGCGGCGCGACGGTGCGCGGCGCCGTCGTCGCGCGCGACACGCCGCTCCCGGCGGACGGCGCGTGGGAGACTTTCGACCTCGCGCTCTACGCCGAGGAGGTCGAGCGGCTGGTGGCCGCGCCGGGCTCGGACGTGGAGCGCGCGGTCGCGGCCGGCGCCGAGGGCGCGCGCTACCACCTGCGCGGCACCTGCGACGGCTGCCCCTACAACGCGCTCTGCTTCACGGACACGGCCGAACGCTTCGACCTCTCGCTCGTCCCGCTCATCTCGCCCTCCGAGAAGCGCGCGCTGCAAGCAGAGGGCGTCGGCTCGGCGCGCGCCCTCGCGTCCCTGATGGAGTACGCGGGGAAGGAGATGAGGCCGGCCGCGGGCTTTGAGGAGGCGGCGCGGCGGGCGTCCTCACGCTGGCCGCTCGGCGGGCGCCTCCCCCTGCTCGTCCAGAGAGCGCGCGCGGCCGTCCGCCGCCTCGACCGCAAGACCGAGGCGCGGCCTTACCTTCTCGGCTCCGACTTCGGCTCGCTCCCCGACCCGTCCGTGCACGCGGGGCTCGTGCGCGTCTACGTGGACGCGCAGCGCGACTACATCGAAGACCGCCTCTACCTGCTCGCCGCGCGCGTCGGCGGCCCGCGCGCGACCGAAGAGGTCACCGAGATGACCCTTGCTCCGCCCACGACCGAGTCGGAGCGTGCGCTCCTCGTCCGCTTCGTGCAGAAGCTGCTGCCCGCGGTCGCGCGCGCGGCCGAGGGCACGAGCGCGCCGCTCCACTTCTACACCTACGCGCCGCGCGGCGAGCGCGCCCTGCTCGACGCGCTCGCGCGACACTTCGACGCGCTCTGCGCCGTCCCGGCCTTCTACGACCTCCTGACTTCGAGCCCGGCGCTCACGCAGCCGATGGTCTCACTCCTCTCCGAAGAGGTGCGCGCGCGCCTCAACCTCGCGCCCGTCTGCCAGAACCTCTACGAGGTCGCCGCCA
>DASVTS010000160.1:0-7000 GCA_036387455.1 Pyrinomonadaceae bacterium | reverse complement strand
CACTAACGTGAGCCGCGCCCCTCGCCGCTTCGTCAAACCCGCGCTAAGGAATCAGAACAATCTTCCCGCGGGCGCCCGGCTTCAGGACCTCCTCGTGCGCGCGCGCGGCCTCGGCGAGCGGCAACTCGCGCCCGACGACGGGGCGCAGCGTCCGCGCTTCGAGCCCGGCGGCCAGCGCCGCGTGGATGCCCGCGGACTCCTGCGGCGTCGTGTTGAAGAGCGTCATGCCGAGAATCGCCGCGTCGCGCGTCATCGCCAGCCGCGGGTTAATCTCGACCGTCCCGCGCGACCCGACCACCACCACGCGCCCGCCCTTCGCCAGCACTTCGAGGTCTTTGTTCAGGTTCACGTTCGCCAGCATCTCAAGGATGACGTCCACGCCGCGCCCGCCTGTGAACTCCGCGAGATGGCCGAGGTAGTCGGGAGCGCGGTGGTCGAGCGCCCGGTGCGCGCCCTGCTCGATGACGAGCCGGAGTCCATCCTCCGTCCCCGCCGTGCCGATGACCACGAAGCCGGCGGCGCGCGCCAACTGCACGGCCGCCGTCCCCACGCCGCCGCTCGCGCCGTGGACGAACACCGTCTCGCCCGGCTTCGCCTGCGCCCTCTGAAACAGCGCGCGGTAGGCGGTCGCGTACGGCGTGTTGACGGCCGCGCCCTCCGTGAACAGGACGTGCTCGGGCAGCGGGTGACACTGCGACTCTTCGCAGAGCGTGAACTCCGCGTAGGCGCCGGTCAGGCTTCCCGCCGTGTAGACCCTGCTCCCGACGCCGAACCGCTCGACGCCCTCGCCCACGGCCACGACCTCGCCGGCCGCGTCGAGCCCCGGCGTGTAAGGCAGCGCGGGCCTGACGGCGTGCGCGCCGCCCCTGATGTACGTGTCCACCGGGTTGACGCCCGCCGCGCGCACGCGCACGACGACCCGCCCCGCGCCGGGGCTCGGCTCCGGCACGTCCTCAAGCCTCAATACCTCGGGCCCGCCGAACTCGTGAACCCTTATCGCCTTCATCGTCGTCCCTCACTCTCCCCTGAAAGCCGCGGCGTGGTCGCGGGCGAACTGGCGGAAGGTGGTCGGCTCCCTGCGCGCGACGCGCTCCACGTCGCCGGTCACCTCGGCGGCCCGGCCGGAGGCGAAGGTTTCGTTGAGGCGTTCGAGCGCGGAGACGAGCCATTCGGGCAGGCCCGCCGCGAGCGCGCCCGCGCGGAACTGCTCCGGCGTGACGGGGACGTAGGAGATGTTTCGTCCGCCGGCCTCCGAGAGCCGCGCCGCGACGTCCGCGTAGGAGAGCGCCTCGGGGCCGGTCAGCGTGTAGGTCTGCCCCTCGTGCCCGCCCTCGGTGAGCGCGCGCGCGGCGACCGCCGCGATATCGCGCACGTCCACGAAGCTCGCGCGCGAGTCGCCGACGGGCTGGAAGATTTTGCCCGCGGAGGATATCTGCCCGGCCTGCCCGAGCAAATTCTGCATGAAGAAGTTCGGCCGCAGCATCGTCCACGCGAGGCCGGAGGACTTGAGCAGCTCCTCCGACTGGCCGTGCCAGCGGGCGAAGCCCTCGGGTGCTTCGGCGTCGGCGCCGAAGGCCGAGAGCTTGACGACGTGCCGGACGCCCGCGCGCGCGGCGGCCTCGACGAAGAGGCGGTTGTGCTCGAACGTCTGCGGCGACGGCGGGGTGAGCAGGAGCGCGCGCTCGACGCCTTCGAGCGCCGCGCCCAGCGTCTCGGGCCGGTCGAAGTCTCCGCCGATTGCTTCGAACCCGGCCTCGCCCACGAAGGGGGCGCGCGCCGGGTCGCGCACGAGCGCGCGCACGCCCGCCGCGCCCGCCTGACGCAACTCCTTCAAGACCTCCCTGCCCGTCGTCCCCGTCGCGCCCGTGATAAGAATCATCGTCCCTACTCCCGAACTGTTTTCGGCTTCAAAAAAGAGAGGGGGCCGGCGAGCAGCGACGTGCTTTCACCGGCCCCCTGACCTCTGGCCTTCGGCTCTAGCCGACGAGCGGCGTGCCGTCGTAGACGACCGCCCAGCCGTTCTTGCGGCTGGTGGCGAGGCTGCGCGTGAACCAGCGGAGCGCCTCCTCCTCCGTCTCGTAGCGCTGCATGGAGGGGAGCCGCTGGCGCGGGTCGAGGCGGACGATCTGGCCACCCTCGGGCGTCGCCTTCAGCGAGAGCAGCGCCAGCATGTCGTTCTTCCTGAGGACGGCCGTGCGCACGACCGTCGCCAGCTCGTCCTCGCCCTCCTCGTCGTCCTCTTCGTCGGCCTCGTACTCGGCGTCCTCTTCGAGGAAAGCCTCGCCCTCGGGCTCTGCCTCGTCGTCCACGTCAATCATCTCGTCAAAAAAGTCGTTGTAGTCTTTCATCTTCCGATTTCACTTCTCCGGTACTGAATTTTCGCCCCGCCGGATGAGGTCACTGGTGCGGCCCTTGTCCGATGTGCGTGTATATTACACTTTCGCGGGACGGCGGACAACGGACTGACGAAGGGGGAAAATGGACGGCTTTGTGCTCTCGATAGACCAGGGGACGACGGGGACGACCGCCCTCGTCTTCGACCGCGAATGCCGCGTCCGGGGCCGCGGTTATTCGGAGTTCACGCAGCATTACCCGCGCCCCGGCTGGGTCGAGCACGACCCGGAAGAAATCTGGCGCGTGAGCCTCGGGGCTGTGGCCGGCGCGCTGGCCTCGGCCGGCGTCGAGGCCCAAAGTTTGAGCGCCGTCGGCATCACGAACCAGCGCGAGACGGTCGTCGCGTGGGAGCGCGCCACTTCGGCGCCGGTCGCGCGCGCCGTCGTCTGGCAGGACAGGCGGACGGCCGCCATGTGCGACGAGATGAAGGCGCGCGGGCTGGAAGAGTACGTCCGCGCGAAGACGGGGCTCGTGTTCGACCCGTACTTTTCGGGGACGAAGCTGCGCTGGCTGCTCGAAAACACCCCGGGCCTGCGCGCGCGGGCCGCCGGCGGAGAAGTCGTTTTCGGCACCGTCGACTCGTGGCTCGTCTGGAAGCTGACGGGCGGGCGCCGGCACGTCACCGACGTGTCGAACGCCTCGCGCACGCTCCTCTTCGACATCAAACGGCTCGCCTGGGACGACGAGCTGCTCGCGCTCTTCGACGTGCCGCGCGCGGCGCTGCCCGAAGTCCTGCCTTCGTCCTTCGTCTACGGGCACACGGAGCCGTCGGCCTTCTTCGGCGCGCGCGTGCCCGTGGCGGGGCTGGCCGGCGACCAGCAGGCGGCGCTCTTCGGCCAGGGCTGCTACGAGCCGGGCGCGGCGAAGAACACTTACGGCACCGGCTCCTTCCTCCTGATGAACACGGGCGCCGCGCCGGTCGCCAGCCGCGCGGGGCTCCTGACGACGGTCGCGTGGCGGCTGGGCGAGGGGCCCGCCGAGTACGCGCTCGAAGGCTCCATCTTCGTCACGGGCGCGGCCGTGCAGTGGCTCCGCGACGGGCTCGGCATCATCGGGAGCGCGGACGAGACGGAGGCGCTCGCGCGCTCGCTCGACTCGAACGAGGGCGTCTACTTCGTCCCGGCGCTGGCGGGCCTGGGCGCGCCGCACTGGGACGCGTACGCGCGCGGCGCCGTCGTCGGCCTGACGCGCGGCACGACCCGCGCGCACCTCGCGCGCGCCGCGCTGGAGGCCATGTGCTACCAGACGCGCGACGTGGCCGCCGCGATGGGGCGCGACTCGGGCGCGCGGCTCAGAGACCTGCGCGTGGACGGCGGCGCGGTCGGCAACGGCTTCCTCATGCAGTTCCAGTCCGACATCCTCGGCGTCGCCGTCGAGGTGCCCGAGGTCACGGAGACGACGGCCGCGGGCGCCGCCTACCTCGCCGGCCTCGCCGTCGGCTTCTGGCAGGACCGCCGTGAGATTGCCGCGCGCTGGCGCGTCGCGCGCCGCTACGAGCCCCGCATGGGCGAGCCGGAGCGCGAACGCCTCCACCGCCGCTGGCTCCGCGCCGTCGAGCGCGCGAAGGATTGGGAGCGCGACGACGCGGACGGGAATTAACGCGACGGAAGATGAGTCGAGTGCCCCCGGACATTTCGAGCGCGACCTTCGACGCCGTCGTCGTCGGCGCCGGCGTGAACGGGTGCGGGGTGGCGCGCGACGCGGCGATGCGCGGGCTGCGCGTGCTGCTGCTCGACAAGGGCGACCTCGCGGCGGGGACGACCGCCGCCTCGACCCGGCTCATACATGGCGGGTTGCGCTACCTCGAACACGGCGAGGTCGGGCTCGTCCGCGAGTCCCTGCGCGAGCGCGAGACGCTGCTGCGGACGGTCGCTCCGCACCTCGTCCGCCCGCTCCCGATGCTCGTGCCCGTCTACGCGGGGCGGCGCCGCGGCCCCCTCACCATCCGCGCGGGGATGCTCGCCTACGACCTGCTCTCGCTAACTAAATCACTCCCGCGCCACCGGATGCTCACGGCGGCCGAGGCCCGCGCCCACGCGCCCGGCCTCGAAGCCGAGGGACTGCGCGGCGCCGCGCTCTTCTACGACGCGCAGGTCGAGTACGCCGAGCGGCTCGCCGTCGAGAACGCGCTCGCCGCACGCGCGCGCGGCGCGACCGTCCTGACGCACGCGCGCGTCGAGCGCCTGCTCGTCGAAGACGGCGCGGCGCGCGGCGTCGTCTTCAAAGACCTGCTCGGGGGCGAGACGCACGAGGCGCGCGCCTCGTTCGTCCTCAACGCCGCCGGCCCGTGGGTTGACGAGGTGCTCGAAGGCTCGGGCGCGGGCGGCGAGAGGCTGACGGGCGGGACGAAGGGGAGCCACGTCGTCGTCCGCGCCTTCCCGGGCGCGCCCGGCGCGGCCGTCTACTCGGAGGCGGTCGAAGACGGGCGCCCCTTCTTCGTCGTGCCTTGGGACGGGAAGCTCCTCGTCGGGACGACCGACGAGCGCTACGCGGGAGACCTCGACCGCGTCGAGGCGGACGCGCGCGAGGTCGAATACCTCCTGCGCGAGACGAACCGCGCCTTCCCCTCGGCGCGGCTCACGCGCGGCGACGTGCTCTACACGTACTCGGGCGTGCGGCCGCTCCCGCGCGCCGACGGGGGCGAGGCGGGCGCCGTCACGCGGCGCCACTTCATCAGGCCGTCGGCCGTGCGCGGCCTCCACACCGTCGTCGGCGGCAAGCTCACGACCTACCGCGCGCTCGCGGAGGGCGCGGTCGAGTTGATATTCCGCGCGCTCGGCAGGACTCCACCGCCCTGTCAGACCGCCGCCGTGCCCCTGCCCGGCGCGGCCGTCGCAGACCTCGACGCGTTCGGCCGCGACTTCGAAGCGCGGAGCACGCTCCCGCCCGCGAGCACCGCGCGGCTCCTGAAAGTCTACGGCGCGCGGGCCGCGGAAGTCCTGCGCCTCGCACAGGGCGACGCCGAACTGTCACGGGTCATCAGCGAAGAGACGGGCACCGTCGCCGCCGAGGTCGTCTACGCCTTCCGCGAAGAGATGGCCGAGACGCTGGCGGACTGCCTGATGCGGCGGACGATGGTCGGGCTCGACGGCAGCGTCGGGCTCGACGCCGTGGAGGGTGCCGCGCGCGTCGCGCGGAAGTTTCTGGGCTGGGGCGACGCGCGCGCCTCGCGTGAGGTCGAGGATTATCGAAGCTACGTCGAGCGCTTTCACCCGGCGCCGGGGTGTTATTAAGCCACGAGGCCGTGCGCCCGCGCGGCGCGGCCGGGGCGTGGCGCGGCGGGCGCGTGCGGCGGGCGCGTGTGGCGCGGCAGGCGGACGTTCTCGAAGTAGTCGAGCGCGGCCACCCGCAGCCCGACGTCGCGGCCGAGCCGCTCGCTGACGAACCACTTGTGTTCGAGCACGCGCGGCCACTCGGCGCGCGCCTCGGCGGGCTTGAGCCGGACGCCGGCCAGCTCCCTCAGAACCTCCTGCTCCTCGCACGCGCCCCCGCCGAGCGCCCTCTCAATGACGTAGTCGAGTCTGAACGGAATCATCTTAAATCTCCTTCCCACCCCTCGTGCGCAGGTTCGACGCGGATGATAGGCGCGCCTTTGCCCCCGCGTCTAACGCATTGTGTTCATCCGGCGGATTAACTATATTCATCCACATTTTCGGGAAAGGCGTAAAGGATGGAGCTGTCGCAGTTAAGGACTTTCCGCGAGGTCGCCGAGGCGCTCAGTTTCACGCGCGCGGCACAGAAACTTAACATGACGCAGTCCGCCGTGAGCCACCAGATCAAGGCCCTTGAGCGCGAGCTGGGCGAGCCGCTCTTCATCCGCGCCAAGCGCGGCGTGCGCCTCTCGGACGCCGGGCAGCTCGCGCTCTCCTACGCCGAGCGCATCATCGAGGAGGCCGACGCGCTGCGCGAGCGCATGCGCGGCGACGACCACGAGCCGCGCGGGCGCGTGCGCGCCGCCGCCGCCACGCAGGCGTTCGTCCACCTCTTCGCGCGCCTCTTCGAGTCCTTCATGCGCGACCACGAGCGCGTCGAGCTCTCCTTCCGCACGACGGTCAGCACCGAGCAGACCGTCGCCGACATCCTCAACGGCGCGGCCGACGTCGGGTTCGCGTCCCTGCCCGTCTACTCGCCCGCGCTCCAGGTGACCGAGCTGTTCGAGGACGAGTTGGGCCTCGTCCTCTCGCCGCGCCACGCGCTCGCCGCGGCGGGCGAGGTCTCGGTCGTGGAGATGCGGCGCGCGCGCTTCATCCTCTTCGAGCAGGGCGCCTCCATCCGCCGCGCGACCGACGCCTTCTTCAAGCGCGTAGACCTCAGCCCCGACCTCGCGCTCGAATCCAACGACACCTACTTCATCAAGCTGATGGTCGAGCACGGCGTCGGCGTCTCGCTGATGCCGTCGTGGGCCGTGCGCGAGGAGGTGGAGGCCGGGCGCCTCGCGTGGCTGCGCGTCGCCGGCCACCGCCTGTCGCGCGCCGTCGCCGTCATCGCCCTCGGCCGCTTCCAACCCTCGCCCACGCGCGCCTTCATCGAATACATCCTCGAACACCGCGAGCGACTGCAAGAGGCCGCCCGACCGTTTTGAAGTGTGAGTTAAGAAATTTAAACC
>DASVTS010000159.1:0-7734 GCA_036387455.1 Pyrinomonadaceae bacterium | reverse complement strand
AGCCGGGGCGCGCCGCCCGTTCTTATCTGCTGTCTACCGTCTACCGTCTACTCTTGAGGAGTCCGACCATGATGCCGTCGAGGCTGTCGAAGTCGACGGGCTTCTGGACGTAGGCGTTGCAGCCGGCGGCGAGGGCGAGGTTGCGGTGCTTGGCCGGGTCGTGGGCCGAGACGACGACGATGGGTACGCGGCTCAGGCCGTCGGTCTGGCGGACGAAGCGCGCGACGGCGAAGCCGTTCAACCGAGGGAGCTGCAAGTCCATCAGGATGAGGTCGGGCCGTCTGCCTTTCGCCACGTCGAGCGCCTCCTGCCCGTCGCGCGCCTCCAGCACCCGGTAGCCCTTCATGGCGAGCAGCGTCTTCATCATCAGGCGGTTGTCGTCGTCATCCTCGGCGACGAGGACGGTGGCCGCGCACCTGAGCGAGTCTTCGGCGTCGGCGGACGTCCGCGCCGCGGGCGGCGCCTGCCGGGAGTCTTGAGACAAGTAATGGGAAGTCACCTAAGGTCTCTTTCTCGGGAGGAGAACCGGCGTGGGCGGGGCTTTAAAAACCGGAGGGCGCCGCGCGCTGCCTGGGGCGGCGCGCGGCGCCCTCCGACCTTTTCCCCCTTGCTAACGTGATGAAATTATAGGTGCCGGCGCGCGCCGTGTCTGTACGTTGGAAAACTCTTGGCGAGTCGTCACAGAAGGCTCGGCGGGAGCGCGGCGCGGGCGGTTGGCGGCGGGGCGGAGTTCCGTTGTATAAGTGGAGACGTCTTAATTCTGCTCCACACGTCCAGGCGGAGAAGTGATGAACTACCACGAGAACGTCCTCCAGCTCATCGGCCGCACGCCGCTCGTCAGGCTCAACCGCCTGACCGAAGGCATCAAGGCGACGGTGCTGGCGAAGATGGAGAGCCTCAACCCCGGCTACTCCGTGAAAGACCGCATCGGCATCTCGATGATTGACGCCGCCGAGCGCGCGGGCGCGCTCAGGCCCGGCGGCACCGTCGTCGAGGCCACGTCGGGCAACACCGGCATCGGCCTCGCGCTCGTGGCCGCCGTGCGCGGCTACCGCTGCATCTTCGTCATGACCGAGAAGGCTTCGGTCGAGAAGGTGCGCTACCTGAAGGCGCTCGGGGCGGACGTGGTCGTCGTCCCGGCGACGGCCAAGCCGGGCACGCCCGACCACTACGTCGAGACCGCGCGCCGCATCGCGCGCGAGACGCCGAACAGCTTCTACCCCGACCAGTACTCGAACCCGAACAACCCCGAGGCGCACTACCGCACGACCGGGCCGGAGCTCTGGGAGCAGACCGAGGGGCGCATCACGCACTTCGTCTGCGGCCTCGGCACCGGCGGCAGCATCTCGGGCACGGGCCGCTACCTCAAGGAGAAGAACCCGAACATCCGCGTCGTCGGCGCCGACCCCTACGGCTCGGTCTTCAAGACCTACAAGGAGACGGGCCGCACGCACGAGGCGACGCCCTACCTCGTCGAGGGCATCGGGCAGGAGGTCATCCCCGGCAACGTCCACATCCGCTACGTGGACGAGATCGTCAACGTCACCGACCGCGAGTCGTTCGAGCTGTCGCGCCAGCTCGGCCGCCGGGAGGGCATCTTCTGCGGCGGCTCGACGGGGACGAACCTCGCCGCCGCGCTGAAGGTCGCGCGCACGCTCGACGAGACGGGGCTGGTCGTCTTCATCGTCTGCGACACGGGCGAGCACTACCTCACCAAGCACCACTCGGACGAGTGGCTGAAGGAGAAGCAGCTGCTCGAACCGCAGAGGATGAACGCGGGGCTCATCAGCACGACCAAAGCCGCGGGCGAGCGGCCGCGCGTCCTCTCCATCGCGCCGGGCGAGACCGTGGCCGACGCGCTCGCGCAGATGGACAAGCACGGCGTCACGCAGATGCCGGTCATCGAGGAGGGCACGTCGGTCGGCTCGGTGCGCGAGAACCGCCTGCTGGCGAAGGTGCTCGGCGACCGCGGCCTGCTCGAATCGCCGGTCGGGCAGGTGATGGAGCCGGCCTTCCCCGTCGTGGACGTGGACGCCACGTCGGCCGAGGTCACGCGCCTGCTGCGCCGCCACCCGGCCGTCCTCGTCGAGGAGTTCGGCCGCATCACGGGCATCATCACGCGCCACGACATGCTCGACGTCCCCAACGTCGGCGGGCGCTAGGCCGTCTCTGGCTTTCCCGCCGCGGGCGGCGTAGAATGCGCCCGGACTTCTCACTTCCTTCGAAGTTCACTCAACCCCGAGACGGACGCGCAGAAATGCGCGCGCAGCGCAGGGAGGCCCCTTTGGTTCGTGCATCGAGAAACGGCAGGCCGGCGACGGGCGGCGACACCCTGCGCGCCAGCGTGGGCGAGCTCGCGCCGCCGTGCGGACGCGAAGGGGCCGGGCGCGACGAGCACTTCGTCCAGTTCTACGAGTCGGACGAGTTCCTGCTCGACTCGCTGGCGGACTTCGTCGCCGAAGGGCTCTCCGGGGGCGACGCCTGCGTCGTCGTCGCAAAGGGTGAGAGGCGGGAAGGGCTCGACGCGTGTCTGCGGGCGCGCGGGCTCGACGCGGAGTCGGCACGCCTGCGCGGGCAGCTCCGCGTGCTCGACGCGGCCGAGACCCTGGCGCGGCTGACGGTCGGGGGCGTGCCCGACGCCGGGCGCTTCGCGGAGGTCATCGGCGGGCTGGTCGAGGGCGCCGCGCGGGCGCACGGCCGCGTGCGCATCTTCGGCGAGATGGTCGCGCTGCTGTGGGCGGACGGGAACCGCGACGCCGCGCTCCGCCTCGAAGCGCTCTGGAACCGCCTGCAAGAGACGAGCGCCTTCACGCTCTTCTGCGCCTACCCGATGTCGGGGTTCGGCGGCGGGGCGCAGGCCGCCGCGCTCGGCCACGTCTGCGACGAGCACGCGCGCGTCATCCCGGCCGAGAGCTACGCGGCGCTCGCGGGCGCCGACCAGCGCCTCCTCGCCATCATCGAGCTGCAACGCAAGGCCGCCTCGCTCGAAGCCGAAATCAAGGAGCGCCGCGAGGCCGAGGCCGCCCTGCGCTCGCTCAAGGACGACCTCGAAAGGGAGTCGGAGGAGCGCCGCCGTCTGCTCGTGCGCGAGCGCGAGGCGCGCGCCGAGGCGGAGGAGGCGAACCGGCTCAAGGACGAGTTCCTCGCCACCGTCTCGCACGAGCTGCGGACGCCCCTGACCGCCATCATCGGCTGGGCGCACATGCTCCGCCAGCCGGGGCTCGACGAGGCCACGGCGCTGCGCGGCCTGGAGACCGTCGAGCGCAACGCGAAGGCGCAGGCGCAACTGGTCGAAGACATCCTCGACGTCTCGCGCGTGATTACGGGCAAGCTCCGCCTGAGCATCGCGCCGGTAGACTTGGCCGCGGTCGTGGGCGCCGCCGTGGACTCCGTCCAGCCCGCGGCCGAGACGAAGGGCATCCGCCTTGAGGTGACGCTCGACGCTTCGGCGCGGCGCGTCTCGGGCGACCCGGCGCGGCTCCAGCAGGTGGTCTGGAACCTGCTCTCGAACGCCATCAAGTTCACGCCGCAGGGCGGGCGCGTCGGCGTGCAGCTGAGGCGCGCCGGCCCCGACGTGGAGCTGCTCGTCCGGGACGACGGCTGCGGCATCAGCCCCGAGTTCCTGCCCTTCATCTTCGACCGCTTCCGCCAGGCCGACGGCACCAGCACGCGCCGGCACGGCGGCCTCGGCCTCGGCCTCTCCATCGCGCGCCACCTCGTCGAGCTGCACGGCGGCACCGTCCGCGCCGAAAGCCCCGGCGAGGGCCGCGGCTCGACCTTCATCGTCAGGCTCCCGCCCGCCGCGCGCGGCTAGACGGACGCGCCCGCGTCTACGAATAGAATCACGCCGGACAGTCTTTAAAGCGCCCGCCGACATTTAGCGGGCGCGCTCGTAGAACGTCGCCTTGAGGCCGTCGCCGAGGTCGAGCGCGTCCGCGGCGGTGAAGCCTTTGAGGAAGTCGGGCGGCATGAAGGTGTCGGCGCCCTCGACCGCGAGCGGGACTTCGGTGACGAGCCAGCGGTCAATCTCCCCGCGGAACATCTCGAAGATTTGCGCGCCGCCGATGATGAAGAGTTCGCAGTTCAGGTACTCCCGCAAGGAGAGCGCCGACTGCTTCTCCCTCAGCCAGACGACCGACTCGCGCGGCTCCACCTCCGCGCGCGTCGTCAGCACGACGTTCAGCCGGTTCGGCAGCGGCCTCTTCAACGTGAGCCACGTCTTGTAGCCCATCACGCAGGCGTGCCCCGTCGTCTGCTCCTTAAAGAACCGCAGGTCGGCCGGGTAGTGCCACGGGAGTTTTCCGCCCTTGCCGATGGCCCCGTTCCTGTCAACCGCCACGATGCCCGTTATCGCCATGCTCTTCTAAACTCGGAAACTCTTTCCTCAGACTGCCCCGCCTCAGACGGCGACGGGCGCCTCTATCTTCCCGTGCGACTTGTAGCCGACGAGGCGCAGGTGCTCGTAGCGGAAGGCCAGTAAGCCTTCGAGCCCGCGCAGGGTGCCGCCTTCGTCGCGTATCTCAAGGCGCGGCAGCCCCAGCGGCTCGCGCGAGAGGACTTCCTCGACCTGCGCGAGGTGGTTTCTGTAGACGTGCAGGTCGCCGAAGGTGTGGACGAACTCGCCCGCTTCCAGCCCGCAGACGTGCGCCAGCATGTGCGTCAGCAGCGCGTAGGAGCTGATGTTGAAGGGGACGCCGAGGAAGGCGTCGGCCGAGCGCTGGTAGAGCTGGCAGTGGAGGACGCGGCCGCGCTCGACCTTGAACTGGAAGAGCGTGTGGCACGGCGGCAGGTCAACCGAATCGGCGACGCGCGGGTCCCAGCCGGTGACGATGAGGCGGCGCGAGTTCGGGTTCTGCCGAATCTCGCGGACGAGGCGCGCTATCTGGTCTACGCCGTCGCGCGCGGGGTAGTGGCCGCCGAAACTACGCCAGAGGTAGCCGTAGACCGGCCCGAGGTCGCCCGCCTCGCGCCCGAAGCGGCTCGTGTGTTCGAGGTCGGCCCACTCCTTCCAGATGTCCACGCCCGCCGCGCGCAGGGTCGCCTCGTTGGTGTCGCCGGAGAGGAACCAGAAAAGCTCCTCGGCTATCCAGCGGAAGGGGACGCGCTTGGTGGTGACGATGGGGAAGCCCTCGCGCAGGTCGTAGCGCGTCTGGTGTCCGAAGTACGAGACGGTGCCGACGCCCGTCCGGTCGTCGTGCTCGCTCCCGCGCTCGAGGACGGTTCTGAGAAGTTCCTGGTACTGTCTCATCGGCCTAAGAGGAAAGCGAACGACTCTCCGGGCGCGACGTCGCGCGGCTGCTCGCCCTTGATAAAGTAGCGCGCGGGCCTGGGGCCGAGGAGTTTAATCTCGTCGCCCTCGACCCTGAGCATCGTCCCCTCGCGGAGGCCGACGACGCGGACGCACGGGTTGGCGTGGACGAACTCGCCCAGCCGCTCGTCGCGCGTCTCGCCCATGTGGCCGGGCGGGTGGTAGTCGGTGTAGTGCGGGTTAATCTGGAAGGGGACGAGGTTCAGGGCGTCGAAACTGGGCGGCTCGACGATGGGCATGTCGTTCGTCGTCCGGATGGTCGGGCAGGCGACGTTCGAGCCGGCGCTCCAGCCGACGTAAGGGAGCCCGCCCGCGACGCGCTCGCGGATGAGCTCGACCACGCCCGCCTCGTAGAGCCCGCGCAGGAGCTTGAACGTGTTCCCGCCGCCGACCGCGACGGCGTCCGCCGCCTCGACGGCCGCGCGCGCGTCCCGTGCTTCGTGCAGCGACTCGACCTCGTAGCCCAGCGGGCCGAAGTGCCTGCGCACCTTGTCCCTGTAGGCGTCCTCCGAGCTGATGACCGCGGCGAAGGGGACGAAGAGGACGCGGCGAACGCCCGTGCCGAGGAAGTCTTTGAGCGCGCCGTGAAAGAGTTGGCTCGGGTTGTCGCCGATCAGCTCCGAGCCGTTGCTGAGCAGGAGTAGTCTTCTGTTCGTCATCGAGGCGAGATGATAGCACCGCTTCACCCGTCGCCGGGAGTTCCGATGCGGCTCAGGGCGTCGCGGAGCGCGCGCCGCTCGATGAGCAGGCGCAGGAAGACCTGCCGGCGGCGGGCGAGCAGCAGCAGCGCCTTGAACCACCCGCGCATGTCGTACAGCTCTTCGAGCGAGCGCAGCGCCACGTAGCCGCACAGAACCGCGAGCGGCAGCGCCGCCAGCGCCGCCTCCCAGCCCCAGCGCGCGTACGCGAAGGCCGAGACGGCCAGCCACGTCAGAGGCATCAGCACCATCGCCGCCAGAATCTTGACCGTCGGCCCTATCTCGTCCACGCCGTGGCGCGGGAAGAGGCGCGCGAGCAGCGTGCAGACGAGGTAAGCGGGCAGGTGCAGCAGCGCGCCGGCGAGCGTCAGCGGCGAGAGCGCCAGCAGCGCGGCGGCGCGCAGGAGGAAGTGGCGCAGCACGTACCAGCGCGAGTGCCCCGACAGCGAAAGGTTCTCGGGCGCAATGCCCGTGCGCGCCAGCTCGGCCTCGTGGCGGAGTATGCGCCCGCGCAGCTCCTCCGAGTCCTTCGCCGCCGACAGGCGCGCGAAGAGCTGCGCCGAGAGGCGGCGCAGGAAGTCGAAACGCTCGGCCAGCGGCAGCCTCACGTTCAGGCCCTCGTAGACCGACGAGAAGAGCCGCTCGGCCTTGCGCGCCGCGTCCAACTGCTCCTCCGACTCGACGTTCAAAGTCACCCCGAGCAGAGCCTCCTCGATGCGCGCCGACAGCTCGCGCACGGCCTCGCGCGGCGGCTCGCCGCTCTCGTCCGGCGCGACCCCCGCGACGTCCAGAGGCTCGCCGAAGCGCAGCAGCGCCTCGCCGCGGAAGGAGGTCTTCGAGGTGTAGTAGAGCCCGACGGGGACGACCTTGAGGCCGGGGACGGCGGCGCCGAGCGCGATGCGCGCCGCCCCGGTCTTGACCGGCATGAGCCTCGGCTCGTTGTGCGAGACGCCCTCGGGGAAGAGCGCGATGCAGCGCCCGCGCAGGAGCAGGCGCCGGCACGCCTCGAACGTCAGCAAATTCTGCGAGACGTCCTCGCCCGGGTCGGCGCGGCGGTAGAGCGGCAGCGCCTCGACGGTGCGCAGGAGCCAGCCGGCCACGGGAATCCTGAAGAGGGTTGACTTGGCGAGGAAGGAGATGCGCCGCGGGAGCGCCACGAAGACGAGCGCCGGGTCAATCAACCCGTTCGGGTGGTTGAGGACGAAGACGAGCGCGCCCGCTTCAGGGACGAGCCCGGCGCGGCTCGTCTCGATGCGGCGGAAGAAGAGGCGGAGCGCGACGCTGAAGACGGCCTGCAAGAGCCTCAGCGTGGGCGAACCCTTCCGCCGCAGAATCATGTCGCTCAGGCGCAGGACTCTCACATCCTCGGGCATCGCGCCTCATCCTCGCAAAAGCGCGCACGGGACACAAACCCCCGCGCCCGCCGCCCCTTTTCAATCGTCAAAACGAGAGCCCCGGCGGCCATCTTTGACCGCCGGGGCTCTCGTTTTCAGTCACTTCGAATTTCGGCTCGCCGCTCAGGTCGTGGCCGTCCGCGCCGCGATCCGGCGCCTCGACCTCTTGCCGGTCGTCAGGAGCGTCCTGAGCTTCATCCTGGCCTTGTGGAGCTGCGACTTGCTCGTCCCGACCGAGCAGCCCAACAGCCGCGCCACCTCCTCGTGCTCGTGCCCCTCGACGTCGTGCAGCACGAAGACCGCACGGTACCCCGGCGGCAGCTGCCCCACCGCC
>DASVTS010000158.1:0-11247 GCA_036387455.1 Pyrinomonadaceae bacterium | reverse complement strand
TCGAACTCGAAGTCGGTGAGGCCGTGCGCGGTGAAAAGCTCGGTCAGCTCGCGCAGCTCGTCGATGTTGAGCCCCGTCTCGCCGCGGCGGGGCGGCTGGCCCTGCTGCGGCTGCCGCTGCTGCTCGGGGCGACCGCCGCCGCCGCTGCGGCGCCGGCGCCCGTGGCGCTCGACGCCGCGGCCGCCGCCGCGCTCCGCTCCGCCCGACTCGGCCTGCGGCGCGGCGGCCGTGCCCGTGCCGCCTTCGCCGCCCTGCGGCCGCGACTCGTTCTGATCGCTCGTCGTCATCGTTTGTCTCCGGGGTCGCCCGACGCCCGCGGGGGCGCCGGCGCAAGAGAAAAGCCCCTCCGACGCTTGCCGAGCGAGGCGGGCGCGTGGGGCTTCTCCGTCCTGAAGGGCCGCGGGGCCTTGCCCGCTACGTGCGCGCCGCTACTGCTTCCGGCGGGAACCCGCGGCGCGCCCCGGCCCGCCCGCTTTAACTACTCCGTCTCCTGCTCGGCAGCGGTGGATTCGGTTTTCTTGGAGCGGCTGCCGCCCGCCGTCTCCTTCTTCTTCGTCGACTCGGCCGAGGATGTTTCGGCCTTGCCCCCGACCTTCGCGGACTTCTTCTTGCCGGCGGCCGACTTGGCCTTCTTCGAGTCGGCGGCCTCGCGCTCGCGCGGGTTGTCCACCAGCTCGATGATGGCCAGCTCGGCGTTGTCGCCGTCGCGGCGGCCCAAACGGATGATGCGGGTGTAGCCGCCCGGACGCTCGGCGTAGCGCTTGCCCAGCTCGCCGAAGAGCCGCTTGAGGGCGGCGACGCCGGCCGTGCGCGGAATCTCCGCCTGCTTGCGGCCGCGGGCCGCCTCCTCGCTGCGGCGGGCGTTGCCGGCGTGGAAGAAGCCGGCCGCCTGGCGGCGGAGGTGGAGCGACTGCGTGACCGCGTCGTCGCCGGAGAGCGTGCCGGCGCGCTTCGCCAGCGTGATGACGCGCTCGACGAAGGGGCGCAGCTCCTTCGCCTTCGGCACCGTGGTCACGATGCGCTCGTCGCGCGCGTTAATCAGCGAGGTGGCGAGGTTCCGCAGCATCGACATGCGGTGCTCGCTCGTCCGCCCGAGTTTCCTGTGTGCATTCAAGTGTCGCATGACAAATCCTTAGCGTGAACCGTAAACCGCGAGCCGCGACGAGACGAAAGCCGCTCTTTCCCGTCACGGTTTACGGTTCACCGTTTACGGTTTCTACTCCTCGTCGTCCTCGTCGTCCGCGTACTCGCTGAGGTCGACGTCCGAGCCGCCGGAGCCGGGGATCGGGTTGCCCTGCTCGTCGAAGGCCATGCCGAAGTCGAGCCCCATCCCGTGCAGAATCTCCTTGATCTCGTTCAAAGATTTCTTGCCGAAGTTCTTCGTGGCGAGCATCTCGCGCTCCGAGCGCTGGACGAGGTCGCGGATGGTGCGGATGTTGGCGTTCTTCAGGCAGTTGTACGAGCGCACCGACAGCTCCAACTCGTCCACCGAGCGGTCGAGCACGTCGTTGCGCGGGAGCGGGGGCCTTTCGATGTTCTGGTAGGCGAACTCGTCGGTGTCCTCCTCGAAGTTGATGAAGATCTGCATGTGATCCTTAATCAGCTTCGCGGCGAGCCCGATGGCGTCGTCCGGCTTGACGGAGCCGTCCGTCCAGACCTCGATGGTCAGCTTGTCGAACTCGGTGTTCTGGCCCAGGCGGGCGGCCTCGACCGTGTAGTTGACCTTCTTGACCGGGGTGTGGACGGAGTCAATCGGGATGTAGCCGAGCGAGAGGTCCTCGTCGAAGTTGCGCTCGGCGGTGACGTAGCCGCGGCCGCGCCTGAGGCGCATCTCGATGGTGAGCGACCCGCCCTCGCTGACGGTGGCGATGTAGACCGAGGGGTCGAGTATCTCCACGTCGCCGTCGGCCTCGATGTCGGCCGAAGTGACCTCGCCCGCGCCGTCGCGGTGGATGGTCAGCGTCTTGGCCTCGGTGCCGTGGAGCTTGAACGGAATCTGCTTGAGGTTGAGGATGACGTCGGTCGCGTCCTCGACCACGCCGCGGATCGAGGAGAACTCGTGCTCGACGCCCTCGATCTTGACCGCCGTGATGGCCGCGCCCTCGATGGAAGAGAGGAGCGCGCGGCGCAGGGAGTTACCGATGGTCGTGCCGAAGCCACGCTCGAACGGCTGCGCCGAGAAGCGGCCGTAGCGCTCGGTCAGCGTCTCGCCCTCGACGGCGAGGCGGCGCGGCATCTGAAAACCCGTCCAGAGGCTGTGTTGATCCATTGCCATAGTCGTAAACCTTCGTATGAAAAGGGGCCACCAATGCGTAGGCGACACGCGCCCTCGGCTCAGGGTGAAAAGCCGGCGGGCGCGCGTCGCCGCGGCGCGTGCGTGTTACTTGCTGTAAAGCTCGACGATGAGCTGCTCGTTGATGGAGCGGTCCACGTCGTCGCGGACGGGCAGCGTCACGACGCGCGCGCTCATCTCCGCCCCGTCGGCGGGCACGATCCAGTTCGGGCGCCCGCGGCCGCCGGCGGTCTGCCACGCGCCCTCGACGTGGGCGTTGGCGCGGCTCGCCTCCTTGATGCCGACCGTGTCGCCGGCCTTGACCTGGAAACTGGGGATGTCGACCTTGCGCCCGTTGACCTCGACGTGCCCGTGGTTGACGAGCTGGCGCGCCTGGCGGCGCGAGGTGGCGAACCCCGCGCGGTAGACGGCGTTGTCGAGGCGGCGTTCGAGCAGGCTCAACAGGTTCTCGCCCGTGATGCCCTTCATGCGCGCCGCGCGCTCGAAGTAGTTGCGGAACTGACCTTCGAGCACGAAGTAGATGCGCTTGACCTTCTGCTTCTCGCGGAGCTGGAGCCCGTACCCTTGCAGCGCCTTGCCGCGGCGCATCGAGTTGCCGTGCTGCCCGGGCGGCTGCGTGCCGCGCTTCTCGATGGGGCACGACGGCTTGAAACAGCGGTCGCCCTTCAAAAACAACTTCGCGCCTTCGCGGCGGCACAGACGGCACACCGCGCTACGATACCTAGCCACTTCTTTTTGCCTCCGGTCTAAAGGTCAGACGGAAAAGTTTACAGACCGCACGCTTACACGGCGCGCGGCCCTTCGTCCTTTAGGTTAAAAAGCCGCGAGCCGTAAACCGCGGGCCGCGACGAGAAGGGACGTGTCTTCGTCCTGTCACGGCTTACGGTTCACCGTTCACGGGTCTTACTAAACTCTGCGCCGCTTCGGCGGGCGGCAGCCGTTGTGCGGGATGGGCGTCGTGTCGCGGATGGTCGTGACGCGGATGCCGGCGCTGTTGATGGCGCGGATGGCCGACTCGCGCCCGCCGCCCGGCCCCTTGACGTGCACCTCGGCCTGCTGCATCCCGACCTCTTTGGCCTTGTTCGCGGCCTCGTAGGCGGCCTGCTGCGCGGCGAAGGGCGTGCCCTTGCGCGAGCCGCGGAAGCCGCGCGCGCCCGAGCTGGACTGCGCGACGAGGTTCCCCTCCGTGTCCGTGATCGAAATCAGCGTGTTGTTGAACGACGCCGAGATGTGCACGATGCCCACGGGGATGTTCTTGCGCTCCTTCTTGCGGAAGGTCTTCTTCTTGCCGGTTGTCGCTTTTGCCATGATTCCTTAGGGGCCGGAGGCCGGGGGCGGGGGCCAGTCGGGAGTTAGTTTTTAACTAGCCCCTGGCCCCCAGTCCCCGGTCTCTCAAATTGCTACTTCTTGCCGGGCGCCTTCTTCTTGGCGACGGTGGCGCGGCGCGGGCCCTTGCGGGTGCGCGCGTTGGTGTGGGTGCGCTGCCCGCGGACGGGCAGGCCGCGCCGGTGGCGGAGTCCGCGGTAGCAGCCGATGTCCATCAGCCGCTTGATGTCCATCTGGACGCGCTTGCGGAGGTCGCCCTCGACCTCGCCCTGCCCCTCGATGGTCTGGCGGATGCGGTTGAGCTGCGCCTCGTCGAGGTCGCGCACGCGGATGTCGGCGCTGACGTCGGCTTCGCTCAGGATGGAGGTCGCGCGCGAGCGCCCGATGCCGTAGATGTAGGTCAGTCCGATTCCGATTCTTTTGTTAACCGGGAGGTCAACGCCGACTACACGAGCCATTTCAGTTCTCTCTCCGAGTCTTTAAATCAAAAAATTTCCTACCCCTGGCGCTGCTTGTGCTTGGGGTTGGTGCAGATCACGCGCACCACGCCCTTGCGGTGGATGACCTTGCAGTTGTCGCACATCTTTTTGACCGAAGCCCTAACCTTCATCTCACTTCACCCTTTCCGGGAGTCTGACGGCGCCCGGGTCACTTGTAGCGGTACGTGATCCGCCCGCGGTTCAGGTCGTACGGCGAAAGCTCTACCAGCACCCGGTCGCCCGGCAGGATGCGTATGAAGTTCTTGCGCATCTTGCCCGAGACGTGCGCGAGTACGTGGTGCCTGCTGTCCTCCAACTCCACACGGAACATTGCGTTCGGCAGCGTTTCGAGGACTTTGGCCATGACCTCTATCGCTTCTTCTTTCGCCATAGCCCGCGAGTCTCTCTGGCTCAAAACCTGACTAGGCTGGCAAACTGCGAATAATAACACACTTACCGCCCGCCTCCAAACCGCGGCGGGTTCCGTCTCCTTTTCAGGCGCTGGCCGGCGCGGCCTGCGGCGGCGGGGCGGCGGCTTCGGCCGGACGGGTCAGAATCTCCGGCCCCTCCTCCGTGACGGCCACCGTGTGCTCGACGTGCGCCGAGGGGCGGCCGTCGAGCGTGACGACCGTCCAGCCGTCCTTGAGCGTCTTTGTCTTGTGTGTGCCCATGTTCAGCATGGGCTCGATGGCGAAGACGTAGCCCGAACGGATTTTGATGCCGGTGCCGGGCTTTCCGTAGTTCGGGATTTGCGGGTCTTCGTGCATTTTTCTGCCGATGCCGTGGCCGACGTAGTCGCGGACGATGCCGTAGCCGTGGGACTCGGCGAACTCCTGCACGGCCCAGCCGATGTCGCCCAGATGTTTCCCCGGCCAGCACTGCGCGATGGCGCGCTCCAGGCACTCCTCGGCGACGCGGATGAGCTTGAGCCGGTCGTCGTCCACCCGCCCGACGGGGACGGTGGTGGCGGTGTCGCCGACGAAGCCGCCGAGGGTGACGCCGCAGTCGAGCGAGAAGATGTCGCCCTCCTTCAGCTCGTAGGCGGAGGGGAAGCCGTGGACTACCTGCTCGTTGACCGACGCGCAGATGGAGAAGGGGAAGCCGTGGTAGCCCTTGAAGGTGGGGATGGCGCCGGCGTCGCGGATCATCTTCTCGGCCGCCATGTCGAGTTCGAGCGTGCTCACGCCCGGCCGCACCATCCGGCGCAACTCCTCGCGCACCTCGGCCACGAGCCGCCCGGCGGCCCGCATCTTCTCCAGCTCCCTCTTGGACTTCCCGATAATCATTTAAGAGCCGTGAACCGTAAACCGTGAACCGTGAACCGTGACGAGATGTGAAACCGCAAGCCGTAACGGGCGCGAGCCCACTTGTCACGGTCTACGGTTCACCGTTCACGGCCTTTTCGATGTCCGCGTAGATGGCCTCGGCGTCGCGCGTGCCGTCCACGCGGCGCAGCCGCCCCGTCCGCTCGTAGTAGTCGAGGAGCGGGCGGGTGTCGCGCTCGTACGTAGCGAGCCGGGCCTTGATGGTCTCGGCGTTGTCGTCGGCGCGGCGGTTGAGCCGCGCGTCGGGGTGGAGGTCGCAGACCTCGTCCGACTTGGGCGGCTTGAAGTAGACGTTGTAAATCTCGCCGCAGACGGGGCAGTTACGCCTCCCCGTGACGCGCCGTTCGAGGATGTCGAAGGGGACGTCCACCAGCAGCGCGTCGAGCGTGTGCCCCTGCTCGGCCGCCAGCGCTTCGAGCATCTCGGCCTGCGCGGGCGTGCGCGGGAACCCGTCGAGGACGTAGCCCGCGCGGCAGTCGTCGCGCGCGGTGCGCTCGCGGACGACGCGGATGGTCAGCTCGTCGGGGACGAGCCGGCCGGCGCTCAGGATGGGGCGCAGCTCTTCGGCGAGCGGCGACTCCGTCTTCAGGAGCGCGCGGAACATGTCGCCCGTCGAAATCTGCGGCAGCCCCAGGCGCTCCTGGAGCAAACGCGCCTGCGTCCCCTTCCCCGCGCCCGGCGCACCCATGAGGACGATGATCTTCGACATAAGCTAGGGGCTAGGGGCTGGGGGCTAGTTGGACGGTTTTAACTAGTCCCCAGCCCCTAGCCTCTGCCTTACCCTCTGCGGCCGCGCAGGCGGCTGCCCGGCCCGAAGAAGCCTTCGTAGTTGCGCATGACGAGCTGCGACTCGATCTGCGCGACGGTGTCCATGGCGACGCCGACCAGAATCAGGAGCGACGTGCCGCCGAAGTAGAACTGGTAGCCCATGCCGTGCGGAATCCACCCCAGCCCGGGCGTCCCCGTGACGAACTCCTCGACGCGCCCGCCGACGAACGGCAGGCGCCCGACGTTGAAGCCCGAGAGCATGAGCTGCGGGATGAAGGCGACGAGCGCGAGGTAGATGGCGCCGACGGTCGTCAGGCGCGTCAGGATCGTGTTCAGGAACTCGGCCGTGTTCCTGCCCGGCCGGATGCCCGGGATGAAGCCGCCGTGCTTGCGCAGGTTGTCCGACACCTCCTCCACGTTGAAGATGATCGTGATGTAGAAGAAGGTGAAGATGACGATGAGCGACAGGTAGAACAGCTCGTAGTACGGGTCGCCGCCGTGGAAGCCCTGGAAGAAGTTGTGCACCCGCAGGCGCCAGTCCTGGACGTTCGGGTCGAAGGAGACGAACTGGAGGACGGTCTGCGGGATGGCGAGCACCGAGGAGGCGAAGATGACGGGGATGACGCCGCCCATGTTGAGCTTGATGGGCATGTGCGTCTGCTGCCCGCCGACGAGCTGGCGGCCGACGTGCCGCTTGGCGTAGGAGATGGGCACCTTGCGCCGGGCCGACTCGACGAAGACGACGAAGGCGATGAGGCCGACGAGGATGGCGATCATCGCGATGACGCCGATGACGGCGAAGGTCTCGCCGGTCTGCACCTTGCCCAGGACCTGCATCACGCCGTTCGGCAGGCCGATGATGATGCCGGCGAAGATGAGCAGGCTGACGCCGTTACCGATGCCGCGCTCGGTGATCTGCTCGCCGAGCCACATCACGAAGATGGTGCCGGTGGTGAGCGTAATCATCGTCGTGACGACGAAGGCCCAGCCCTCGGCGCCGACCTGGTTGGCCTGGAGCCAGCGCGCGACGATGAAGGTCTGGAACATGCAAAGTACGACCGTCAGGTAGCGGTTGTACTGGTTGAGCTTCTGGCGCCCGGCCTCGCCCTCCTCCTGCAAGCGCTTGAGCTGCGGGAAGACGGTCGTCATCAGCTGGGTGATGATGGTGGCCGTGATGTAGGGCGTGACGCCGAGGGCGAAGACCGAGATGGTCTGGAAGTTCCCGCCGGAGAAGAGGTCGAGCACGCCGAGGAGCGTGGAGCCGACCTGCTCCCAGACGCGGCGGAGCTGGTCGCGGTCGATGCCCGGCGCGGTGATGTGCGCGCCGAGGCGGTAGACGGCGAGGAGCCCGAGCGTAAAGAAGATGCGCTTACGCAGGTCGGGCACGCTGAACATGTTGCGGACGGCGGCGAAGAACTTGTCCATGACTTTTTAGCTTTCAGCAGTCAGCGGTCGGCTTTCGGCTCCCCGCCGGGTTGGTCGGCCTCAGTTTACGCGGTCGGGCTTTCGGATTCTACCAAAGCCGGCCGCCGAATGCTGAGCGCCGGCGGCCTCCCTAGCAAAACAACGCTGAAGACGCCGGCGGCGGCCCCCGCCCGCCGCGCGCGTCCTCAGCGTCTGCTTTTCGGCGGCCTGCCCGGCCGGCGGCGCCCCTACTCGGAGACGGGCACGAGGGCGTCGGCCTTGTGGTGCGCCGAGACGACGTTGACGGTGCCGCCCGCGGCCTCGATCTTCGCGCGCGCGCCCTTCGTGAAGCGGTGCGCCGAGACGGTGAGCGCCTTCGTCAGCTCGCCCGTGCCGAGCACGACGACGTCGCGCTTGCCCTTGGCGATGACGCCGCGCTCGTGCATCGTCTCCGGCGTGATGGAGTCGCCGGCCTCGAAGCTGTTCTCCAGCGTCGAGAGCGTCACCTCGATCCACTGCTTCTTGAAGATGTTGGTGAACCCGCGCTTGGGCAGGCGGCGCTGCAAAGGCATCTGACCGCCCTCGAAGCCGACCTTGCCCGAGTAGCCCGAGCGCGACTTCTGGCCCTTGTTGCCGCGCCCGGCCGTCTTGCCGAGCCCGGAGCCGGGGCCGCGCCCCAGACGCTTCTTCTTGTGCGTCGAGCCCTCCGCCGGGCGTAGATTGTTCAGACCGATAGCCATTGTGAAACCCTCGTAAACCGTAAACCGTGAACCGTGATGAGTTGAAAACCGCGGGCCGTGACGGCGAAGCCTTCTTGTCACGGTTTACGGTTCACGGTTCACGCGCCTATTCAATTATCCGCAGGAGGTGCGGGACCTTCTGGACGATGCCGCGCATCGAGCCGGTGTCGGGGCGCTCAAGAATCTGGTTGAGCTTCGTGAACCCGACGCTGCGCACGACTTCCTTCTGGGTCTTGGGGAAGCCGATGGCGCTCCGGTAATACTGGATGCGAATCTTCCCGCCGTCCTGCTGCTGCTTGCTCTCTTCAGCCATCTCTCAAACCTCGTACGCCGCGAACGGCCTTACAGCTCCTCGACCTGCTTGCCGCGCAGGCGCGCCACCTCGAACGGGTCCTTCATGTTGAGCAGCCCGTCGAAGGTCGCGCGCACGACGTTGTGCGGGTTGCCCGAGCCGAGCACTTTGGTGCGCACGTCGTGGACGCCCGCCGCCTGCATGACGGCGCGCACCGCCCCGCCCGCGATGACGCCCGTGCCCTCGGAGGCCGGCTTCATCAGGACGCGCCCGGCGCCGAACTCGCCGACGATGGGGTGCGGCAGCGTGTTCTTGATGAGGGGCACGCGGATCAGGTTCTTCTTCGCCGCCTCGATGGCCTTCTTGATGGCGACCGGCACCTCGCGCGCCTTGCCCGTCCCGAAGCCGACGTGGCCGGCGCCGTCGCCGACGACGACGAGCGCGGCGAACGAGAGGTTCTTGCCGCCCTTGACGACCTTCGTCACGCGGTTGATCTGGATGACCTGGTCGGTCAGGTCAAGCCCCTGCGATGGGATTCTGTGTGTCGGTTGTCGCATTGCTCACCTTTCGGAAACTACTAGGCCGCGGCCTCGGCGCCGCCCTCGCCCTCCGCCTCGCCCGCGTCGGCGCGCTCGTTCTTGTTGAGCCCCGCCTCGCGCGCCGCGTCCGTCAGCGCCTTGACGCGCCCGTGGAAGCGGAAGCCGCCGCGGTCGAAGACGACCTGCTCGACGCCGGCCGCGAGCGCCCGCTCGGCGATCGCCCGGCCGACGCGCTGCGCCGCCTCGATGTTGCCGCCCGACGCGCCGCGCAGGTCCTTCTCGACCGTCGAGGCCGAGGCGATGGTCACCGCCCGCTCGTCGTCGATGACCTGCGCGTAGATGTGGTTGAGGCTGCGGAAGATCGCCAGGCGCGGGCGCTCGGCGTTGCCGCGCACGCGGCGGCGGATGCGCGTGTGCACCGCCCTCCTGACCGCTGCTTTGTCTTTCTTTGCCATTTCCTTTTCGCTCCTTTAGCCGCCGCGCATGCCGATGCCGACCTGAGGCAAGGGGTGATTCTCCGCCCGGAGAACCGCGGGGCTAAACTTGAAAACTACTTGCCGGTCTTTCCGGGCTTGAGCTTGAGCTGCACGTCGGCGTAGCGCACGCCCTTGCCCTTGTAGGGGTCGGGCCGGCGCAGGCCGTGCATCTCGGCGGCGACCTGCCCGAGCTTCTGCTTGTCGATGCCGGTGAGCGTGAGCGTCAGCTGGTACTGCTGGATCGAGGCCTTCGCCGCGACGCGCTCGCCCCTGACGTCGATGCCCTCGGGCAGCGGGAACTCGATGGGGTGCGAGTAGCCCAGGGAGAAGACGATCTTGCGCCCCTGGATGTCGGCCTTGTAGCCGACCCCGACCACGTCCATCTGCCGGGTGAAGCCCTCGGTCACGCCGACGACGGCGTTGTTGGCGAGCGCGCGGGCCAGCCCGTGGTTGGCGCGGAAGTCGTCCGACGCGCGCGCGGCCTGCAACTCCCCGCCTTCGAGCTTGAAGGAGACGCCCTCGGGGATCGGCGTCCGCAGGGTCCCCTTCGGCCCCTTCACTTCGAGCTGGCGCGCGCCCTCGTTGATGGTCACCGTGACGCCCGCCGGAACCTTGATAATTTGCTTTCCGATACGACTCATGACTTTAACCTTTGGTTAAAACAGGAAGTCAGGAGTCAGAATTCAGGAGACAGAAGGAAGAGGCGGCGACCGCTTTTCTTATTCTGACTTCTGACTTCTGACTTCTGTCTCCCTAGTAGATTTCGGCCAGCACCTCGCCGCCGACGTTCTCGCGGCGGGCGCGCTTGCCCGACATCAGGCCGCGCGAGGTCGAGACGATGTTGACCCCGTAGCCGCCCAGCACCTTCGGGATGTCGGTCGCGCCCAGGTAGACGCGCCGGCCGGGCGTCGAGACGCGCGAGAGGTGCGTGATGGAGCTGGAGCCGCGCGCGTCGTAGCGCAGGAAGATGCGGATGGTGCGCTTCGGGCCCTCGCCCTTGACGACGAAGTTGTTGATGTAGCCCTCCTCCTTCAGGATGCGGGCGATTTCCAGCTTCAGCTTCGACGCCGGGATGTCCACGCGCGAGTGCTTCGCCGCGATGGCGTTGCGCATCCTCGTCAGCATGTCGGCAATAGGGTCGGTCATTACTCTTTAAACTCCACTTAAGTTCGCCAGGTTTCGGCCCGCGCCGAAGCGCGCGGCGGCCGACTGCTGGCGATGAACCTCGGAGACTACCAGCTCGACTTGACGACGCCGGGGATTTGCCCCTGGAGCGCCAGCTCGCGGAAGCAGATGCGGCACAGCTTGAACTTGCGCAGGTAGCCGCGGGGGCGGCCGCAGCGCTCGCAGCGCGTGTAGGCGCGCGAGGAGAACTTCTGCGGCCGCTTCGACTTTGCGATCAGGGATTTCTTCGCCATAACTGTTGTCTTCTCTCTCCGGACTCTAAAGCCTTACTGGCGGAAGGGCATGCCGAGCGCGCGCAGGAGCGCCCGCGCCTGCTCGTCGTCGCGCGCGGTGGTGACGATGGAGATGTTCATCCCGCGCGTCTTGTCCACCTTGTTGAAATCGATCTCGGGGAAGATGAGCTGGTCGCGGATGCCGAGC